>JBDTDI010000207.1:0-11700 GCA_039923155.1 Mycobacteriaceae bacterium | reverse complement strand
GACGGGACACCGATTCCCCCGGGGTCAGGGTAGAACCACTTGTTTCACAGCGTTACGGCAGCCATAGCGTAGGGGAAACGCCCGGTCCCATCCCGAACCCGGAAGCTAAGCCCTCCAGCGCCGATGGTACTGCACCCGCCAGGGTGTGGGAGAGTAGGACATCGCCGAACACCCGTTCACGAGAGGGGACCCGATTCTTCGGGTCCCCTTTCGTGCGTCCGGATGACGAACAGCGTCGAGAAAGGCCACCGCCGTGGACAACCGCTCGAGTTCGCAGCCACCACGCTCGGATGTGCGTGGTGGGCCGCCGCGCACAGGACACGGCGCACCTGACCGGACCGGGCGGGCGGGCGAGACGCAGGCTCGTACGAGATCCAAGGCCGATGAACCGGATCTTCCTGACGAGGTGAGCGCGAGCGACCTCGACCCGGCGGTGCGCCGGGACCTGCTGAGCCTGGACAAGACCAACGCCGAGCGGGTCGCGCGCCACCTCGTGATGGCCGGCTCACTCGTCGACGACGACCCACGTCTGGCGCTTGCCCACGCCCGCAGCGCCCGAGACAGGGCCGCCCGCGTCGCGGTGGTTCGGGAAGCGGTCGGGATCACGGCCTATCACGCGGAGGAGTGGGCGGAAGCCCTGACGGAGCTGCGGGCGGCCCGTCGCATGGCCGGTGGTCCCGGTCTGGTGGCGGTGATGGCGGACTGCGAGCGGGCGCTCGGGCGCCCCGAGAGGGCAATCGAGCTGGCGCGGAGTCCCGAAGCCGCACGGCTGGGCGCCGCTGAGGCCACCGAGCTGCGCATCGTGGTGGCCGGTGCCCGTCGCGACCTGGGGCAGCTCGACTCGGCGATCGTGAGCCTGCAGACCGAGGAGCTGGACGCTGGGGGCACCGGTACCTCCTACGCGAGGCTGTCCTACGCGTACGCGGACGCCCTCGCCGAGGCCGGTCGCACCGGCGATGCGGTGCGCTGGTTCCTCACCTGTGCGCAGGCGGACACCGACGGTGACACCGACGTCGAGGAGCGGCTGGCCGAGCTCGGCGCCGACCCGGAGCCCAGCGCGTGAGCGCCCTGCGCACCGAGCACGACGCGCTGCTGCTGGACCTCGACGGGACGGTCTACCAGGGTGACCGGGCCGTCCCCGGCGCCGTGGACGTGCTCGCCGATAGCCGGCAACGGCTCTGCTACGTGACCAACAACGCCAGCCGCAGCCCCGCCGACGTCGTCGTCAAGCTGGAGGGCCTCGGTTTCGCCGCCAGCCTGGCTGCGGTGGTGACCAGCTCCCAGTCCGCGGCGCGAATGCTGGTCGAGCGGCTGCCACCGCGATCCCGCGTGCTGGTGGTCGGAACCTCGGCGCTGGTCGAGGAGGTTGAGGGGGTGGGGCTGGTCGCCGTGCGGGAGGCCGAGGACGACCCCGCGGCGGTGGTTCACGGTCACTCCCCGGACACCGGCTGGCGCGAGCTCGCCGAAGCCACCGTGGCCGTCCGCGCAGGGGCGCTGTGGGTGGCCACCAACACCGACCCCACCCTGCCGAGCGAACGCGGGCTGCTGCCGGGCAACGGGTCGATGGTCGGGGTCGTGGCCCTCGCCACCGGTCGTCAGCCCCTGGTGGCGGGCAAGCCGGCCCGACCGATCATGGACGACGCGCTCGCCCGCTCGGGTAGCGAGCGACCGCTCGTGGTGGGGGACAGGTTGGACACCGACATCGCCGGTGCCCACACCGTCGGAGCCCGCTCGCTGCTGGTCCTCACCGGGGTCAGCACCGCCGCGGACCTGATCGGTGCACGGCCAGAGCAGCGCCCCGACCTGGTGGCCCCCGACCTCGGCGGGCTGGACCGACCCGCCGCCGAGCTGGCCCTTGGTGCAGCCGTCCCCGGGTGGACGGCAACGGCGCAGGACGGCGTCCTGGTGATCCGCCGCACCGGCGGGCAGCAGACGGCGTCCACCCCGCCCGGTCTGGCCGCCCTGCGCGCGGCGTGCCACTTCGCGTGGGGCTCGACCGAGCCCGACGGGGGTTGGCGGGTCCGGTGCGCCGACGCCGACGCTGCTGCAGATCTGGAGCGCTGGGGTCTCAGTACCCCGGTGTGACCGACGGTGCGCTCACCGGTGGATCGGATACCGTGAACGCCGATGAACACACCGGTTCCCGGCCCGCCCGCAGACGGCGTCGACCCCGCCGAGATTCGGGCGGTGGTCGACGCCG
Organism: Mycobacteriaceae bacterium; assembly: GCA_039923155.1. Lineage (GTDB taxonomy): Bacteria > Actinomycetota > Actinomycetes > Mycobacteriales > Mycobacteriaceae > Rhodococcus_D. The sequence goes on along the minus strand of JBDTDI010000207.1, from coordinate 9,500 downwards.
CGCTCGCCGCGAACGTCGAGGGAGCAGGGGCGGACGAGCTGGCGCGGCACGTGGCGTCACTCGACGAGCTGCACCGCGCCCTGTCTGCCGCCCTCGACACCATCGATCGGGTCTGACGTGGCACGGCGAGCGCGGGTGGACGCGGAGCTGGTGCGCCGTGGCCTGGCCCGCTCACGCGAGCACGCCACCGAGCTGGTCGGCCAGGGTCGCGTCCTGGTCGACGGTTGGGTCGCGGCCAAGCCGGCCACCGCGGTCGAGGCTGGCGCCGCGCTGCGGGTCACCGAGGTCGACGACGAACCGCACTGGGCCTCGCGTGGGGCGCGCAAGCTGCTCGGCGCGCTGGACACCTTCACCGAGGTCGGCGTCGAGGCCACCCGCTGTCTCGACGCCGGCGCCTCCACGGGCGGCTTCACCGACGTGCTGCTGGCGCGCGGCGCCCGCGAGGTCGTGGCCGTGGACGTCGGCTACGGACAGCTCGTGTGGCGGCTGCAGTCCGACGAGCGCGTGCGGGTGCACGACCGCACGAACGCACGAGCGCTGACCCCCGAGGCGATCAGCGGCGAGGTGGACCTGGTGGTGTCCGACCTGTCGTTCATCTCCCTGCGGCTGGTGCTCGGGGCGTTGGCCGCCTGCACCCGCCCCGGCGGACACCTGCTGCCGATGGTCAAGCCGCAGTTCGAGGTGGGCAAGGAGCGGGTCGGCGCCGGTGGAGTGGTGCGCGACCCGCAGCTGCGGGCCGACGCCGTCACTGCCGTCGCGACCGCCGCGGCCGGCCACGGTCTGTGCACCCGCGGCGTGGTCGCCAGCCCGTTGCCGGGTCCCTCGGGCAACGTCGAGTTCTTCCTCTGGCTGACCCGCGACGATGCCGCGGCCGCGGCCCAGGACCCCGACGTGGTCGAGTCGATGGTCCGCGCAGCGGTGGCGGAGGGCCCGGCGTGAGCAGCCGCGAGATCCTGCTGGTGGTGCACACCGGGCGGGCGGAGAACGCCGAACCGGCCAAGCGGGTCGCCGCCCGGCTCACCGAGGCCGGCATCGTGCTGCGGGTGCTGGTCGAGGAGACCGAGGACCTCGCCCTGCCCAGCGTCCTGGGGGCCCACCCGGTCGACGCCAGCGACACCGCCGCCGAGGGGGCCGAGCTCGTGCTGGTCCTCGGCGGCGACGGCACCCTGCTGCGGGCGGCGGAGCTTGCGCGTCCCGCCCACGTGCCGGTGCTCGGCATCAACCTGGGGCGCGTCGGCTTCCTGGCCGAGGCCGACCCGGACAACCTCGACGCGGTGCTGGACGCGATCATCGGTGTCGACTACCGGGTCGAGGAGCGGATGACCGTCGACGTCGTCGTGCTCCAGGACTCGGTCGAGATCGGCCGCAGCTGGGCGCTGAACGAGGCCAGCGTGGAGAAGAGCACCCGGGGCGGCATCCTCGAGGTGGTGCTCGAGGTCGACGACCGGCCGCTGTCCGCGTTCGGCTGCGACGGTGTGCTCGTCGCCACCCCCACCGGGTCCACCGCCTACGCGTTCTCCGCAGGCGGCCCGATCATGTGGCCCGACACGGAGGCGCTGCTCGTCGTGCCCAGCAACGCGCACACCCTGTTCGCGAGCCCGCTGGTCGTCAGCCCCCACTCCGAGGTCGCGATCGAGGTGGACGCCGGCGGGGCTGACGCGATGTTGTCCTGCGACAGTCGACGGCTGCTGGCCGTCCCGGCCGGGGCTAGGGTCGAGGTGGTTCGCGGGGCGGACCCGGTGCGGCTGGTGCGCTTCGACCACCAGCCGTTCACCGACCGCCTCGTCAACAAGTTCAACCTCCCGGTGCACGGGTGGCGTGGTCGTCCGCACGAGCACAGGCACGAGCGCAGCGACGACGGAGGTCGTCGATAGTGCTGTCGGAGCTGACGATCCGCGGGCTCGGAGTCATCGCCGAGGCTGCGGTGGAGCTCGGGCCCGGGTTGACCGTGCTCACCGGTGAGACCGGCGCGGGCAAGACGATGGTGGTCACCGGGCTCTACCTGCTCGGCGGGGCGCGCGCCGACGCCTCCCGGGTGCGGGTGGACACCCCCCGCGCGGTGGTGGAAGGCCGATTCGAGCTGAACGGCCCACCCGGCCGGCTCGCCGGCGAGGTCGTCGCCTCCGCCGGGGCCGAGGCCGACGAGGACGGCAGCGTCATCGCCGTTCGCACGGTCGGAGCCGACGGGCGCAGCCGCGCCCACCTCGGCGGGCGCAGCGTCCCCGCCGGCACCCTCGCCGAGTTCACCGCCCCGCTGCTGGCCGTGCACGGCCAGAACGACCAGCTCCGCCTGCTGCGCCCCGCCGAGCAGCGCGCGGCCCTGGACCGCAGCGACCCAGCCGTGGCGCCGTTGCTGGCCCGCTACCAACACCTGCGGGGGCAGTGGGCGCAGGTCGTGGCCGACCTCGCCGAGCGCACGTCCCGCTCGGTGGAGCTCGCCAGGGAGGCGGCCGTGCTGCGGGACGGTCTCGCCGAGGTGGAGCGGGTCGATCCCGCCCCCGGTGAGGACGCGGCCATCCTGCGGACCGTCGCCCGGCTGTCGGACCTGGACGCGCTGCGGGCGGCCGGTGCGGAAGCGCAGCAGGCCCTCACCGGGGACGCCGACTCCAGCACCGGGGGAGCCCTGGAGCTCGTCGCCGTGGCCCGCGCCCAGCTTCGGGCCGTCACCGACGAGGCTCTGCTGGCCCAGGCGCACCGCCTGGACGAGGTGGCCGTGGTGCTTGCCGACGTCGGTGGTGACCTCAGCAGCTACCTGCTCGCCCTGCCGGCCGACGGTGCCGAGCTCGACGCGGTGCTGACCCGTCAGGCCGAGCTGAAGGCCCTGGTCCGCAGCCGGGCGGTCGACGTCGACGGGGTGCTCACCTGGGCGCAGCAGGCGCGGGTCCGCCTCACCCAGGTCGACGTCTCCGGCGACACCCTCACCGCGCTCGCGCAGCAGCGCGACACCCTTGCCGCCGAGCTGGGCGCCGCCGCCGTCGCCCTGCGTGCCGCGCGACGCAAGGCCGCAAAGCGACGGTCCTCCGCCGTCACCGCCGAGCTGTCCGGGCTCGCCATGGGTCAGGCCCGCCTGGTGGTCACCGTCACCGACCGCGTCGCCGGCCCCGACGACGCCGCCGGCCTCGTCGTCGCCGGGGCGCGGCTGCACGCCGGACGCGAGGGGGTCGACGAGGTGGAGCTGGCCCTGGCCGCCCACGACGGCGCCCCCGCCCTGCCCATCGGCCGCAGCGCTTCCGGCGGGGAGCTCTCCCGGGTCATGCTCGCCCTCGAGGTGGTCCTCGCCGGGGCCGACACCACGAGCACCCTCGTCTTCGACGAGGTGGACGCCGGCGTGGGGGGGCGTGCCGCGGTGGAGATCGGACGTCGCCTGGCCCGCCTGGCTCGGACCCACCAGGTGATCGTCGTGACCCACCTGCCGCAGGTCGCCGCGTACGCCGACACCCACGTGGTGGTCGACAAGCAGGTCGGCGGCCCGAACGGCAGCCTCAGCGGCGTCCGGACCCTGGAGCCGACCGAGCGGGTCGCCGAGCTCGCGCGCATGCTCGCGGGCCTGGACGACACCGCCACCGGCCGGGCGCACGCCGAGGAGCTGCTGGCCACCGCCGGCAGTGACCGTCAGCAGTGACCCCCGACGCTGACGTTCGGCGCTGACCGGTTCCTCGGCGCGCCTCCACCGCGCAGCGAGACCGCGCCCGCACCATGGGGGTCATGAGAATGCCCGCCCTGCTGTCGCGGTCCCAGTCCACCCTGCCCGGGGTCACCGGGGTCGCACGGGTCGATCGCAACACTGCACGGCTGCTGCGCCGGATCGGGCACGGCGACGTGGTGGTGCTCAACGAGATGGACCTCGACCGGGCCACCGCCGAAGCCCTGGTGGGCGCGGAGGTCAGCGCGGTCGTCAACGCCGCACCGTCGATCTCCGGGCGCTACCCGAACCTCGGCCCGGAGATCCTCGTCGGCGCCGGCATCCCCCTGGTCGACTCCGTCGGCAGCGAGGTGTTCCGCAGCGTGAAGGACGGGGCCAAGCTCCGCGTCGACGAGGGCGTCGTCTACGCCGGTGACCGCGAGGTCGCCAGCGGCACCGCGCAGAGCCCCGAGTCGGTCGCCGACGCCATGGTCGAAGCCAAGATCGGGCTCGTCGACCACTTGGAAGCGTTCTCCGGCAACACCATCGAGTTCATCCGGCGGGAGAGCTCGCTGCTGCTGGACGGGGTGGGGGTCCCCGACGTCGACGTGCAGATGGAGGGCCGTCACGTCGTCATCGTCAGTGGTGGGTCCGGCCACGCCCAGGAGCTGCGCGCGCTGAAGCCGTTCATGAAGGAGTACAAGCCGGTCATCATCGGTGTCGACGCCGGAGCGGACACCCTGCGCAAGCAGGGCTACACCCCGCACCTCATCGTGGGTGACCCGGACGCCATCGAGGCCGACACGCTGAAGTGCGGCGCCCAGGTGGTGCTGCCGGCCCAGTCCGACGGCTACGCCAGCGGGCTCGAGCGCATCCAGGACCTGGGCGTGGGGGCCATCACCTTCCCCGCGTCCGGCTCCAGCGAGGATCTGGCCCTGCTGCTCGCCGACCACCACCGCGCCTCGCTCATCGTCAGCGCCGGCTCGGCGGCCACGCTCGACGAGTTTCTCGACCGCGGTCGGCGCGACTCCAACCCCTCCACGTTCCTGACCCGGCTCAAGGTTGGGTCCACCCTGGTCGACGCGAAGGCCGTGGCCACCCTCTACCGCAGCCGGGTGTCCGGCGGCGCGGTGCTGCTGCTGGTGCTGGCCGCAGTCATCGCCATCGCGGTGGCCCTGGCGGTGTCCGGGGCTGGGCAGGTGTACGTCGACCACGCCCTGGACCTGTGGCGCTCCTTCATCGACTGGGCCGGAGGCCTGTTCCAGTGATCTCCCTGCGTCACCACATCATCTCGATCGCCGCGGTGTTCCTGGCCCTGGCCCTCGGAGTGGTGCTGGGGTCCACGTCGCTGTCGGAGGGCCTGCTGTCAGGGTTGCGCTCGGACAACACCAGCCTCACCAGCACCAACTCCGACCTCGAGACGCGGAACAACACCCTGCGCTCCCAGCTGACGAGCGCCAACGGCTTTGAGTCCGCGATCGCTCCGCTGGCCCTGCGCGACGTCCTGGCCAAGCGGACGGTGCTCGTGGTCACCGGCCCCGACGCCGACGCCGGGGCCCGCGACGCGATCGTCAAGCTCGTGGCCGAGGCCGGGGCAACGGTCACCGGACAGGTCTCGCTGACCGCGTCGTTCGTGAACCCGTCCAACGCCGACCAGCTCCGCTCCACCGTCACCAACGTCATCCCCGCGGGCGTGCAGCTGCCCACCGGGACCGTCGACGCGGGCAGCCTCGCCGGCAGCCTGCTCGGCTCGGTGCTGCTGCTCAACGCGAAGACCGCGCAGCCCCAGAGCACTCCCGAGGAGCTCACCGTAGCGCTGAAGGCGCTGCAGGCCGGGGGCTTCCTCGGTCAGAGCGTCGCGGAGGTGAAGCCTGCCCAGCTGGCGGTGGTGCTCACCGGGGGTGCGGTGACCGGGGATGGGGCGGGCGACCGTGCCGCGTCGGTGGCCCGCTTCGCGGCCGCTCTGGACCGCTCGGGGGCCGGTGCGGTGCTCGCCGGCACCAGCGGCTCGGCCGACGGCAACGGGTCGGTGGGGGTGGCGCGGGCCGACAACGACATCAGCTCGGCGCTGAGCACCGTCGACAACGTGGGGACCTCCGCCGGGCAGATCACCACCGTGCTGGCCCTGAAGGAGCAGCTCGACGGCAAGGCCGGCCGCTACGGGACCGCGCGGTCGGCTCAGGGCATCACCCTCAACGCCCAGCAGGGCAGCTGATCCGACCGTCCGGTCGGCCGGAACCGACCGACGAGGCTGGTGTGGCCCGTGTTAGCGTGAGATCCCGTGGGTGGCGCACCTCAGCACCCTCTCCGATCCCACGGGAGCACCTCCTTGCAGCAGACCCGCCCGGCCACCAAGCACGTGTTCGTCACCGGCGGCGTCGCGTCGTCGCTCGGCAAGGGCCTCACCGCCTCCAGCCTCGGCCAGCTCCTCACCGCCCGCGGTCTGCGGGTGACGATGCAGAAGCTCGACCCGTACCTGAACGTCGACCCCGGGACGATGAACCCGTTCCAGCACGGCGAGGTGTTCGTCACCGAGGACGGCGCCGAGACCGACCTCGACATCGGTCACTACGAGCGCTTCCTCGACCGTGACCTGCCCAGCTGGGCGAACGTCACCACCGGGCAGGTGTACTCCACAGTCATCGCCAAGGAGCGCCGCGGGGAGTACCTCGGTGACACCGTGCAGGTCATCCCGCACATCACCGACGAGATCCGCTCCCGCATCGTGGCCATGGGCTCGCCCGACCTGCAGGGCGTGCAGCCCGACGTGGTCATCACCGAGGTCGGCGGCACCGTCGGCGACATCGAGAGCCTGCCGTTCCTCGAGGCGGCCCGCCAGGTGCGCCACGAGGTGGGTCGGGACAACGTGTTCTTCCTGCACGTGTCCCTGGTGCCCTACCTGGCGCCGTCGGGCGAGCTGAAGACCAAGCCGACCCAGCACTCCGTCGCGGCGCTGCGCAACATCGGCATCCAGCCCGACGCCCTGGTGCTGCGGGCCGATCGTGACGTCCCCGAGGCGCTCAAGCGCAAGATCGCCCTCATGTGCGACGTCGACATCGACGGGGTGGTGTCCACCCCCGACGCCCCGTCGATCTACGACATCCCCAAGGTGCTGCACGGCGAGGGCCTCGACGCCTACGTGGTGCGCCGCCTCGGGCTGCCCTTCCGCGACGTCGACTGGACGGTGTGGGGTGACCTGCTGCGCCGGGTGCACCACCCGTCCGAGCACGTCCGGATCGCCATCGTCGGCAAGTACGTGGACCTGCCCGACGCCTACCTGTCGGTGACCGAGGCGCTGCGGGCCGGCGGGTTCGCCCACGAGGCCAAGGTGGACATCGTCTGGGTTCCCTCGGACTCCTGCGAGTCCGACACGGGTGCCGCCGCGGCGCTGCGCGGCATCGACGGGGTGCTGGTGCCCGGCGGGTTCGGCATCCGGGGCATCGAGGGCAAGGTCGGGGCCCTCAAGCACGCCCGAGAGCGGGGGATCCCCACCCTGGGACTGTGCCTGGGGCTGCAGTGCATGGTCATCGAGGCCGCCCGGTCGCTCGCGGGCCTCGACGGGGCGAGCTCGACCGAGTTCGACCCCGACACCCCGTACCCCGTGGTCTCCACCATGGCCGAGCAGGTCGCGGCCGTCGCCGGGCAGGCCGACCTGGGCGGCACCATGCGTCTGGGGGCGTACCCGGCGACGCTGACGCCCGGATCGGTCGTGGCGCAGGCGTACGGCAGCACCGAGGTCTCCGAGCGGCACCGACACCGCTACGAGGTCAACAACGCCTACCGCGAGGCGCTGACCGAGGCCGGACTGGTCATCAGCGGGACGTCGCCGGACGGGCAGCTGGTGGAGTTCGTGGAGCTGCCTGCCGACGTGCACCCGTTCTACGTGTCCACCCAGGCCCACCCCGAGCTGAAGAGCCGGCCCACCCGTCCGCACCCGCTGTTCGCGGCCTTCGTCGCGGCCGCGATCTCCTACGAGTCGGCCGAACGGCTGCCGTTCACCCCGTCGGCGGCGCCTGCGGGGTCGGCCGGATCTGCGGGTACGACGACCCTCACGGCGCCGTGAGCGAGCACGCCTTCGGCGTCGTTGGCAGCGAGACCCTGCACGACGGGGCGGTGGTGGCGCTCCGCGTCGACCAGGTGCAGATGCCCGGGGGGCGGGTGGCTGGTCGCGAGGTCGTGGAGCACCGGGCCGCGGTCGCGGTGCTGGCACTGGACGCGGGCGACCGGGTGCTTCTGCTGCGCCAGTACCGCCACCCGGTCGCCACCCGGTTGTGGGAGCTGCCTGCGGGGATGCTCGACGTGGACGGCGAGGCTCCCCTGTCCGCCGCGCAGCGTGAGCTCGCCGAGGAGGCGGGGTTGAGCGCGTCGCAGTGGGCGCTGCTGGTGGACGTCGTCTCCTCGCCCGGGTTCACCGACGAGTCGGTGCGGGTGTACTTGGCCACCAACCTGGGTGAGGTCACCGCGGGAACGGGCATCGACGACGAGGAAGCGGAGATGACCACCCGCTGGGTGGGCCTCGACGACGCGGTGCGCCAGGTTCTCACCGGGGAGATCGTGGACGCCTCGACGATGGCCGGGCTGCTCGCCCTGGCCGCTGCGCGGGCCTCCGGCACGGCCCTGCGGCCGGTGGACGCACCCTGGCCGCTGCGCTCGACCGCCTTCGACGCTCGCCAGGGTTGAGCCCTGCCGGTGCGGCTGCGGCGTGGGACCGCCGAGCCACCCGGGGGCGGCCCTAGGTTCGACACGTGTCCACCGCCAGCCCACCGCGCCACGACGTCGATCGGTCGCCCGGCCGGCCGACGGACGCCGTCCAGGGCCCGCTCGACGCGGAGGTGGCGACCTACCTCGACCACCTGGCCGTGGAGCGGGGCATCGCCCGCAACACCCTGGACTCCTACCGGCGAGACCTGCGCCGGTACACCGCCCACCTGCACGCCCGCGGGGTGCACGCGCTGGCCGGGGCCCACGAGCCTGACGTCGCGGATTTCGTCGCCGTCCTGCAGACCGGCGACCCCACCCACGACGTGGCCCCGTTGGCCCGCACCTCGGCGGCCCGGGCCCTGGTCGCCGCCCGCGGCCTGCACCGCTTTGCGCTGCTGGAGGGGATCGTCGAGGTCGACGTCGCCCACCAGGTGCGCCCGCCCACCCCGCAGCGGCGCCTGCCCAAGGCCCTGGCCGTCGACGACGTGCTCGCGCTGCTCGAGGCCAGCGGGGGCACCGACGAGCACGCCGGGCCCCGCGAGCTGCGCGACCGGGCCCTGCTCGAGCTGCTGTACTCCACCGGCGCCCGCATCTCCGAGGCGGTGGGACTGGACGTCGACGACGTGGACACCACCACCCGCTCGGTGCTGCTCGACGGCAAGGGGGGCAAGCAGCGTCTGGTCCCGGTGGGCCGTCCCGCCCTGGCCGCGCTGGACGCGTGGCTGGTGCGGGGCCGTCCAGCGCTGCTCACCCGCGGCACCCCGGCGGTGTTCCTCAACGCGCGCGGCGGGCGGCTGTCGCGCCAGAGCGCCTGGCAGGTGCTCGCGCGGGCGGGGGAGCGGGCCGGGCTGCACGCCGCCGTCTCCCCCCACACCCTGCGGCACTCCTTCGCCACCCACCTGCTCGACGGCGGTGCCGACGTGCGGGTGGTGCAGGAGCTGCTCGGGCACGCCTCGGTGACGACGACGCAGGTGTACACGCTGGTCACCGTGCAAGGGTTGCGTGAGGTCTGGGCGGGTGCTCACCCGCGGGCCCGCTGAGCTCGCACGGTGTCCGCGCGCTCTAGGCTCGGGCCCGACACACCCGCACCGCTTCCGAGGAGGAACCCGACCGTGACACCGCCGCCGCCCGCCTCCAGCTCGGGGTCAGGCTCGCAGGGCACCTTCGAGGGTCTGGA
>JBDTDI010000206.1:0-11755 GCA_039923155.1 Mycobacteriaceae bacterium | reverse complement strand
CCGGTGCCCGCTCTCCAGACCCGTGCCGTGCGCCACGGCCTGCTCACCACGGTGGTTCTCGTCGTCGTGCTCGTCGTCCTCGGTGTGCTCGGGGTGCGGACGGTGCGCTCGGGGGCTGAGCTGCTGTCCCCGCTGACCGCCCGGGCCGCGGCCACCGTGACCGCCACGACGAGCTCGATCGCCACGGTGAGGTTCACCGACTCCCGAGGGCGGCAGGCCAGCGCGCAGGTGCCGGTCCGGGCGGCCCCGGTGTCACCCACCACCGTCGCCTACGACCCCGCCGACCCGAGCCGGGCGGCGCTGCCCGAGAGTCCTGCTCTCGTGGCCGCGGACGGGGCCACCACCCACCTGGCGGTGCTGGGGTTGCTCCTGGTCGTGGTGCTGGCTCTCAGCGTGCAGCGGGTGGTGAGCCGGGCGCGGCTGCGACGCCTCGCCCCGCAGGTGATCACGGTGCGAAGGGTGCGCCAGCAGAACCGGCTGGTCTCCCGGTCGTGGATCGAGCTCGTCGGGGTCTCCCCCACGGTTCGGTTCCCGGTGTACTTCGACCCGGCCCTGGTGACCCTCGACTCCCCGGCCCGGCTACCCGTGCACGGCAGCGGGGCGCTGCGCGCGCTGGAGGTTCAGGGGCGGTGGGTGTACCCCTCGGGCCGGGTCCGCACGGCCGAGCCCAAGGGGCGCTTGGTCGACAACCCCTCGACCTCGGGGGCGGACGCCGTGGAGCGGGCGCGGACCGCCACCCCGCTGTGGCGCTCGATCGTGCTGGACGCGGTGCTGGTGGTGCCCGCACCGTTCGTCGGGCTGTTCTGGGTGTACCTCGACGGCGGCGGGATCTCGGTGTGGCTGGGCGCGACGGCCGTCGTCGCCGTCACCGCCCTGTGGGGTGCGTCCGTGCTGGGCACCGACCCCAGCTGAGGACGGCGGGCGGTACCGTCACGCCCGTGGCTGACCTCCCCGCTGCCGACCTGCAGCTCGCGCTGCGCATCGCCGACGTCGCTGACGCGATCACCACCGCCCGGTTCCGGGCCGCCGACCTCGTCGTCACCGACAAGCCCGACCTCACCCCCGTCAGCGACGCGGACCTGGCCGTGGAGCACGCCGCCCGCGACCTGCTGGCTGTCGAGCGGCCCGCCGACGCCGTGCTCGGTGAGGAGCTGGGCGGGCCCACCAGCTCACCCGGGCGCTGCTGGGTGATCGACCCCGTCGACGGCACGAAGAGCTTCGTGCGGGGGGTGCCGGTGTGGGCCACGCTGATCGCGCTGCTGGTGGACGACGTGCCCGTGGTGGGCGTGGTCAGCGCCCCCGCGCTGGGCCGTCGGTGGTGGGCCAGCGCCGGGGGCGGGGCGTGGTTGCAGGTGGCGGCCGAGGAGCCCCGGCGACTGGCGGTGTCGGCGGTGGCCGACCTGTCGGGAGCGAGTCTCGGCTTCTCCAGCCTGTCGGGCTGGCGCGAGCGGGGACTGCGCGAGGAGTTCCTCGACCTGACCGACGCGGTGTGGCGGGTCCGCGGCTACGGAGACTTCTTCTCCTACTGCCTGCTGGCCGAGGGGGCCATCGACGTGGCCGCAGAGCCCGAGGTCTCGCTGTGGGACCTCGCCGCGCTGGACGTGCTGGTCCGGGAGGCCGGGGGTGCCTTCACCGGCCTCGACGGAACGGCGGGCCCGGCCACCGGCAGCGCGGTGGCCACCAACGCGCTGCTGCACCCGGCGGTGCTGCACGCCCTCACCCAGCGGTCAACGGGCCAGGACGCCCCGGTGGCCGGCGCGCTCCGGATGTTCGACGCGGATGCGGCCTCGGCCGCTCTGGGGATCCAGCTGCTGCACGCCGGACCCGGCACCGCCACCGCCACCATGCGGATACGTCCGGACATGGTCAACGGCCACGGAATCACCCACGGCGGGTTCGTGTTCTGCCTGGCCGACACCGCCTTCGCCGTGGCCTGCAACTCTGGCGGGGTGACCACCGTCGCGGCCGGCGCCGACGTGGCCTTCCTGGCCAGCACCCGGGTCGGCGACGAGCTGGTGGCCACGGCCACCGAGCGCTACCGCAGCGGGCGCAGCGGCCTCTACGACGTGACCGTCCGGTGTGCGGAGAAGGTGGTGGCCGAGTTCCGGGGCCGCAGCCGGGAGATCGGCCCGCGCCCCTGACGCCCGCCCCGCCACCGCGCCCCCAACCCTGCGCCGCCGACACCTGCTGGACGCCGCGCCCGCGCCGGACGATGCTCGGGGCCATCCGCTGCAGACAGGAGGGCGCATGCGTGCCCGACGGATCAACGCCAACCTCCACGTGGCCGACGTCGACGCGGCCAAGGGTTTCTACACCGACTTCCTGGGTCTGAGCACCGAGGAGTTCAACATGGGCTGGGTGGCCCGTTACACCTGCACCGACACCGGGGCGAACATCCAGCTCGTCACCCACGACGCCACCTCATCCGAGGACGCCGCCATCTCCGTGCACGCCGAGGACGTCGACGCGGCGTACCAGGAGGCACGTCAGCTCGGGTACGAGATCGTGCACCCGCTGACCACCGAGGCGTGGGGGGTGCGCCGGTTCCTGGTCCGGGCTCCCGACGGCACCGTCGTCAACATCGTTCAGCACCGGGAGTGAGCGCCGCCTGACGGGGCGGGGTGAGGCCGAGGCTGACCGCGCGGCCACGACCCGGCAACGGCCGCTCTGCCGGTTCCGCTGGCCGTCGCGGTGCCCCGGAAGGAGTGGTTCACCAACGCTTGGCGGTGGTTTTACCTCCCAGCACACTCTCAACAACCTCTCAGGCAACAGGTAGATCGTTCAGGACGTGAACCACGCTCTGGACACGTCGCTGATCAGCGGACCGCTCTGGTGGGTCCTGCTCCTGGCGGGTCCGGTCGCTCTGTGCTGGCTCGCGTTGCGAGCCGGTCGAGGGTGGTGGCTGCGCACGGTGCCGATCGCCCTGGCGCTGGGGCTCGGCGTGGGGCTGCTGGTCAACGTCGCGGTGAACGACTGGTGGCAGCCGTTTCCCGATCCGCTACCCCTGAGCGTGCCGATCTGGGTGGGACTGACCGCGGCGGCACTCCTGCTCGCCCTGCGACGTCCGGTGGGAGCAGCGCGCAAGACCCTGGCCGTGCTGGTCGTGGTGGCGGTCGCGGCCAGCGGGAGCGCGCAGGTGAACAAGAGCTTCGCCGCCTTCCCGACGGTGCGGAGCGCGCTCGGGTTGCCGGTGCCCGGTCAGGTCGACTTCGCCAAGATCCCCGGTCCGGAGCGGACCCCGGTCGTGAGCGGGACGGGCGTCACGCTGTCCGCGCGCTGGTCGCCCCCCACCGGGATGCCGGCGGTGGGCGAGGTCACCTCCACGAGCATTCCGGGGGCGGTGTCCGGTTTCGACGCCCGCGACGCGTGGATCTACCTGCCCCCGGCGTACCTGAGCACGCCACGGGCCCGGCTCCCCGTTCTGGTGCTGCTGTCCGGGCAGCCGGGCACGCCACGGGACTTCTTCACCGCAGGTCACGTCGTGGGAACGATGAACGCGTACGCCGCGGCGCACCACGGGCTGGCTCCGGTGGTGGTGGAGCCGGATCCGTTGGGCAGCACCTTCGCCAACCCCCTGTGCGTGGACTCCCCGCTGGGACACGCGTTCACCTACCTCAGCGTCGACGTGCCGAGATGGATCCGGACGCACCTGCAGGTCGACCCCGACCCGGCGCACTGGGCCGTAGGGGGCGCGTCGTTCGGTGGCACCTGCGCCCTGCAGCTCGCGGTCAACGCGCCCTCGGTCTACCGGACCTTCCTCGACTTCTCCGGGCAGGTCGCGCCCACGCTCGGCGGCCGTCAGCGAACTCTGGACGCGGCGTTCGGTGGCAGCGCTGCGGCCTTCAGGCGGGTCAACCCGCTCGACGTCATGGCGCACGAGCGGTTCGCCACGTCGTCAGGGTTCATCGCCGTGGGCCGTGACGACGCCGTCTTCCGCCCCGAGTGCAAGCGCGTCGCGGTTGCGGCCACGGCGGCGGGGATGACGATCCGCTACGTGCTGCTGCCGGGCGCGCACAGCTGGTCGGTGTGGGCGGTCGCTCTGCAGCGCTCCGTCCCGTTCCTGGGTCAACGCGTCGGGATCACGTCGTGACGACCACGACGGCTGGCGGCCCCCCGCGCGACCCTGGGCCTGCACCGGCCTTCCCGCTGGGTGAGCCGAGGCTGCGCAGGCTGCCGACGCTGCTCCGCGAGTCCCCGGTGACGGTGGGTTTCGTGGCCGTGCTGTGGGTGCTCGGCGCGATCACCGGCAGCCTGGCGCACGGTCCGCCACCGGCGCTGATGGGAACGGTTGCCGCCGGGGTCCGCAGCCTCGGGCACGGCCACCTGTGGACCCCCCTCACCGCGGCGGCGTTCGCGCCCGGCCTGCCGAGCTACTTCGTCGGTTCCGTGGTGGTGCTCCTGGCCGGGGCCCTCGCCGAGCGTCGGCTCGGTTCGCTGCGGTTCGCCGTCGCTGCGCTGACCACGCAGGTGCTCGGGGTGCTGCTGGCGCTGGTGGTGGTGCGGGTGATCCTGCTGGTCGACGCGGCGTGGGCCCACGAGCTCAGCCGCTTTCCCGCCGTGGGGCCGACGACCCTCGCCGTCGGCGTCGCCCTGGTCACCAGCGCCGGAATGGGTCCCCTGTGGCGTCGTCGTCTGCGGGTGGGGCTGCTGGTCCTGCTCGCCACGATCATGTTGTACGGGGGCCTGCTCGAGGACCTCATCCGATTCTGCTGCGCCCTCACCGGACTGGCCTGCGGGCCGGCGTTCCACCGGGTGCGCGGCCACCAGACCCGGGCGTCACGGAACACCCCGCTCAGCGGCACCCGCCGCGAGAGCCGCGTCCTGGTGGCGATCATCGTGGCCGCCAGCGCCCTGGGGCCGATGCTGGCCGCGTTCTCACCGACGGCGGTCGGTCCGCTGTCCGTGCTTCGCTTCCTGTTCACGTCCACCTCGCTCGACGCGGTGACGGTGAGAGGCATCTGCACCGACCCGACGACGGCCCGAGAAGTGTGCCGACACCTGCAACGGCGTCTCCGCTACACCGGCCTCGGGCCTGCGATCTTGTCCCTGCTGCCCGCGTTGCTGCTGCTGGTTCTCGCCGACGGGCTGCGGCGGGGCCGACGGGCAGCGTGGACGGCCGCCGTGGCGATGCACGTGCTGCTGGTGGGGCTCGGGCTCCTGCTGCTGGGGCAGGCGGTGACGCGACAACCGCGGGACGAGCTGGCGACCGAGGCGCTGCGCCACGTCCACTTCGTTCTCGCCCTGGCGATCCCGTTGCTCGGGCCCCTGCTCGTGCTGGTGGTGCTGTTGTCGACCTCGCGCCTGTTCGACGTCGCCGCCCCCCAGCACACCTACCGAGCCTTCCTCGCCAAGGCGGTCGGGTTCGTCGCCGCTCTGGCCGCGTTCTACGTGGTGGCCGGCCTGGTCCTGCGCTCGGGGTTCGACCAGCACGTCACCGCGTCGGCGCTGGTGCGCGACTTCCCTCAGCGCCTGGTGCCGCCCGGCTACCTCGGCGAGTTCGAACCCACGTTCCTCCCGGTCAGCATTCCCGCCACCGTGCTCTTCGAGTGGGTGGGCGTGGGGTTCTGGGCCGCCCTCGCCGTCCTGGCCCTGCGCTCGTTCCTCCGCCCGGTGCTGCGTGATGACCACTCCGCCGCCGAGGCCAGGGCCCTGCTTGTGGAGCACGGAGGCTCCCACCTGTCCTGGATGACGACGTGGCCCGGGAACAGCCGGTGGTTCACCGCCGACGGTGAAGGTTTCGTCGCCTACCGTGTCCGACTCGGGGTGGCGATCACCACCGGCGACCCCGTGTGTGCGCCGCACCAGCTGAACCAGGCGGTGCGTGGGTTCGCCGACTTCGCCACCAGGAACGGGTGGACCCCGTGCTTCTACTCCGTCACCGAAGCGGTGCGGGTGTGCTGCGCCGGCCTCGGCTGGGGGGGCTTGCAGGTGGCCGAGGAGACGGTGCTGCCGCTGGGCGGGCTGGCCTTCACGGGCCGCAAGTTCCAGGACGTCCGCACCGCGCTCAACAACGCGACCAAGCAGGGCATCACCGCCGAGTGGGTCAGCCTGCCCACGGCGCCGGCGGCCCTGCGGGAGCAGATCGTCGCCATCTCGCAGGAGTGGATGGCCGAGAAGGGCCTTCCCGAGATGGGCTTCACGTTGGGCACGCTGTCCGAGGTCGACGACCCCGAGGTGCGGTGCCTGGTCGCCGTGGACGCGGTGGGCCGGGTGCACGGCATCACGTCGTGGCTCCCGGTCCACGCCCACGGCGAGGTGGTGGGCTGGACCCTGGACTTCATGCGCCGCCGCCGGGACGGGTTCAAGCCGGTCATGGAGTTCCTCATCGCCTCGGCCGCCCTGCGGTGCAAGTCCGAGGGTGCGATCTTCCTCAGCCTGTCGGGTGCTCCCCTGGCCCGGGCCGGTCGGGGAGCCGCAGCTGCTGCCGGGCAGGACGACGCGATGCAGCGACTGCTGGAGCTGCTGGGCCGGAGCCTGGAGCCCATCTACGGATTCCGGTCGCTGCTCGCGTTCAAGGAGAAGTTCCAGCCCGAGCACACACCGCTGCACCTGATGTACCCGGACCTGGCGACGCTTCCCACCATCGGGCACGCCATCGGCCGCGCCTACCTGCCCACCCTGTCGCTGTCCGAGTCAACGGCGCTGCTGCGCAAGTACCTCGACGTCGGGCTGGGTTCCACCCGGCACCGCAGGGTGGGTCCTGTGCAGGTCAGCGGCGGGTCGAGCGCTGCTCAGGGTTGAGCGCTGGGCGTGCGTGGGCAAAGGTCCGCTCCCACCGAACCTCGCCGTCGACGATCTCGTCGGTCACCTCGCCGGTCGCCTGGACGTAGCCGATGGCCTGACCGTCCGTGCGCGCCCGCACGACCCAGCTCCACCAGACCTGCGCGCCGTCCGGCGAGCGTCCCCCGACCTGTTTCTCGTAGCGGGCGCGCAGCTGCGGCACCGTGTCGGGCGAGCCACCGGTGAAGTGGTGCAGGCGCACGTCCTCGAGCAACGGACCCAGCTCCTGGGCGTGCGCCACCCGCAGCGGTCTGCACCACCACCTCAGGCGCGGACGAGCTCCAGCAGGAGCTGAAACACGATCCGTACCGTGCGCTCCCGCACGTCGGCCCGCCCACCCGACAGGTGCAGCTCGCGCGACACCGATCGCTGTGGGCTCTGCACGCACACGTGCACCAGTCCCACGGGCTTGTCCTGGGTCCCGCCCCCGGGCCCGGCGATGCCGGTGATCCCCACCCCCACGTCGGACCCGAGCCGCTCACGGGCCCCGGACGCCATCGCCACGGCCACCTCGGCGCTCACCGCGCCCACGTCGGCGATCAGCTCCGCTGGGACCCCCAGCGCCGCGGTCTTCACCGCGTCGGAGTACGACGCGACTCCGCCGAGCACCCGCACCGACGACCCGGGCGGGTCGGTGAGCCGGGCCACCACCATGCCCGCGGTGCACGACTCGGCCGTCGCGATCCGCCAGCCACGCCCGTCCAGCGCGGCGGCCAGCAGCTCATCGACCGTGGGACCCTCGCTGAACACCGGGTGCGCCGCCCGTATCGCGTCGACCATGGTGTCGTAGCCGTCCTGGTGCTCCGGCGCGAAGCGGGTGACCACCTCCACCTCCCCGCCGCGAAGACAGGTCGTCACCTCGAGCCCCACCTGGTCCACCCTGCGCAGGGTGGCCGCCAGCTCCGACTCCGGCACCCCCCACAGACGCACCGTCTGCTGGCGCAGCTCCTGCGCCCCGGCCAGGGCCCGGCGCACCACCGGGTTCGCCAACGCCGCGTCCCACATGCCCTGCAGCTCCGGCGGCGGACCGGGCAGCACCAGCACGGGCGGGCCGCTGCGGCCCTCGGCCACCGGCACCACCAGCCCGGGTGCGGTGCCCACCGGCTCCAGCACGTGGGCACCGCTGGGCACCATGGCCTGCTTGCGGGTGGCGGCCGCAGTGGCCTCCGGGTCCAGGCGCCAGCCCCGCCCCCGGCTCAACCGGGCCACCACGGCCGCGATCCGCTCCTCCAGAGCCTCGTCCAGCACGGGCTCGCGGCCCTGCACCCGGGCCACGACCTCGACGGTCAGGTCGTCGGCGGTGGGACCGAGACCACCGGTGGTGATGACCAGGTCCGAGTCGTGGGCCAGGAACTCGCAGGCCGCAGCAAGGTCGTCGGGGCGATCACCCACCACGACGATGCGACCGACGTCGACCCCGGCCCGGCGCAGCTGCTCCGCCAGCCAGGTTCCGTTGCGGTCGACCACCCGCCCGGTGAGAACCTCGGTACCGGTGACGACGACATCCGCACGCGCACTCATGACGCGACCCTAAGCCGCAGCCGCGGGCGTGGCGCACCGGTGGCGCCAAGCTTCCTGTGGTGGGCTGTGTCCGCCGGCGCCGAGGCCGACAACGAGGAGGGTCCGGTGGGCGGCTGGCTGGTTCGTCTGAGAGAGGCCGTGCGCACCCAGCTGTGGCCCGTCCCCGTCGCCGGGGTGCTGCTGGCGGTGCTGCTCGGCATCGGGTTGCCGCGGCTGGACCAGGAAGTCGGCGACTCAATTCCCTCGGGACTGCAGAGGTACCTGTTCGGCGGTGGCGCCGGGGCGGCCAGCACCGTGCTGGACGCCATTGCGAGCTCGATGATCACGGTGACGTCGTTGACGTTCTCGCTCACCGTCGTCACCCTGCAGCTGGCCAGCAGCCAGTTCTCCCCGCGGCTGCTGCGCACCTTCATGCGTGACCGCGTGGTCCACCTGACCCTCGCCCTGTTCCTGACCACCTTCACCTACGCGCTGACCGTGCTGCGGACCGTCCGCACCAAGTCACCCGCGGTGGACGAGTTCGTCCCCCAGATCTCGGTGACCACAGGATTTGTGCTGGTGGTGGCCAGCGTCATCGGTCTGGTCGGCTTCCTGGCCCACCTCGCCAGCCAGATCCGGGTGGAGACGATGCTGCGCAACGTCCACCGCGACGCCAGCGCCACGCTGCACCGGGTGCTCACGGAGCGTGAAGATGGCTCCGAGGACAGCCCACCGGACGTGGCGCCGCCCGCGGACGCGGTGCCCCTGCGGTCGGGGACCTCCGGCTTTCTCGTCGGCATCGACGTCAAGGCCCTGGTGGAGGTCGCCGTCAAGGCCGACGCCGTCATCTGGGTGGACCGGGCGGTGGGTTCCTCGTTGACCGACGGGGCGCCGCTCGGGGCCGCCTGGGCGCGCGCGGGGGGCGCCCGGCTGGACTCCGACACCCGCGACGACCTGACCAGGGTGGTGCGCTCGGCGGTGAGCACCGGGCGGGAGCGGACCGCGGCCGACGACGTGGCCTTCGGCCTGCGCCAGCTCACCGACGTGGTCAACAAGGCGCTGTCCCCCGGGATCAACGACCCGACAACCGCGGTGCACGGGCTGGGTCACTCAGCTGCGCTTCTGTCCGAGATGGCCAACCACGAGCTGGGCACGACCGTGCACTGCGACGACCACGGCGCGGTACGGGTGCTGCTGCGCCAGCAGACCTTTTCCGAGCTGGTGGAGCTTGCCGTGGCCCAACCCCGCCGGTACGGGGCCAGTGACCCCGCCGTGCTGGAGGCAATCGCGGTGCTGCTGCGCGAGCTGGCCTGGCGGGTACCGGGCGATCGACGCCCGGTCGTGCGGGGCCAGCTCGACCGGCTGCGACGCACCATCGACGACGCCGGGCACCCGCCTGCGGACGTCACGTCGTTGGAGCACGTCCTGGAGCAGGCCGAACAGGCGCTGCTGGGTCGCTGGCTGGCCGACGAGCCCCGCCGCTAGCAAACGAGGGGCTCCGCCGCCAACCGCGCGGTCGACCGCGCGGTTGGCGGAGACGGCACGTCCTACTTCTGGTAGGTCCTCAGCCACCGTCGATCGATGTACCGCTTGAGCTGCAGAGCAGCAGTGCCGTACCACCACCTGTGCCCCCAGGACGCCAGACCGACACCGTCACCGAGATCGAGGATCGACAGGGTCCTGCGCCGGGGCTCGTACACCGGGAGCGGCTCGCCCCGAAGCCGCGCGAGCAGGCTCTGCACCAGCACTGGTCCTTGCCGGACCCCGTGCACACCGACGCGGGGCAACGGACCCGGGAGGAAGTGGGCGCAGTCGCCCACCGCGTAGATCTCGTCACGGTCGACGTGCTGCAGCGTTGCTCGCACCGGCACCCCTCGCCCGTCGCCGAGCCCGAGCTCGGCGAGCAGGGGCGGCGCCGTCAGCCCGGCGGCGAGGACAGCGACGTCGTGGTCGATCTCGGTGTCGTCGTCGCAGACCAGCTGTTGCTCGCCGAGGTCACGCACCACGCACCCGGTACGAACAGCGACGCCGCGCCGTGCCAGGAGCCACTCGATCCGCTTGCGTGCGCCTTCGGGCAGGTCGGCACCGATCCTGGTCCCGGACTCCACCAACCGGATCCCCACGACGTCCGACCGCACGGACAGGTGGGCCGCCAGCTCCACGCCAGAGGCACCGCCGCCCACGACCGTGACCGTGGCGCCTCGTGGCCCGGTCGCGCGCAGCCGGGCATCGAGATCAGCAAGACCGCTCAGCGGCTTCACCCTCAGGACGGACGGGTGAACCTGCATTCCGACTGGGGCCACCACGCTGCCGATGTTGATCGAGAGCACGTCGTAGGAGAGGCGATCACCGTCGCTCGTGATGGCGATGCGCATCTTGAGATCGAGAGACTTCAGTGTCCCCTCGTGGAGGTGGACGGACGAGACGCGGGCCAGCGCCCGCACGTCGATCCGTCCGGCGTCGCTGGGCAGTGCGCCCGCGGCTGTGGCCGACGCGACACCGCTGTAGTCGAAGAACTTAGGGGCCAGCAGGTGAACCCGATACCCGGCAGCAGCCAGGTCGCGAGCGCGCTTCACGACGTGGAGGTGGGCGTGACCAGCCCCGACCAGGAGCAGGACTGGCACTCGGAGACCTCGATACCTGGAGCGGGAAGGGGACACTCCATCCCTGGGTGAAGCCGCGGGCGCAGGGTACCCAGTGATCCGGTCCGGCACGACGTTCAGGAGGGGCCACCCCCGCTGCGCCACCGCGAAGCGAGCGTGGATGCCTCGAGTGACCTCAGGCCCGGAATCCGTGGATTCCGGGCCTGAGGTTCGTAGCGGGGGCAGGATTTGAACCTGCGACCTCTGGGTTATGAGCCCAGCGAGCTACCGAGCTGCTCCACCCCGCGTTGTTGGTGTGCCGTAAGGCTACCGGGCGGGGGCGGGCCGAGGCAAATCGTGCCCCCGCCCGCCCACCGCGCGCTCAGCCCGGCGGCTTGGGGGCCGTCGTGGCCGGCGGTGTGGTCGCCCCCGGTGTGGGCGTCACCGGCTGCCCGGTGGCGGCCTGGTAGGCCTGCACCGCGGCGTCCAGCTTGGTCAGCGCCTGACCCAGCTGCCCGAGGTCACCGCTGGTCTGGGCACCCTTGACCGCCGCCAGGGCGGCGTTGAGCTGCGTCACCGCCTGTTCGGTGGTCCCACCGGCCGCGGGGGGTGACGTGGGCGCCGGCGCCGTGGTCGTGGGCGCGCCCGGCTCCGTCGTCGGGGTGGTGCCGACCGTCGGTGGAGTGATGACCCCGGACCCCGCCCCGCTGCCGAACACCTCGTCCAGCGCCCCCTTCAGCGTCGCCGAGTAGCCGACACGACCGTTGAAGCTGACCAGCACCCGGACCAGCTGCGGGTAGGACGCTGCACTCTCGGTCCGTTGCAGGTACACCGGTTCCACGTAGATCAGTCCAGCCTTGCCGATCGGCAGGGTGAGCAGGTTGCCGAACTCG
>JBDTDI010000205.1:0-4794 GCA_039923155.1 Mycobacteriaceae bacterium | reverse complement strand
CGGGGTCGTGGAGACCCTCGCGCAACGGCACCTGCTGGTGCGGCTGGACCGCGACGTCGACACCGACACCCGCACCGCCCGATGGGAGTGGGTGGGCCGGTGACCGCTCTCGCGATCGAGGCGGTAGGCACCGACCCGCGGCGGTGCGTGCACGTCGACGACCGCCTCCACGACGACGTGCACGGTGCCGCCGCCGTGGACATGAGCACGATCTTCGTGCCCCACAGCGAGATTTCGCTGCACCACCAGGTCGCCGTGGACGTCGTGCCGGACGGGGTGGTCGCCGGGCTCGACGAGCTGCGCGCGCTGGTCTCCGCCTGGCGCGCCGGGGCAGCCACCAGCATCCACGGTAACCTCGTCGACTGTGCTCGTCCTTGTCCTCGACACCGCCACGCCCGCGGTGACCGCGGCCGTGGTGGACACCGACCGCGGGGTGCGGGCCACCCGCGTGAGCGTCGACGCCCGCGCGCACGCGGAGGTGCTCACCCCGCATATCTTGGCCTGCTTCGACGAGGCCGCTTGCTGTGCAGCTGATCTCGAGGCGATCGTGTGCGGCACCGGACCAGGTCCCTACACCGGTCTGCGGGTCGGGATGGTCACCGCCGTCGCCTGGGGCGACGCCCTGGGAATCCCCGTGCACGGGGTGTGCAGCCTGGACGGGATCGGTTCGGCGGCCGGGCACGCCGGAGAGCTGCTGGTGGTGACCGACGCACGCCGCCGCGAGGTCTACTGGGCGCGCTACACCGACGGCCGGCGCACGGACGGCCCCGGGGTGAGCGCACCCGCTGAGCTCGACCCCGGTGCGGCCACCGCGGTTGCCGGGTCGCCGCCGCACGCCGAGCGGTTCGGACTTCCGGTGCTCGGCCCGGCCCACCCCGACCCGCTCGCGCTGGTGCAAGTCGCCGACCTCGACCGCGTTGACCGCCATGCTGGGCCGCCGCCGTTCACCCCCCGCTACCTGCGCCGACCCGACGCCGTGCCTCCCGCCGGGGTCCGGCCGTGATGACCGCCGGGGTCCGGCCGTGATCGCCGGAACCGTGCAGATCCGAGCCATGGCCCCCGCCGACACCGTCCGCTGCGCCGCCCTCGAGCAGGTGCTGTTCCCTGGCGACGACCCCTGGACGGCGGAGATGTTCACCGCCGAGATCGCCGCGGCGCACAACCACTACGTCGTCGCCCGCGCGGACAGCACCGTGGTCGGCTACGCCGGGATCGCCCTGCTGGGTCGCCGCAGTCAGCGGGAGAGCGAGATCCACACCATCGGCGTCAACCCCGCCCACCAGGGAAGCGGGACCGGTCGCGCACTCCTCGCGGAGCTGCTGACGGTGGCCGACGCCCACGGCGGACCGGTGTTCCTCGAGGTGCGCACCGACAACGACCGCGCGCTGGACCTCTACGCCCACCACGGATTCAGCGTCGTCGCCACCCGGCGGGGCTACTACCGCCCCAGCGGCGCCGATGCGTTCACCATGCGACGGGAGCCGGTGTCGTGATCGTGCTGGGTATCGAGACCTCGTGCGACGAGACCGGCGTCGGAGTCGTCCGCGGCGACGACGACGGCACCGTGACCCTGCTGGCCGACGAGGTGGCCTCCAGCGTCGATCAGCACGCCCGGTTCGGGGGAGTGGTGCCCGAGATCGCCTCCCGGGCGCACCTGGAGGCCATGGTCCCCACCGTGCGTCGCGCGCTGCGCGCCGCCGGTGTCGGCCGTCCGGACGCGGTTGCCGTCACCGCCGGACCGGGACTGGCCGGGGCGCTGCTGGTCGGGGTGGCGGCGGCCAAGGCCTACGCCGCCGCGTGGGGGGTACCGCTCTACGGGGTGAACCACCTCGCCGCCCACGTCGCGGTGGACACCCTGGAGCACGGCCCACTGCCGCCCTGCCTGGCCCTGCTGGTCTCGGGCGGTCACTCCAGCCTGCTGCAGGTGTCCGACCTGGCCTCCTCGTTGCGCCCGCTCGGCGCGACGGTCGACGACGCGGCCGGGGAGGCGTTCGACAAGGTGGCCCGGCTCCTGGGGCTGGGATTTCCCGGCGGACCGGCGCTGGACCGCCTCGCCCGCAGCGGTGACCCCGAGTCGGTCAGGTTCCCGCGGGGCATGACCGGACCGCGGGACGCCCCGTACGACTTCTCCTTCTCCGGGCTGAAGACGGCCGTCGCCCGCCACGTGGAGGCCCTGCGCCGGGATGGTGTCGACGTGCCGGTGGCCGACGTCGCCGCCAGCTTCCAGGAGGCGGTGGCCGACGTGCTGACCCGCAAGGCGGTCCGCGCCGCCCGTGACACGGGCGTCGACACGATGGTGCTCGGCGGCGGGGTCGCGGCGAACTCCCGCCTGCGGGCGCTGGCCGAGCAACGCTGCGCG
Source organism: Mycobacteriaceae bacterium (assembly GCA_039923155.1). Lineage (GTDB taxonomy): Bacteria > Actinomycetota > Actinomycetes > Mycobacteriales > Mycobacteriaceae > Rhodococcus_D. The sequence continues at coordinate 2,435 of JBDTDI010000205.1, read as the reverse complement.
GCAGCAGGCGTGGCGCTGCGGGTGCCCCGACCGGGCCTGTGCACCGACAACGGTGCCATGGTCGCGGCGCTGGGGGCGCACCTCGCCGCCGCGGGGGTGGCCCCGTCGAACCTGTCGGTGAGCACCGACCCTTCACTTCCGGTCACCGTGACCTCGCGGTGACGCGACCCCCGGTGTTGAGGAACTGGCACTCGCGGGTCTAGAGTGCCAGGTGACACCAGGGCTCGTCCCGGCACCCGCGGCGACGGGGCGAACACGGCGTCACCAAATTCTTGATCCCCCAGTGCCGAGGAACGCCTCGGCACGCAACGACCCCGGAAAGCTGAGGTCTCATCGTGGCGAGCGTCAACATCAAGCCGCTCGAGGACAAGATCCTCGTCCAGGCCAACGAGGCGGAGACGACCACCGCCTCCGGTCTCGTCATCCCCGACACGGCCAAGGAGAAGCCCCAGGAGGGCACCGTCATCGCCGTTGGACCGGGCCGGTTCAACGAGAAGGGCGACCGGGTCCCGCTGGACGTCGCCGAGGGCGACACCGTCATCTACAGCAAGTACGGCGGCACCGAGATCAAGTACTCCGGCGAGGAGTACCTGATCCTGTCCGCACGTGACGTGCTGGCCGTCGTCTCCAAGTAGGTCGAGCGCAATCACGACCGTGCAACAAGAGTGATCACCCGCCCCGGCGGTCCGCACCCGGACCCCGGGGCGTCGTGCGTCGTCTCCGACCACCAGCACCACCCCGCACCGCCCGCACTCCGCAGATCAGGAGCCACCACAGATGCCCAAGCAGATCGAGTTCAACGAGCACGCCCGCCGCGCCATGGAGCGGGGCGTCGACATCCTCGCCGACACGGTGAAGGTGACCCTCGGCCCCCGCGGCCGCCACGTCGTGCTGGCCAAGAGCTTCGGCGGCCCCGTCGTGACCAACGACGGCGTGACGATCGCCCGCGAGATCGAGCTCTCCGACCCGTTCGAAAACCTGGGTGCGCAGCTCGTCAAGAGCGTCGCCACCAAGACCAACGACGTCGCCGGCGACGGCACCACCACCGCGACCGTGCTGGCCCAGGCCATGGTGCGGGCCGGGTTGCGCAACGTCGCCGCCGGCGCCAACCCGATGTCCATGGGCATCGGTATCGCCGCCGCCGCAGAGGCCGTCTGTGACGCCCTCGCCGCCGCCGCCACGCCGGTCAGCGGCAAGGACGCCATCGCACAGGTCGCGACCGTCTCCTCGCGCGACGAGGAGATCGGCGCGATGGTCGGTGAGGCCATGACCACGGTCGGCGCCGACGGTGTGGTCACCGTCGAGGAGTCCTCCACCTTGAACACCGAGCTCGAGGTCACCGAAGGTGTCCAGTTCGACAAGGGCTACATCTCGCCCTACTTCGTCACTGACACCGAGGCCATGCAGGCCGTGCTGACCGACACCTACGTGCTGCTGCACCGGGACAAGATCAGCTCCCTGAACGACCTGCTGCCGCTGCTGGAGAAGATCGCCGAGTCCTCCAAGTCCGTCCTCATCATCGCCGAGGACGTCGAGGGCGAGGCCTTGTCCACCCTCGTGGTGAACGCGATCCGCAAGACGGTCAAGGCCACGGCCGTGAAGGCACCGTTCTTCGGTGACCGTCGCAAGGCGTTCCTCGACGACCTGGCCGTCGTCACCGGCGCAACGGTGATTGCCTCCGAGGTGGGGCTCTCGCTCAAGGAAGCAGGGCTCGACCTGCTCGGCACCGCGCGCCGCGTCGTCGTCACCAAGGACGACACGACCATCGTCGAGGGGGCGGGCAGCGCCGAGGCCATCGCCGACCGGGTCGCCCAGCTGCGTCGGGAGGCTGCGGACACCGACTCCGACTGGGACCGCGAGAAGCTCGAGGAGCGCCTCGCCAAGCTCGCCGGTGGTGTCGCGGTGATCAAGGTCGGTGCCGCGACCGAGACGGCGCTCAAGGAGCGCAAGCACCGGGTGGAGGATGCCGTTGCGGCCGCCAAGGCGGCCGTCGAGGAGGGCATCGTCGCCGGTGGCGGATCCGCACTCGTCCAGGCGAGCAAGAGCCTGGACGGCGACCTCGGCCTCACCGGGGACGCTGCGACCGGCGTCGGCGTGGTTCGCACCGCGTTGACGGCACCACTGTTCTGGATCGCCACGAACGCCGGCGAGGAGGGCGCGGTGGTCGTCAACGCCGTGGCCGAGATGGCGGCCGGCGGCGGGTTCAACGCCGCGACCCTCACCTACGGCGACCTGCTCGCCGACGGGGTTGTCGACCCGGTCAAGGTCACCCGGGCTGCGGTCACCAATGCCGCGTCCATCGCCCGGATGGTGCTGACCACCGAGAGTGCGATCGTCGAGAAGCCTGAGCAGACCGAGGACGAGCCGGCCGCTGGGCGCGGCCACGGGCACCGGCACTGATCAGCTGAAGACACAAAAAAGCGGTACCCGCTGAT
>JBDTDI010000204.1:0-7588 GCA_039923155.1 Mycobacteriaceae bacterium | reverse complement strand
CAGCCTCTCGACGAGGTCCAGGTTCTCGGGAGAGACGTCCTGGGTGTGCTCGATGACGACCCGCACGCGGGCCAGGTCGAGCTCGCCCGCGGCCCAGGCGCGGCGCACCGCCGACAACCGCTCGGCCAGGACCAGTCCGACACCGAGGAGATCACCCACGGCACCGGGCGAGGAGCACAGCGCCACGGCCATCTCGGCGACCGCGAACTCCCCGCTGTTGGTCTTCCGTCCGGCCGCGAGATCCTCCTGGACTCGCAGCGACCAGAGCTCGGCCAGCGCCGCGGTCTGCTGTTGTTGGGCGGCCGCCACCGCGCGGGTGCACGCCAGCGCCCCCGTCAGCAGCGACTCGGCCGCGTCCGTCTCGAACATGTGAATTAATGTAATTCGGGGGTCCGACACTTTCGGTATCGGTCTGCGGGATGTGGACAACCCGGACTACCTCGGCATCGCACCCAGGGTGTAGCGGACGTCCTGGCGCAGCACCACCGTCCCATCGGGTTCGCGAGCCGCGTCGAGCAGGACGAGGGCATCCGCCAGCAGCTCGGCGTGGTGCTCCGTGCCCACCGCGTCCCACAGGCCTCGCTGCCCGTGGGACAAGGAGAAGTCACGCCACTGGCCGGGGCTGGTGAGCGCGGTGTGCAGGGCCAGGTGGACGGTGCGCACGTCGACCAGTCCAGCGTCCGTGAACAGGTTCTCCAGACCCCGGTCCGAGGCGAAAGGTCCCTGCTGGCCGGAGGTTCGGGCGTCGAGCACCGCGGGCGGCAGGTAGGGCGAGAACAGCCGGTCGACCTCGGCGAGCGGAGACTCCGACGGTCCGAACGTCGCGATCCCGAGTCGTCCGCCGGGCACGAGCAGCGCCGCCCACGCCCTCACGGCGTCCAGCGGCTCCGACAGGAAGAACAGGACCAGCGACGACGCGAGGACGTTGAACGACGCAGGCGGCAGCCCGGGAGACCGGGCGTCGGCGACCCGGACCTCGACCTGCGGGAGGTGCGCGAGGTCGGCGGCCGTGGCCTCGACCATCCGGGGGGCAAGGTCGATGCCCAGCACCTTCCCGGCCCGGCCGACGCCGTCCGCGAGGGGAATCGTGGCCGCCCCCCGCCCGCAGCCCACGTCGAGCGCATGCTCGCCAGGTGCCGGTGCAAGCTGACGGACGAGCCCAGCCGCAATGGGGGTGAACCACTCCACACCGACGGCGTCGTAGGTGTCGGCGACGCGGTCGAACAGCGCGGCGACCCGGTCACTGGGCTCGGTCATGAGCCACGGTGACACGCAGGCGCAGCGCTGTCGAGGGTGTTGGTCCCGGCCAGCTCGAGGCACCGGCTCGGTGACGTCGACCGCAGCGCCTGGGTCCGCCGGGGCTCCGTAGGATCAACCACCGTCCCAGAACCCCGTTGGAGGAGAACCCGTGCTTCGCACCCACCCGGCCGGCTCGTTACGCGCCGAGCACGCCGAGCAGACCGTCACGCTCACCGGCTGGGTGGCCCGTCGGCGCGATCACGGCGGGGTGGAGTTCGTCGACCTTCGTGACGCGTCCGGCACCGTGCAGGTGGTCTTCCGGGAGAGCGCGGTGGCCCAGGCGGCCACCGCGCTGCGCAACGAGTTCTGTGTACAGATCACCGGAACCGTCGCCGTCCGCCCAGCGGGCAACGCCAACCCCGACATCGCCACCGGTGACGTGGAGGTCAGCGCCACCGACCTCGTCGTGCTGAACGAGAGTGCCCCCCTTCCCTTCCCGCTCGACGACCACACCGGGGTCGGGGAGGAGGTGCGCCTGCGCCACCGCTACCTGGACCTGCGTCGCAGTGGCCCGGCCGCCGCGATCCGCCTGCGCAGCGAGGTCAGCCGCGCGGCGCGAACCGTGCTCGCCGCCAATGAGTTCGTCGAGGTCGAGACCCCCACCCTCACCCGCTCCACCCCGGAGGGAGCACGCGACTTCCTGGTGCCCGCCCGCCTGCAGCCGGGCAGCTTCTACGCCCTGCCGCAGAGCCCCCAGCTGTTCAAGCAGCTGTTGATGGTCGCCGGACTCGAGCGGTACTACCAGATCGCCCGCTGCTACCGCGACGAGGACTTCCGTGCCGACCGCCAACCCGAGTTCACCCAGCTCGACGTCGAGATGAGCTTTGTCGACACCGACGACGTCATCGCCGTCGCCGAGGAGGTGCTCGTCGCGCTCTGGCGCCTGGTCGGCCACGAGATCACCCTGCCCATCCCGCGGATGACCTACGCCGAGGCCATGCGCCGCTTCGGTTCCGACAAGCCTGACCTGCGCTTCGGAATCGAGCTCACCGAGTGCATGGGCCTGTTCGCCGACACCACCTTTCGGGTGTTCCAGGCCCCCTACGTCGGTGCGGTGGTCATGGCCGGTGGCGCGAGCCAGCCGCGCCGCACCCTCGACGGGTGGCAGGAGTGGGCACGACAGCGCGGCGCCAAGGGTCTGGCCTACGTCCTCGTCGCCACCGACGGCACCCTCACCGGGCCCGTCGCCAAGAACCTCACCGACGCCGAGCGGGAGGGCCTCGCCGCGCACGTCGGCGCCAACCCCGGTGACTGCATCTTCTTCGCGGCCGGGGAGACCAAGAGCTCGCGGGCCCTGCTCGGCGCCGCCCGCGGCGAGATCGCGCAGCGCCTGGACCTGATCGATCCCGCCGCCTGGGCCTTCACCTGGGTCGTCGACGCGCCGCTGTTCGAGCCGGCCGGCGACGCGGTGGCCAGCGGCGACGTCGCGGTCGGCTCCGGGGCCTGGACCGCGGTGCACCACGCGTTCACCAGCCCGAAGGCCGAGATCCTCGACAGCTTTGACGCCGACCCCGGCTCGGCGCTGTCCGACGCTTACGACATCGTCTGCAACGGCAACGAGATCGGGGGCGGCAGCATCCGCATCCACTCCCGCGCGGTGCAGGAGCGGGTGTTTGCGGTGATGGGCCTCGACGCGGCGGCGGCGCAGGAGAAGTTTGGCTTCCTGCTCGACGCCTTCGGTTTCGGCGCCCCCCCGCACGGCGGAATCGCCATGGGCTGGGACCGCATCTGCGCGCTGCTGTCCGGCGTGGACTCCATCCGTGAGGTCATCGCCTTCCCCAAGAGCGGAGGTGGGATCGACCCGCTCACGGACGCGCCCGCGCCGATCACGCCTGCGCAGCGCAAGGAGTCCGGCATCGACGCAGTGCTCAAGAAGGACACGCCCGACGAGGACGAGCCAGGGGCCTGACCGGTGCTGCACCTGCGGGTGATCAGCCCGGTCGAGCTGACCGACGACGTGCTGGAGCTGCTGGAGCACGAAGCGGGGGCGACCCACCTGACGCTGGACCGCGGGGCCGCGCTCGCACCACCGGGCGACGTCGTGCAGGCGGACGTGGCCCGCGAGTGCGCAAACTCGCTGCTGGACGCGCTCACCGACCTCGGTGTCGAGCGGGACGGTGGGGTGACCCTGGAGACGATCGACACCACCTTGTCCATGTCCGCGCGCCGGGCCGAGAAGGAGGCTCCGGGGGATCCCAGCGACGCCGTCATCTGGGAGGAGCTGATCGCCCGCACGGGTGAGGAGTCGCAGCTGACCTGGACCTACGCCAGCTTCCAGGTGTTGTCCGTGCTCATCGCCGCGGTCGGCGTGGTGACGAACTCCCCGGTCACGGTGGTGGGCGCAATGGTCATCGGCCCGGAGTTCGGTCCGCTGGCCGCGATAGCGGTGAACCTGGTCCGGCGACGCACCGAGCTGATCCGACGATCCCTGCTCGCGGTGGGGGTGGGGTTCCCGCTGGCCATGGTCATCACCCTGGTGGGGGCGCTGGTCGCCGAGGCGTTCGGCCTGGTGACCGATCGCAGCCTGGACAGCGCCAGCCAGGTCAGCTTCATCTACCAGGTGGGGCCGTTCTCCTTCGTGGTGTCACTGCTGGCCGGTGCGGCGGGGATGCTCAGCCTGGTCTCCGCGAAGTCGGCGGCCCTGGTCGGGGTGTTCATCTCGGTGACCACCGTCCCCGCGGCCGGATACGCGGTGGTGGCGGCAACCCTCGGTCAGTGGGGCAAGGCGGGGGAGTCGGCCCTGCAGCTGGGAGTCAACCTGGTGGGCATCACCGTCGCCGCCACCGTGCTGCTGGCCGTGCTGCACCGTCGGCGCAGCCGGGCCAGGGACCGCAACGAGGCCGAGGCGCCGGACGCAGGATGATCCTCGCGTACCGTCGTGCGAAATGACCGGGGACTCACAGCTCACGGCCGACCGCGCCGACGAGGTGGTGCAGGCGGCGAGTCGGCTGCTCGCCAGGCGCACCGGGGCACCCGTGCACCTGGGCGACGCGGTCGACCTCGGGGGCAGCGAACGCACGATCGTGCTGCGGGTGCGGCCGAGGGAGAACCCGTTCTCCCTGCCGCGGACCCTGGTCGTGAAGAAGATCCTCTCCGCCCGGGACCTCAACGAGGACGCCGTTCAGGAGTCGTTCCTGCGCGAGGCAGTCTCCTACCAGTTCGCCAACTCCCTGCCCCTGCGGCACCGACCGGGTGCCGCGCTCGTGGCGCACGACCCGGACGAGCGGATCCTGGTGCTGGAGGACCTCGGCTCGGGTCCCACGCTGTCCGACGTGCTCTGCGACGACGACCCGGTGCTCGCGCAGCGCGGCCTGATCGCCTGGGCGCAGGCGCTCGGACGCATGCACGCCGCCACCGCCGGGCGGGAGGACGACTTCGCCGCCCTGCTGCGCCACACCGGGCGCACCCGCTGGTCCGACCCGCTCGAGGGCCCGGCCCGCCAGGCGCTCGCCGGACTGCCCGCGGTGCTGCACTCGTCGCTGGGGGTGGACACCCCGCCCGCGGTCGCGACCCGCGCAGCCCGCACCACCCACCTGTTCGGCCGGGGTGGGCACCGTGCGTTCAGTCCCGCCGACCTGTGCCCGGACAACGCCATGACCAACGCCGGGGGGGTGCAGTTCCTGGACTTCGAGGGCGGGGGCTTTCGCGACGTCGTGCTCGACGCGGCGTGCGCCCTGGTCCCGTTCCCTGCGTGCTGGTGCGTGCCGAGGATCAGCGCCGAGCAGGGGGAGAAGCTCGTTCAGGCCTGGCGAGCGGAGGTGGTGGCCGCCTGGCCGCAGCTGGGCGACGACGGGGTGCTGCGGGAGCGGATGTTCGACGCGCACCTGCTGTGGGCGTGGCTGAGCACCTGGTGGTTCCTGCCCTCGCACCCCACCCGCCGTGACCCGAGCAGCGAGCACCCGCTGGCCCGACCCCCTCGCCAGGCCCTGGAGCTGCGCTGGCGGCGGCTCGCCGAGACCGCGGAGGGTCTCGGCGAAGGGCCCACCGCGCAGTACGCGCACTCCGTCGCCGCCGCGTTCGAGAGTGATCCGGGCCGGTAGCGTCGGTGTCCGTGCAGGACGAGCTGTTCGACCCCGTTCCGACCGTGCGCCCCGACGCCCCGCTGGCCGTGCGCATGCGCCCGGTGATCCTCGACGAGGTGCTGGGCCAGGATCACCTGCTCGGCCCGGGTGCGCCGCTGCGCCGTCTCATCGAGGGCGCTGCGCCGGCGTCGGTGCTGCTGCACGGCCCGCCGGGCACCGGCAAGACGACGCTCGCGACGTTGGTCTCGCACGCCACCGGGCGACGGTTCGAGGCGCTCAGCGCGCTCAGCGCCGGGGTCAAGGAGGTCCGCGCCGTCATCGACCTGGCTCGCCGCCGCCTCGCCCACGGCGAGCAGACCGTGCTGTTCATCGACGAGGTGCACCGCTTCTCCAAGACCCAGCAGGACGCCCTGCTGGGTGCGGTGGAGGACCGGGTGGTGCTGCTGGTCGGGGCGACGACGGAGAACCCGTCGTTCTCGGTCGTCTCCCCGCTGCTCTCCCGCTCGCTGGTGCTCGCGCTGCGGCCGCTGAGCGCCGACGACGTCCGCACGCTTGTCACCCGGGCGGTGGCCGACCCACGCGGCCTGGGCGCAGAGGTGACGCTCGCAGCGGAGGCGCTCGAGCACCTGGTGCGACTGTCCGCCGGGGACGCGCGGCGGGCGCTGACCGCGCTGGAGGCGGCGGCCGGGGCTGTCTCCACCGGGGGTGAGATCACCCTGGCGGCGGTGGAGGCGGCCGTCGACACCGCGGCGGTGCGCTACGACCGCGACGGTGACCAGCACTACGACGTGATCAGCGCCTTCATCAAGTCCATCCGGGGTTCCGACGTCGACGCCGCCCTGCACTACCTGGCCCGCATGATCACCGCGGGGGAGGATCCCCGGTTCATCGCCCGTCGGCTCGTCGTGCACGCCAGCGAGGACATCGGGATGGCCGATCCCACCGCCCTGCTGGCCGCGAGCGCCGCGGCCCAGGCGGTGGCGCTGATCGGGATGCCGGAGGCCCGCCTCGCCCTGGCTCAGGCCACCATCCACCTGGCCACGGCGCCGAAGTCGCCCGGGGTGGTGGCCGCGATCGGCGCGGCGATGGCCGACGTGGCGGCGGGCCGGGCCGGGTCCGTCCCGCCGCACCTGCGCGACGGGCACTACGCGGGTGCGGCCGCACAGGGCAGCGCGGTGGGCTACCGCTACCCGCACGAGCACCCTGACGGGGTGCTGGCCCAGCAGTACGCCCCCGACGAGCTCGTCGGCGTCGACTACTACGTGCCCACGACGCACGGCGAGGAGCGGGCGCTGGCGCAGCGGGTGGCCAGGCTGCGGGAGCGGACCCGCGCGTGAGGGTCGTGGCCGGAGAGCGTCAGCCGTCAGGCAGCGGGCCGAGCACCGCCGTGATCTCACCGTCTTGCTCGGACAGGAGGAACCCGAGCTGGCGCAGCACGGCCTGCGCGCCCGCGTTCGCGAGGGTGGTGCGGGCCACCAGCTGGGTCGCGCCCGCGGCTGAGGCCAGCACGAGCACGTGCGCCAGCGCCGCGACCCCCACGCCCTGACGACGAACGGTGCGGCGCAGCCAGATTCCCGTCTCCACCGCCCCGCCCTCGAGCCGGGCCAGGCGGACCGCGCCGACCACGGCACCGTGGACCACCACCGCCCAGGTCGCCTCTCCGGCCGGACCGTCCAACCCGGGACGACGGTCGCGGTGGTACGCGCGCAACCACGCGATGCGCTCGGGGGACCAACCCGCGACCTCGCCCAGCGGCGGGGTGACCTCGTCGGCGTCGGCATCGGCGCGCGCCACCGTGACCAGCTCCTCGAGCACCGCCTCGTCGACGTTGACGAGGGAGAGGATCACGACAGGCAGGCGGTCAGCGCGCGCACCATCAGCGGGACGTCCAGCGCGGAGGCCAGCTCCCGGCACGAGTGCATCCCCAGCAACGGCGCACCGACGTCCACGGTGGAGATGCCCAGGCGCGTCGCGGTGAGCGGCCCGATGGTCGATCCGCACGGCAGGTCGTTGCGGGAGACGAAGTGCTGCAACGGAACCCCCACCTCCTGGCACCGTTCGGAGAACCAGGCGCCGGACCGGGAATCGGTGGCGTAGGCCTGGTTCGCGTTGAGCTTGAGCACCGGCCCACCCCCGAGCGTCGGGGTGTGCGCCGGTTCGTGACGGTCGGCGCGGGTGGGGTGCACGGCGTGCGCAGCGTCGGCGGAGACCAGCCGCGACCGGGCGAAGCACTGGTGCACCGCCTGCGGGTCGGTCTCCCCGGTCGC
>JBDTDI010000203.1:0-5043 GCA_039923155.1 Mycobacteriaceae bacterium | reverse complement strand
CACAGGCGAGGGCCGCCGCCGTCGGGCCGTCCCAGGCCGGGTCGTCCGCGCCGGCGCTGCGACGGCCCTACACCCCCGTGGTGGCCGTCTCTGCGGTGCGGCCCAGCCCGAGCTCCAGCGGCACCGTGGCTCCCGCGGCGGGATGGCTCTCGTCGGGCTTCGGCCCGCGGGGTGGGACCATCCACTTCGGCCAGGACATCGCCAACGACACGGGGACCCCCATCGTGTCGGTGCAGGCGGGCACCGTGGTCTCAGCCGGTCCGGCCAGCGGGTTCGGTTTGTGGGTGCGGGTCCTCCACGACGACGGGACGATCACCGTGTACGGCCACAACGACTACAACGTGGTGTCCGCGGGTGCGCGGGTCCGGGTGGGCGAGCAGATCGCGGTCATCGGCAACCGGGGGGAATCCACCGGCCCCCACGTGCACTTCGAGGTCTCGCCCGGCGGGTACGGAAAGGTCGACCCGTTGCGCTGGCTGCGCAGCCGCGGAGTGGATCTGTAGCGGCGCTCATTACGCTGACTCGTCGTGAACTCCCCGCCCCACGCCGGCTCCGGCCCCAGCGATCCCCCCGCCGAGCGCCGCACCCGGTTGCTCGCCGGCGCCCAGGTGACGCTGCACGCCCTGGCCCCGGTGCTGGACCCGCTCGCCTCCCGCTTCACCGCGGCAGGTCACGAGCTGTACCTGGTCGGTGGCAGCGTGCGTGACGCGGTGCTCGGACGTCTGGGGACCGACCTGGACCTGACCACCGACGCCCACCCGCAGCAGGTGCAGGCCCTGCTGCGGGGCTGGGCCGACGCGCAGTGGGACACCGGCATCACCTACGGCACCGTCAGTGCGGCCAAGGACGGCCAGCAGGTGGAGATCACCACCTACCGGGCCGACGCCTACGACGGGATCAGCCGCAACCCCGAGGTCGTCTGGGGTGCCTCGCTGGCCGAGGATCTGGTGCGCCGTGACTTCGCGGTCAACGCGATGGCCGTGCGCCTGGACGGCCCGGGTGAGCTGGTGGACCCCCACGGCGGCGTCGACGACCTGCTCGCGGGCGTGCTGGACACTCCGGGTGCGCCGGAGGACTCCTTTGCCGACGACCCGCTGCGGATGTTGCGCGCCGCCCGCTTCGTCTCCCAGCTGGGCTTCACCGTCGCTCCCCGGGTGCAGGCCGCGATGGCCGCGATGGCGCAGCAGATCACCCGGATCACCGTCGAGCGGGTGCGCGCCGAGCTGGACAAGCTGCTGTGCGGGGAGCACCCGGGCGAGGGGATCGACCTGCTGGTGAGCACGGGGCTGGCCGAGCACGTGCTGCCCGAGGTTCCTGCCATGCGCCTGGAGATCGACGAGCACCACCAGCACAAGGACGTCTACCGGCACTCGCTGACCGTGCTGGCCCAAGCCATCGACCTCGAGCTCGCCGATCCCGAGCACCCCAGCCCCGACCTGGTGCTGCGCTGGGCGGCGTTGCTGCACGACGTGGGCAAGCCCGCCACCCGTCGTCACGAACCCGCCGGTGGGGTGAGCTTCCACCACCACGAGGTGGTCGGGGCCAAGCTGGCCCGCAAGCGTCTGCGGGCGCTGAAGGCCTCCAAGCAGGTCACCGAGGAGGTGGCGCACCTGGTGTTCCTGCACCTGCGCTTCCACGGCTACGGCGACGGCGCGTGGACGGACTCGGCGGTGCGCCGCTACGTCACCGACGCCGGCGAGCAGCTGCCACGGCTGCACAAGCTGGTGCGGGCGGACTCCACCACCCGCAACGCCCGGCGGGCGGCCGCGCTGCAAGCCACCTACGACGACCTCGAGGCCCGGATCGCCGAGATCGCCGAGGCCGAGGACCTGGCCCGGGTGCGCCCGGACCTCGACGGCAACGCGATCATGGAGCTGCTCGGGGTGCCGGCGGGGCCGGTGGTCGGGCGGGCCTGGCGGATGCTCAAGGAGCTGCGCCTGGACCGCGGCCCGCTGAGCCGCGACGACGCGGAGGTGGCGCTGCTGGAGTGGGCCCGCGCCGAGGGCATCGCCCCCCTCCACCGGTGATCGACAGGACGTCGCAGCGCTGGGGGAACCGAGGACCGGGGCGTCCCGTCGGAGCGGGTATGGCCGCTACCCGCTACCTCGACTACACCTTCGGCACGGGCAGCGGTGGGACCCACACGTGGACCTCGCCCGCGGACCTCGACCTGGACGCGGACGGCACCCTGGACGCGGTCGGGCTGGACTTCGACGGTGACGGCCGGGTGGACGACGCCATGTGGGACAGCGACGGCGACGGGGTGGCCGACGCCTCGGTGCTGGACCTCGACGACGACGGCAGGCTGGAGCACGCGTACACCGACGACGGCAGCGGCACGTGGGCCCACGCCCGGGGTGCGCCGGGTCCGCCGGCGGGACCCGCAACCATCCGTTGGACCGACCTTGCCGGACGGTGACGGACGCGTCGACGACCAGGTGGGCGCCCTCGACACCGCCACCGCCACCGCCACCGACACCGACGGCGACGGCGGCGGCGACGGCGACGACGACGGCGGCGACGACGAACGGCAGGCCGCCCTGGTCGCCCTGGACACCGACGACGACGGCAGCCTGGACACGATGGGCCTGGACACCGACGGCGACGGCACGATCGACACCGAGCTGGTGGACACCGACGGCAACGGCGACCCCGACGCGACGGTGCGCGCCGACGATCCCGGGTTCCTCTTCTGAGGTGGACTCGGGTGATCCTCGTCGCATCCGACGCGGACCCCTGGTCCCTCACCAGCGTCTATGTTCCTGACCCGCAACCTTTCCCACGGCGTGTGACCTGGCTCATGGCGGATGTGGGCGCACGAGCGGCGTGACCGTCCTACCGTCGTCGTTGGCGCACGATGGCGTGCTCGCCCGCCGGCCACCAAGGTGGCTCGACGTCGGAGCAGGCCCCGAGATTCGTGTCACCAACCCCCGAAGTCCGGCTGGCCCCGGTCTGCGGTGCGCGGTGCGCGGTGACGACGGGACCTCACCAACCAGCGGAGAAGACGATGACGGTGCCCGGAGACGGCGCACGCACCCGGTTCGACGAGCGCGACGTGGTGCTGATCGGTGGCGGGATCATGAGTGCAACCCTGGGCGCGCTGCTGACCCGCCTGCAGCCCGACTGGTCCATCACCATGTTCGAGCGGCTCGACGCCGTCGCCCAGGAGAGCTCGGCCGCCTGGAACAACGCGGGCACCGGCCACTCGGCGCTGTGCGAGCTGAACTACACCCCGCGGATGCCCGACGGGCACATCGACATCAGCAAGGCCGTCAGCATCAACGAGGAGCTGCAGGTCTCCAAGCAGTTCTGGTCGGCCCTGGTCGAGCGCGGGCTGATCAGCTCGCCGCAGGAGTTCATCAACCCGGTGCCGCACGTGAGCTTCGTGTCCGGCGCCGACGACGTGCAGTTCCTGCGGGAGCGTCACGCACTGCTGCGCGAGCACCCCCTGTTCGCGGGCATGGAGTACACCGAGGACCCGGCCGTCATCAAGGCCTGGGCCCCGTTGATGAGCACCGACCGTGACTTCACCACCCCGGTGGCGATGACCCGGGCGCAGGTCGGCACCGACGTGGACTTCGGTTCGCTCACCCGCCACCTGGTCGACTACGTCACCAGCCGTGGAGCGGAGCTCGCGGTGCGGCACGAGGTCACCGACCTGACCCGCGCACGCGACGGTCGCTGGGAGGTCGCCGTCACCGACCTGACCAGCGGGGAGCGTTCCACCACGCTGGCCAGGTTCGTGTTCATCGGCTCCGGTGGCGGTGCGCTGACGCTGCTGCAGAAGACGGGCATCTCCGAGAGCAAGGGCCTGGGTGGCTTCCCGGTCTCCGGTCAGTGGCTGCGCTGCACCAACCCCGAGGTGATCGCGGCCCACCACGCGAAGGTCTACGGCAAGGCTGCGGCCGGTGCCCCCCCGATGTCGGTGCCGCACCTGGACACCCGGGTCATCGACGGCCGCCAGGACCTCCTGTTCGGTCCGTACGCAGGCTTCTCGCCCAAGTTCCTCAAGAACGGCAAGCTCACCGACCTGCTGCGCTCGGTCAAGGCGCACAACCTGCTGCCGCTGCTGTCGGTGGGGCTGCACAACGTCGGGCTGGTGCGGTACCTGGTGGGCCAGGTGCTGCAGAGCCGTCGGGCCCGGCTGAGGGCGCTGCAGGAGTTCGTCCCCGCCGCACGGATGCGGGACTGGGAGCTGGTGACGGCCGGACAGCGGGTTCAGGTGATCGCCCCGCGGGCCAAGGGCGCGAAGGGCCCCCGCGGCACCCTGCAGTTCGGCACCGAGCTCGTCACCGCCGCGGACGGATCGGTAGCCGCGCTGCTGGGCGCCTCCCCCGGTGCCTCCACCGCCGTGCCGGTCATGCTGAAGCTGCTCGCCACGTGCTTTCCCGACCGCGCACAGGCGTGGCGGCCGGTGATCACCGAGCTCATCCCCTCCTACGGGCAGAAGCTGGCCGAGCACCCGGAGCTGCTGAGCACGGTGCACCGCAGCACCGAGGCCGACCTGGAGCTGGCCGGGACCGGCGGCGGACGCATCCCGGCCTGAACCGGGGCCCGTCCTCAACCCGGGCGTCGGTGGCTGACCACCAGGTGCGCCACCAGGCCGACGGCGTACACCGCACCCCCGGTGACGCCCAGCGCCACCGAGCGGCCGTCCGCGGGCACCACCAGCGCCCCGACGGTCACCGCGGCGACGTAGGCCACGTTGAACACCGCGTCCTGCAGCGCGAAGACCTGGCCGCGGTGGGCGTCGTCGACCTGCAGCTGCATGGCGGCGTCCGTGCTGAGCTTCACCACCTGCCCGGCGGTGCCGAGCACCAGGGCGGCGAGCAGGATCGGAACCTGGGCGAGGGTCGGCACCAGCGTCAGCTGCCCGATCACGGCGACGACCATCGCCGCGGTGATCGTGCGACGCTTGCCCAGGCGCGCCACCAGGGCGGGGGTGAGGACGGCGGCCAGCAGCAGGCCCACGGCCCCGGCGGCCACCACCTGGCTGAACCCGGCAATCCCCCCGGGCAGCACCGCGTCCTGCCCGGTGAACGC
>JBDTDI010000202.1:0-5292 GCA_039923155.1 Mycobacteriaceae bacterium | reverse complement strand
CCAGGCGGATCCGCGGGTGCCCCCGGGACAGGGCCGAGGTGATGCGGTGCAACAGCTCGTGCATCTCGCGGTCGACGACGACGGCGTAGAGGCCTTCCTTGCCCCCGAAGTGCTCGTAGACCACCGGTTTGCTCACCGCCGCCCGGTGCGCAATCTCCTCGATCGACGTGGCCTCGTAGCCCCGCTCGGCGAACAGCTCACGGCCCACCGCGATGAGCTGCTCGCGCCGCTGCGTGCCCGTCATCCGGGTGCGGGGCGGGGCGGGGATGCGCTCGGTCACCGTCAAGGCCCCCCTTCCTGGTCGACGCCGGGATGCCGCCCAGACCCTAGCCACCGGCACCCCACCCGCCCTCCGTGCAACGATGGGAGACCGATCCGCCGTGGTGTAAAGGCAGCACCTCGGTCTTTGGTACCGATGGTTCAGGTTCGAATCCTGGCGGCGGAGCTGTGATCACCGCCCGCACGGTCGGGTGGCCCCCGGGTGAACAGTAGGATCAGCACCCGGTCCCGCCGGGCGTCGTCCCGGCCCCCCGACGTCGTCCCAGGGAGATGCCGTGCCCCCGAGACTCCACCACCTCCTCCCGTGACCTCACCGTCGGTCTCGCCGTCCGTCTCAACGCCGGATGCGGTCGTCGTGCTGGCCGCCGGGGCGGGCACCCGAATGCGCTCGGCCCTGCCGAAGGTGCTGCACCGCATCGCCGGACGCACCCTGCTCGAGCACGCCGTCCGGGCGGCTGCCGCCACCGGGGCCCCCCGCTTGGTGGTGGTGCTCGGCCACGAGCGTGAGCAGGTCGCCCGGGAGCTCGACCTCATCGCTGAGCGGCTGCAGGTGCCGATCACCACCGCGGTGCAGGCCCAGCAGCGCGGCACCGGGGACGCGGTCGCCGCCGCCCTGGACGCCCTCGGCGACGACCTGCAGGGTTCGCTGCTGGTCACCTCCGCCGACGTCCCCCTGCTGGACGCCGCCACCCTGACCGCCCTGCACACCGAGCACACCACCAGCGGCTTCGCGGTCACCGTGCTCACCACCGTCGTCACCGACCCCACCGGCTACGGGCGGGTGCTGCGCGGGTCGGACGGGTCGGTGCAGGCCATCGTCGAGCACGCCGACGCCGACCCCGAGCAGCAGGCGGTCCGCGAGGTCAACTCCAGCGTCTACGCCTTCGACGTCGCGGTGCTGCGCGCCGGGCTCGACGGTCTGAGCACCGACAACGCCCAGGGCGAGCTGTACCTGCCCGACGTGCTCGCCCTGGCCCGGGTCGCCGGCCACCGGGTGGGCGCGCTGACCGAGCCCGACCCCTGGCTGGTCGCCGGGGCCAACGACCGCGCGCAGCTGGCCGAGCTGGGCGCCGAGCTCAACCGCCGGCTGCTGCACGGCTGGATGCGCGCCGGGGTCACCATTATCGACCCGACGAGCACCTGGGTGGACTGCGACACCGAGCTCGCCCCCGACGTCGAGCTGCGGCCCGGCGTGCAGCTGCACGGGGTGACCCGCATCGCCACCGGTGCCGTCATCGGCCCCGACTGCACGCTGCGCGACACCGTGGTCGAGGAGGGTGCGCAGGTGGTGCGCACGCACGCCGAGGGCGCCGTCGTCGGCCCCGACGTCACCGTCGGCCCGTTCTCCTACCTCCGCCCCGGCACCGTGCTCGCCGCCGGCGCCAAGATCGGCACCTTCGTGGAGACGAAGAACGCCACGGTGGGTACCGGCAGCAAGGTCCCGCACCTGACCTACGTGGGCGACGCCGAGATCGGTGAGCACTCCAACATCGGCGCTTCCAGCGTGTTCGTGAACTACGACGGCGTCAACAAGAACCGCACGATCATCGGCTCCCACGTGCGCACCGGCTCCGACACGATGTTCATCGCCCCCGTCCGGGTCGGCGACGGGGCGTACACCGGAGCCGGGACCGTGGTCCGCTCCGACGTGCCGGCGGGTGCCCTGGCCGTCTCCGGCGGGCAGCAGCGCACCATCGAGGGCTGGGTGTCGGCCAAGCGGTCGGGCACCGCCGCCGCGCAGGCCGCCGACGCCGCCAACCTGATCACCCCGACGCCACCCGCACCCACGACCGACGAGAACGGTGACGCCCTGTGAGCTCGCTCTCCACCGCCCCCAAGAAGAACCTGATGCTCTTCGCTGGGCGGGCGCACCCGGAGCTGGCCGCGGAGGTGTCCGAGCAGCTCGGGGTCAGCATCACCCCGCAGTCGGCGCGCGACTTCGCCAACGGCGAGATCTTCGTGCGCTTCGAGGAGTCGGTGCGGGGCTGCGACGCGTTCGTCCTGCAGAGCCACTGCGCCCCGATCAACACCTGGATCATGGAACAGCTCATCATGGTGGACGCGCTGAAACGGGCCTCCGCCAAGCGGATCACGGTGGTCATGCCGTTCTACCCCTACGCCCGCCAGGACAAGAAGCACATGGGCCGCGAGCCCATCTCCGCCCGGCTCGTCGCCGACCTGTTCAAGACCGCCGGCGCCGACCGGATCATGAGCGTCGACCTGCACACCGCCCAGATCCAGGGCTTCTTCGACGGGCCCGTCGACCACCTGCTGGCCCACAACCAGCTCTGCGAGTACGTCAGCGGCAAGTACGGCACCGAGGACGTGACGGTCGTCTCCCCGGACTCCGGCCGCGTGCGGGTGGCCGAGAAGTGGGCCGACACCCTGCACGGCGCCCCGATCGCGTTCGTGCACAAGACCCGTGATCCGAGGGTGCCCAACCAGATCAAGGCCAACCGGGTGGTCGGCGACGTGGCCGGGCGCACCTGCATCCTCATCGACGACATGATCGACACCGGCGGCACCATCGCCGGGGCGGTCCAGGTGCTGCGCGACGCGGGCGCCACCGACGTCGTCATCGCCGCCACCCACGGCGTGCTGTCCGACCCGGCCGCCGAGCGCCTCGCCGCCTGTGGCGCCCGTGAGGTGGTGCTGACCAACACCCTGCCGATCCCACCGGAGAAGCGCTTTCCCACCCTCACCGTGCTCTCCATCGCCCCGCTGCTCGCCCAGGCGATCAGGGCGGTGTTCGAGGACGACTCGGTGACGCGGCTGTTCAACGGCAGCGCGTGAGACGGTGGCCGCCGAGGAGAATCGCAGGCGAGTGGACCACCGCTGAGCCGACGGGATAGTCTTGGGCGGTTGTCCCGGCGAGGGTGATCGCGTCGTGCTCGGCCGCAGGGTCGACACCGGCCGGTCGTCGTGATCGACGTGGCTGCGGTGGTTCCGACGCCGTGCTGCGCTCGTGAACCTGCTGCCCCGGCCGGGCCGATCTGCCCGCGTAGCCCCGATCCACCGTTGAGGAGAACCACTGTGTCCGGCACCGCGAACGACGTCCGTCTCACCGCCGCGAAGCGCACCGAGTTCGGCAAGGGCGCTGCGCGCCGCACCCGCCGCGACGGTCTCGTCCCCGCCGTCATGTACGGCCACGGCACCGACCCGGTGCACCTGTCGCTGTCGTCGTTGGAGTTCGCCCGCGTGCTGCGCGACCACGGCACCAACGCCGTCATGACCCTGGACGTCGCCGGTGAGGAGCACCTCGCCCTGGTCAAGACCGTCGTCGTGCACCCCATCCGCAACTACATCGAGCACTGCGACCTGGTGGTCATCCGTCGCGGCGAGAAGGTCGTCGTCGACGTGACGATCGTGCTGACCGGTGACGCCGCCCCGGGCACCCTGGTCAGCCAGGACGTCAACACCATCGAGGTCGAGGCCGACGTCATGAGCATCCCCGAGAGCTTCGAGATCTCCGTCGAGGGTGCTGAGGTCGGCCTGCAGATCCTGGCCGGCCAGGTGGAGCTCCCGGACGGGGTCACATTGCAGACCGACCCCGAGGCGCTGGTCGTGAACGTGACCGAGGCCCGCACCGAGGCCGACCTCGAGGACGAGATCGACACCGAGGGTGCCGGCGTCATCGAGGCGCCCTCCGACGCTGAGATCAGCGAGGCGCGCGACGAGGCCGCCGCCGGCGACGACCAGCCCAAGTCGGACGACTGAGCGAGCGCGTCGTCGCGCCACGGCGCACCACCCGGGCAAGGGTGGTGCGCCGTTGGCGTGCGTGCAGGAGGTGTACCGGTGGACGCTGAGCAGCAGCCCGGACGAGGTACCGCCGTGGTGGTGGGCCTGGGCAACCCGGGCCCGGCCTACGAACGCACCCGGCACAACGTGGGCTTCGCGGTGGCCGACGAGCTGGCGCGACGCTGTGGAGACCGCTTCGGGGTGCACAAGCGCAGCGGCGCCGAGGTGGCCGAGACCCGTGTGCAGGACCGCAAGGTGGTGCTGGCCAAGCCCCGCAGCTTCATGAACCTCGCCGGCGGCCCGGTCGCCGGGGTGCTGAGCTTCTTCTCCGTCGACGTCGCCGACCTGATCGTGGTGCACGACGACCTCGACCTCGACCTCGGCGCGGTGCGCCTCAAGCGCGGCGGCGGGGAGGGCGGGCACAACGGGCTGCGCTCGATCTCGAAGTCGGTGGGCAGCAAGGAGTACCTACGGGTGCGGGTCGGGATCGGGCGCCCGCCCGGGCGGATGGACCCGGCCGCCTACGTGCTGCGCCCCTTCGCTGCCGCCGAGCGCACCGAGGTCGAGATCGTGGTGGGTGAGGCCGCCGACGCGGTCGAGCTGCTGCTGAACACGAGCCTGGTCGACGCCCAGAACCGGGTGCATCCCCGCCGCTGAGCCCCCGCTCCTCCCCCCTTTTCCGCGATTCGCCCACTTATCGCTGCCGTGTGGGCCTGCTGTCCATCGAAAAGTGGGCGAATCGCCGCGCCAGGACGGTGGCGGGCCCGGGTGTGATGATCGAACGATGACCGCGGCGAGCTGGCAGTGGGCCGCGGACGGTCGCGGGGTGCTGACGCTGCCTTCGGGTCGGCGGGTCCGGGGACGCGGACTGCGCCACCCACTGCCACCAGGCCCCTCACCCGAGGTCGGGCTCTACCTCCTCGTGCGTCGGCCCCGTCCACAGCCCTGGGAGAGCGGTTGGGTGCGCTGGCCCGACTTCGGGCTTCCGCTACCACCGGGCCAGGCGCGGATTGCGTTGCAACGATCGTGGCAGGAATTGGCGCGGTGCCGGGTGGAGATCGCGTGCGGCGGCGGGGTCGGCCGGACCGGGGCCGCCCTCGCGTGCCTGGCGGTGCTCGACGGGGTCGAACCCGTGGATGCGATCACCTTCGTCCGCCAGCGCTACCACCCGCACGCGGTGGAGACCCCGTGGCAGCGTCGCTTCGTCCTGAGTGCCGGCCGGTGGTGACCTCTCCCCATGCCGATTCGCCCACTTTTCGCTGCCACACGGGCACG
>JBDTDI010000201.1:0-5723 GCA_039923155.1 Mycobacteriaceae bacterium | reverse complement strand
GATGCCGCGCTGCGTCATGGTGAACCAGGCCGGGGCCGACCTGCCCGAAGCATCTGGCCTGCTGCGGGTGCTCGGTCAGGTGCACGGTGCGGACCTGGGCATGGTCGCCGCGGTCGCGCGGCCGGGGACGGTGGCCGTGGGCGACGCGGTGGTGCTGGGCGGCTGAGTGCCAGAGGGTTATCCGCACCGCAGCGGGAGTCCACGCGCGCGCAGGTCACCCCGCAGGTGCCCGGTCTCGGTGAACAGGATGGCGTCCATCCCCGCGGCGGTGGCCGCGTGGACGTTGGGTGGGCTGTCGTCGATGAAGACCGCGTGCTCGAGGCCGGCCCGGTGACGGATCCGCTCCTCGAGGATCGTGAAGATCTCGGGGTCGGGCTTGGCGACGCCTTCGACGCCGGAGACCACGATGTCCTCGAACACCCCGAGGAAGTCGAAGCGCTCCAGCGCCACGGGGAAGAGCTCCGCGGACCAGTTGGTCAGGGCGAACAGCGGCACCTCCCCCGCGTGCAGCTCACGCAGCACGGCGACCGTGTCCTCCACCGCCCCGGTCAGCGACAGGTCGAAGTGCCGGCGGTACGCACGGACGGCCTGCGCCCAGTGCGGATGAGCACGCGCCGCCAGGGCCTCGCCCTCGTCCCAGGTGCGCCCGGCGTCCTGCTCGTGGTTCCAGGCCGCGAAGTCGAAGTCGTGCGCCGACAGGAACGCGCGGGCCTGTTCCGCGCCGACGCCGGCACCGATCGCATGGGCGGCGTTCCACCGGATCAGCACGTTGCCGATGTCGAAGACGACGGCGTCCACGCGTCGCGAGTGATGGTCGCGAGGTTCTTGAGTCACGCACGCCATTCTGCAATCCCGGACACCGCGACGCGCACGTCTGCCGACAACCTCCGGCGCTACCATGACAGCAGGCCGTTGGAAGGTCGAACACGTTCGTCCTGACCGCCGCCGGCCGGAGGTGAGGACGACATGCTTGTTCTCTACGTACTGCTCCCGCTGCTGGTGGTGCTCGCTCTGGCCGCCACCGCCGTCAGCTCCAGTGCCCATGTGGTCAGGCAGTTCGAGCGCGGCGTCGTCTTCCGCTTCGGCAGGGTGCGCCCGGCGACGCTGGGTCCGGGACTCACCATGATTGTTCCGGTGATGGACCGGTTGCAGAAGGTCAACATGCAGATCATCACGCTGCCGGTGCCCGCGCAGGACGGTATTACCCGGGACAACGTGACGGTGCGGGTCGATGCGGTCATCTACTACAAGGTGGTCGACCCGGTGCGCGTGGCCGTCGACGTGCAGGACTACCACTCCGCGATCGCCCAGGTGGCGCAGACCTCGCTGCGATCGATCATCGGCAAGAGCGACCTGGACGACCTGCTGACCAACCGGGAACAGCTCAACCAGGGACTGGAGCTGATGATCGACAGCCCCGCGCTGGACTGGGGCCTGCACATCGACCGGGTGGAGATTAAGGACGTTGCCCTGCCCGAGTCGATGAAGCGCTCGATGTCGCGCCAGGCAGAGGCCGAACGGGAGCGGCGGGCGCGAGTCATCACCGCGGACGGCGAGCTGCAGGCCTCGACGAAGCTGTCGCAGGCGGCCGAGACGATGGCCGCGACGCCCGCCGCCATGCAGCTCCGCCTGCTCCAGACGGTCGTCGAGGTCGCCGCGGAGAAGAACTCCACCCTGGTGCTTCCGTTCCCCGTCGAGCTGCTCCGGTTCCTGGAGCGGTCGACCCCGGCGGCCCCCCCGCCCACCGAGCTCGACACCTCCCGAGCCGCCGAAACTGGCAGCTCGGCCTGACCGGGAACCTCGCTGGACTTGGTAACGGTGAAGCTAAACCCCCGGTGTCATGGATCTAGGGCCCGGAGCGAGGGGCACCGTCACCGGTGGCGGTTCCGGTTGCGGGCTCTACCCGGCCCCATCTCCTCCCCGGCCACCATCTGCCGGCCGAAGGCCCAGTAGCCGCCAAGAAGAATGCTGACCACGATCCCCAGCCAGGCCGGCCAGCCCGCCAGTCCGACCAGGATCCAGGCGATCGCGGTGAGCATCGAGAGAATTCCGCCGATGGCGTTCGCCTTGTGCATGGGGCCCTCCAAGGTTTGGAGTGCTCGGAGCGTAGACCCGTTCCTGCGGGTCTGGTGCGATCCCGTCGACGGCGCGGTACGACACGATTGAGCCCATGACAGAGCTGAAAGATGTGGAGGGCGCGTTCGCGTACGGCGACTCGATCCTGGTCGGCGAGCGGGTTCGACTCCGGGGTCTGCGCGACGACGACCTGCCGGTGTTGGCACGCTGGGAGTCTGATCCCGGCCGGATGGCCACGTCGTCGAGCTGGGTGGTCCCACCGTCGGAGGCGGCAGCAACAGAACGTATCCGGACGTGGTGCGCCAACGACAAGGACGATCTCGGCTTCGTCATCGAGACCGTTGCCGACCCGCCCGTCCTGGTCGGCAACGTGGGGCTGTTCGGTGCCCGCCCCAAGGACCGGTGCGCCACCATCGGCATCTCCCTGGGCCGGGAGCACCGCGGTCTCGGTTACGGCACCGACGCGATGCGGGTGATCGCCGCCTACGCCTTCCGCGAGATGGGTCTGCACCGCATTCAGCTCGAGGTGGCGCCCTACAACCCGGCGGGGATCCGTGCCTACGAGAAGGCCGGCTTCGTCGAGGAGGGCCGCCGTCGCGACGCCGTCTTCCACGACGGCCGGTGGTACGACGAGGTGCTGATGTCGGTGCTCGACCACGAGTGGGCCGCCCGCCGCTAGCCGCGGCGGGCCCTGAAGGTCAAGCGGGACAGCACCGTTCGTCGGTCTGCACGGTGCGCAGCGTGGAGTCAGGAGCCGGGTAGCGGTGGCGCAACGTCAGCGCATGAGCGGTGGGACCGTGCCGTTGGAGGTGGCGCACACGATCCTCTTTCTCACCGACGGTGGGCCGCTCGCCTGCGGGAAACCCACCTCCGTGCGGTGGTGGCGCTCAGCCCAGCGCGGCCGCGACCTTCGCGGCCACCTCGCCGAGCCGAGCCACGTAGGACCCTGGCGACCCGTCGGGCGCCGGGAGGTCAATCACCGTGACCAGGCGCCCGTCAGAAGTCCGCGCGGAGCCGCTGGGCCCCGCCGAGGCAACCGTGGCCGGGCCGAGAAGAACTTGCAGCCGTTCGGACGCGGGGCCGTCACCGACCCGAAACTCAGCCCCGGTGGTCCCAGCGGGGCAGGACCGCGTCAGTGGGTACGGTCCCCGCCCGGACACGGCGGGCAGCGCCTGGAGGACGGCGCGGACCAGCGCTTCGCCGGCCGTCGCACAACCGGCGAGGCCGTTGTCGAGGCCTTGGCCGCCGGGCGCGGCGCCGGTCGGAGCCGGGTTGGTCAGCCCGTTGGCGCGACCACTTGCGGCCACGGTGCCTGCCGTGGCGCCCGCATCGCTGGTGCTGCCGCCAGGAAGCTCCCGCAGCGCGGCCACGGCACCCCCCAACCCCCCGAGGACGAGCACCGCGGTGAGCGCACCCGTCACCACTTGTCTGCGCCGACGTTGCGCCGCGCGGGACGCCCGCACCACCGACCCGTGGTCGAAGGTGGCCGGGGGCATGTCGTCCGGCACTGCGGCGCGCAGCCGGTCGAGGGCCTCACGCTCGTCCATCGTCAGCCTCCGATCCCGCCAGGGCCGCCCGCAGCGCCACCAGCCCGCGGGCAGTCTGACTCTTCACCGTTCCCTCGCTGCACCCCAGCGCGACCGCGGTGGTGGCGACGTCGGCGTCCTCGAGGAACCGCAGCACCAGCACGGCCCGCTGCCGCGGTGGCACCGCGGCCAGCGCCGCGAGCACCTGCTCGCGCTGCGCCATCGCGTCGCCGGGGTCGTCTCCGGCGGCCACCGGCTCCGGCAGCACCGCGCTCGCACGCTCGCGCCGCCAGGGCCGCCTGCTCTCGTCCACCACCGCCCGCACCACCGTCCGTCGCATCCAGGCGTCCAACGCACCCTTGTCCCGCACCGAGTCCCAGTGCCGGTGCAGCTTGACGAACGCGGTCTGGGCGACGTCGTCGGCTCGGTGCCAGTCACCGCAGAGCAGGTACGCACTGCGGCGCACGGCATCGCGCCGCGCCGCGAAGTACGTGGCGAACTCACTCTCGGCCTCTGGCCGCACCCTCACCTCCTGTCCTGAGACGGAAGCTGCACCCACGCAGGTTGCACGCCGCCGCGTGGTGGGGGTCAGCGCCTCATCGCACGAGAGCGCTGGTGGCGAGCCGGGTCAAGGCCTGCTCGATCTCGTGGGTGGCGCCGGCGAAGCTCAACCGCACGGTGTGGTGGCCAGCCACGGTGTCGAAGTCAACTCCTGGGGCGATGGCCACCCCCGTCTCGGCGAGCAGGGCCGCGCACCAGGCGGTGGCGTCGTCGGTGCGGTGCGCGACGTCGGCGTAGACGTAGAACGCCCCGTCGGCCGGAGCCAGGTCGGTCAGACCGAGGGCCGGCAGGCCCTCCAGCAGCAGGTCCCGGTTGCGGCGGTAGCGGTGCACGTGCATGTCGAGCTCGGCGTAGGAGGCGTCGGTGAACGCCGCGACGGCGGCGTGCTGGGCCAAGGCAGGTGGACAGATGGTGAGGTTGCTGGCCAGCCGGTGCACCGCGGCCCGCAGAGCAACGGGCACCAGCATCCAGCCCAGCCGCCAGCCTGTCATGGAGAAGTACTTGCTCACCGAGCCCATCACCACCGACTGCTGCGACGTGGCCCACGCGCTCGCGGTCTCGGGGCCGTAGCTGATGCCGTGGTAGATCTCGTCGGAGATGAGCAGGGTGCCGTGCGCGTCGCACCAGCGGGCCAGGGCGGCGAGCTCGTCGGCGGCCAGGATGGTGCCGGTGGGATTGGCCGGACTCGCGACGATCAAGCCTCGCGGTGGCGTGGGCAGCGCGTCGAGCATGGCCACGGTGGGCTGGAAGCGGGTGTCGGCGCCGCAGTCGAGCTCGAGCACCTCGCAGCCCAGCGCCCGCAGGGCGTTCCGGTAGGCCGGGTAGCCGGGGCGAGCCATGGCCACGGTGTCACCGGGGTCGAACGCGGCCAGGAACAACAGGGTGAACGCCCCCGAGCTGCCGGTGGTGACCACCACGTCCTCGGCGACCACGTCGAGACCGGCGCGGCGGTGGTAGGAGGCGATGGCCTCGCGCAGCGGCGGGATTCCGGGGGTGACGGTGTAGCCCAGCGTCTGCTCGGTCAGCGCCGCCCGCGCGGCGGCGAGCACCGGGGCCGGGGCCGGGGTCGACGGCTGGCCGGCGGCGAGGACGAGCACGTCTCCGTGGGTGCGGGCGCGCTCGGCGGCGGCGGCCCACACGTCCATGACGTGGAACGGCTCGATGCGAGAACGGGCTGACTCGGTGGGGGCCACGGCTGCGACGGTAGCGCCGCGCGCTCATCAGCACCCAGCGTCGTGCGCTCATCCGTACCCAGCGCCGAGCCGTCGTCAGTACCCCTGGTAGGCCCCACCGGAGCTCATCGACGCGATACCAGGGACGTTCGCGGTGGAGCCGTAGCGGGCGATGGAGTAACGGCAGCCGGCGATGATGTTGTCCACCGGGTTCCAGATGTCGGAGTGCCCGGGCAGCTTGTTGGCGTCGAAGGTGGAGTCGATGCACTGCATGATCCCCTTGGACGGGTGACCGGCCTCGTAGTTGCTGTCCCAGAGGTTGATCGCGCGCGGGTCGCCCGCCGACTCGTGGGAGATCATGGCCCACACGTCGTCCGGGTTCAGGGTC
>JBDTDI010000200.1:0-5249 GCA_039923155.1 Mycobacteriaceae bacterium | reverse complement strand
GGCCCGGGCTGACCTACCTCGAGCTCGCCGAAGCGCTCGTCGCGCACGTGCGGGCCCTCGGCTTCACCCACGTCGAGCTCATGCCGGTCGCCGAGCACCCCTTCGGCGGGTCGTGGGGCTACCAGGTCACCTCCTACTACGCGCCGACCTCGCGCTTCGGCACCCCGGACGAGTTCCGCGCCTTCGTCGACGCCCTGCACGCCGCCGGCATCGGGGTCGTCGTGGACTGGGTCCCGGCCCACTTCCCCAAGGACGCGTGGGCCCTGGCGCGCTTCGACGGCACCCCGCTCTACGAGCACGCCGACCCCCGGCGCGGCGAGCAGAAGGACTGGGGCACCCTCGTCTTCGACTTCGGCCGCAGCGAGGTGCGCAACTTCCTCGTCGCCAACGCCCTGTACTGGCTGGAGGAGTTCCACATCGACGGCCTGCGGGTCGACGCGGTGGCCTCGATGCTCTACCTGGACTACTCCCGCGAGGCGGGTCAGTGGGAGCCGAACATCCACGGCGGCCGGGAGAACCTCGAGGCGGTCGCGTTCCTGCAGGAGATGAACGCGACGGTCTACAAGAACCACCCGGGCGTGGTCACCATCGCCGAGGAGTCCACCTCCTGGCCGGGTGTCACCCGCGCCACCCACCTCGGCGGACTCGGGTTCGGCATGAAGTGGAACATGGGCTGGATGCACGACACGCTCGACTACGTCGGGCACGACCCGGTGCACCGCAGCTACCACCACCACGGAATCACGTTCTCGCTGGTCTACGCCTGGAGCGAGAACTTCGTGCTGCCGATCAGCCACGACGAGGTGGTCTACGGCAAGGGATCACTGTGGGAGCGTATGCCCGGCGACGCATGGAACAAGGCCGCCGGGCTGCGGGGCCTGCTCGGCTTCATGTGGGCCCACCCCGGCAAGCAGCTGTTGTTCATGGGTCAGGAGTTCGGCCAGCCGAGCGAGTGGTCGGAGGAGCTGGGGCTGGACTGGGGCCTGCTGGACAATCCTGCGGCCGGCGCCCTGCACCGGGGCATCGCGCAGGCTGTGGGCGACCTCAACGCCACCTACTCGGCGCACTCGGCCCTGTGGAGCCAGGACACCTCTCCGGAGGGCTTCTCCTGGATCGACGCCAACGACGCGGCCAACAACGTGCTGAGCTTCCTGCGCCACGGCGCCGACGGCTCGGTGCTGGCGTGCGTCACGAACTTCTCCGGCTCACCCCGCGAGGGTTACCGGCTGGGCCTGCCCGCCGCAGGCACGTGGCGGGAGGTGCTCAACACCGACTCCGAGGTCTACGGCGGGTCGGGGGTGGGCAACCTGGGCTCGGTGCAGGCGGTGGACCGGTCCTGGCACGGGCGCGGGGCGTCGGCCGACATCCGCATCCCTCCGCTGGGGACGGTCTGGTTCGTCCTGGAGGAGCCCGCCGCGTCCTAGGGTGTCGGTGGCGACCTGACGTGGGGCGTGTCCGCGGCCGGTGCCACGGGGGCTGCGCCGGCCGGCCACGTCGTCCACGGTGACGTCGTCGGCCGCGCGGACAGCGGGCCGGCTCAACGTGGTCGGTCCGGCTCCTCGACGGTCCGATCGATTCCCCGCTGGACGGCGGCGACGAGCGCAGGGCGCAGCTGCACCGCGGGGATGATGGCGTGAACCGAGCCGACCTCGCGCGCCCGTTCGATGTTGTGCACGGCCTCGAACTCCGCGGCCACCTCCCCGAGCTTCGCCGAACGGCTGTTGATCCGCTGGGTGGCCAGCTCGACCCGCAGCTCGGCCTGCCTCGCGTCGTCCTCGGTGGCGCCCAGCGCCGCCTCCAGATCACGCACCGCCGGGTCGGCGCTGATGCGTGCGTTGACCTCGCGGGCAAACACCACCGCCGCGGCCGGGGCGCCGCCGATCACCGAGGCGAAGGAGCCCTCGATGGCCAGCACCTCCAAGTTGTCGTTGAGCGCGCCGGAGAAGACGACGAACGCGCCACCGTGGTAGCGGGAGACCACGCAGAACACGATCGGGCCGTCGAAGTTGACGATCGCCCGGCCGATCTCGGCCCCGTACTCGAGCTGGAGGTTGCGCAACGAGTCCGGGGACCCGTCGAAACCGGACAGGTTGGCCAACACCACCAGCGGACGGTTCCCGCTGGCCGCGTTGATGGCGCGGGCGGTCTTCTTCGACGAGCTGGGGAACAGGGTGCCAGACGTCCACTGGTCCGGGCCGTCGGCAGGAACCCACCCCTTGCGCGGGAGGACCCTCGACTCGATTCCCACCACGCTGACCGGGTGACCACCCAGGTGCGCATCGAGGACGACCGCGGTGTCGGCGCCCACCATGTCGGCCCAGCGCTCGAGCACCGCATGATCCTGGTCGACCACCGCACGCATCACGGTGCGAATGTCGAACGGCTTCTTGCGTTCCGGGTTGGTCACGGAGGAGAAGATGTCCCCCACCGTGGTGAAGTCACTCGATGGATGAACGTGCGGATAGCTGCAGACATCGCGGTCGAGGGGGTCCGTCGTGTGCGCGCGCCGCGGAAAACGCTCACCCTCCGCGACGTAGGCGTGCTCGTAGTGCGCGAACAGGATGCCCACCGCCGCGGTCAGGTCGGGGGCCCAGTACTGGGCCTGTCCGTTGGGGCCCATCACCCGGTCGTACCCACCGATGCCGAAGTTGTCCTCGGCCGAGACCCCACCCGAGTAGTCCAGGGAGTTCTTGCCCGTCAGCACCATCGCGCTGTCCGGGGTCATCACCAGGATGCCCTTGGTGTGCATCAACATGGTGGCTTCGGCGTTCCAGTACGGCTGCGCGCCGACGTTGATGCCGGCGACCACGACGTTGATCTCACCGCCGCCCTGGGTGAAGGTGATGATCCGGCGCAGGCCCCGCGACACCCAGTCCATGTTCTCGGTCCCGCTGTCCATCGCGATCGTGGCCCCCGAGGACAGCGCGAACCACTCGACGGGCACCGCCATCTCCTCGGCCAGGTCGATCGCGGCAACCACGCGGGCGCACTCGGCCTCGGCGACCGTGCCCAGCGCCTTCGTCGGGTCACCGAACAGGGCGACGCGGCGCATTCCCTCGGGGTGGCGGGCGGTGGGGGCGCTGACCACGCCGACCACGATCCCCGCCCGGTTGTGGCCGTGGGGCCGGTCAACGGGGACCAACCGGCCGTCGTCGTCCAGGTCGTGCTCGGTGAAGGTGCCACCGCCACCGGTGAGCAACGGGATCAGCTCGTAGGGGTAGACGGTGCCGCGGGCCCGTGCCCGCTGAACCTTCTGGGTGTACTCGTCGAGCGGCAGCAGCGGCTCGGTCGCCGGCTCGGTCATCGTCACCACGACGCCGGCCCCGGAACGGTAGGAGAACCGCAGCGCCACGTCGCGGGTCGGCAGGCCCGGCTGATCCTGCAGACGGGCCATCAGGGTGATCTCCTCGAGGCCGACGCCCACCGCGAGCGGCGCCGAGTTCTGGGCGACGACGGCGACCCGCTCCAGCGGCACGTCGAGCACCGGCCACAGGTAGAGCACGACCGAGTTGTTGTCGAGCCTGCGTCTGGCGCCGCGCTGGGACTGCGCCCGTCGGATGCCATCCAGGCACGCCGTCAGCGTGCGTTCGATCATCGGCATGGCCACGACCTCACCGGTGTCGTCGCGCTGTGGGGTCACGTCACGAATCTCGGCGAGCGCCACCAGCCGTTCGTCGGCCGGGTTGTCCTTGGCCACCAGGTGGAACAGGTAGGTGTCGGGCGCCGCGGGCAGTCGAGTTCCGTCGAAGTGCTTCAGGCGCCACAGCTCGAGCCGCTGCCCGCTCAGCGGATGCATGTCCCGGATGACCCGTTCCTCTACGGGTGCGCCGGCGTCGGGCCGGAAGGTGAACTGGTGGACGCCCGCTGCCTCCGCGCTGCACACGGTGATGGTGACCCGTCGGCAGGTCCCCGCCAGGGGCAGCGCGCTCAGCGTGTCACGGAGCGTGGTGGACATGGTGTCGGCGTCCGGGGGTGCGTCGGCCCAGGACAGGTAGAGGTCGACGACGAGGTTCTCCGAGGCACCCGTCGCAACGGCGACGGCACCGACCGCGGTCAAGGCGGACGCCAGCTCGGCGACATCAGCCACGCTCGAGATGAGGTGCAGCAGTTGGCCGCGGAGCTCGAAGTCACCGGCGACGAACTGGCGCCCGTCTTCCTCGAAGGACCTGACGTTTCGCAGCTGACGAATCTTGTAGTAGCGCCGGGTGATCACCTCGAGCAGCGGTCCCGCACCGTCCTCGGACCGGCTGATCCGTTGCGCGAGCAGGTCGATCAGCGGCTCGGTGGTGGCCACCAGGTCCTGGATGCGGCGGGCGTGGTCGGGCGCGTCGGGTTCCTCGGAGAGGTGCGCAAGAACTCCCCGCAGCTCGTCGTACACCCGCTCCTTGGCCTGCCGGATGCGTGGCTCGTCGAAGTACCGGAACCGGATGGTGCGCGCGAGGTCGCCGATCACGGGGAACCGGACCTGAGTGGCCAGGACGAGTCGGTCCAGCACCGCGGTCAGCTCGTGGTCAGCAGCATCTCGGCGGTCCTGGTCGGTGAGCCAACGCTGCAACAGGGCGGCGATGATCGGGACCTGGTTCTCGATCCGCTGCTGCGCGAGAAAGACCCGGTAGACGGCCTCCTGCAGCTCGGGGCCCTCCGCGGGGACGGCGCCGTCCGGGGCGGCGACCCCGTAGTGGCGCAGTGCCCGCGCCAGCTTCAGCCGGAAGGACGTGGGTAGCCCTTCCCGGGCCGCGTCGAGAGAACGCAGGAAGGAGTGGAAGTGCTCACGCGGGCTGTGAACCTGCTCGTCGGTCTCGGACTCGGCCGTGGTGGGACGGTTGCGGCCGAGCTCACAGATGTCGGCGAAGGTGTTCAGCAACCTCAGCTCGGCCCGGACCAGCTCGCTGTCGTCGTGGGCCACCCCGTGCCGAAGCCGTTCGTAGTCGGCGTGCAGCGCACGGGCGTGCGTGGCGCTCACGTCGTAGCCGGTGATCAGTGCGCTCAGCGTCGCGAGCCGAGCCAGCGCCTCCGTGCGCTGGTCCACCTCGGCCGCGGGCGCCGGGACGGCGAAGGACACTCGGGGGGCGAGCCGCACCGCGGCCTCTTCGCCCACCTGGTCGAACCTCAGCAACGGGGCTCCGGCATCGACCTGTGAGTTGACCGTGGCCAGGACCTCTCGGACCCGGCCGGCGTACGGCGCCCGGATCGCGGTCTCCATCTTCATGCTCTCCAGGACGACGAGGATGGCGCCGGCGTCGACCTCG
>JBDTDI010000199.1:0-27236 GCA_039923155.1 Mycobacteriaceae bacterium | reverse complement strand
CAGGTCGCCTCCCCCGCCCTCCTCGACGAGGTGGAGGCCGCCCACGCCGCCGCCGCGCCAACCCCTGCCCGCCGCGCCGTGGTGCAGGCTCAGCGAGACGCCCGCACCGCCGTGGTGGTCGCGGTCGACGGTCGACCCGCCGCGGTGCTGAGCCTGGCCGACCGGCCCCGGGTCGACGCCGCAGCCACCGTGGCCGAGCTCCGCACGCTCACCGCGCACGCACCGGTCCTGCTGACCGGCGACAACCCCGTCGCCGCGCACGGTCTGGCCGCGCAGGTCGGACTGACCGAGGTGCACGCCGGACTGCTGCCCGCCGACAAGCTCGCCCACGTCGAGGCGATGCAGCACCACGGACGCCGGGTCCTGCTCATCGGGGACGGCGTCAACGACGCCCCGGCCATGGCCGCCGCCCACCTAGGGATAGCCATGGGCCGCGGCGGTTCCGACCTGGCCCTGCAGACCGCCGACGCGATCACCGTCCACGACGATCTCGCGGCCATCCCCCGCGTCATCGCCCTGGCCCGGCGGGCCCGCCGCGTCGTCATCGCCAACCTCGTCATCGCCGGCACCATCATCGCCGTACTCGTCGCCTGGGACCTGCTCGGCACCCTGCCCCTGCCCCTGGCCGTCGCCGGCCACGAAGGATCCACCGTCCTGGTCGGCCTCAACGGTCTCCGGCTGCTGCGCCGCTCCGCGTGGGAGCAGGCGTGACGCTCGCCGGCACCTCATCGTGCAGCGGCGCCAGCCGTCAATCGTGCAGCGGAGCCAACCGTTGGTGGGTGGGGCTGCGAACACGAAGGTATGACAGTCCAAATAGCTCGACGGGTTTCCGTGCTGGTTGGTGGCCTCGTCCTGGCCGGGGTGGTGGCCGCGTGCGGCTCATCGGGCTCCAGCGGTCAGTCCACTCCCCCCACGGGCTCAGCCCCCTCCTCCCAGAGCGCTCCCACCACCAGCAGTCCAGCCGGCAACGCCTCGTCCTCGCCGGCGCCATCAGCGTCCACACCGGCACCAACGTCGGCGGCGTCAGCGCCCGCCGCCGAGGCGACGGTGATCACCATCAAGGACTTCAAGTACCAGGTGCCCAAGAGCGTCAAGCCGGGCGCCAAGGTCACGGTGATGAACATGGACCGGGTCGTCCACTCGGTGACCGCTGACACGAGCACGAGCGTGTTCGACGTGGACGCCGACCCCGGCGTCCCCGCCTCCTTCACGGCGCCGACCAAGCCCGGCACGTACACCTTCCACTGCACCTACCACGGGAACATGCACGGCACGCTGGTCGTCACATGAGCCGCGACCGGACGCTGGCCTGGTCGATCCGGCTGCTCACTGCCGCGGGGCTGGCCGTGGACGCCGGGATCCACCTCTACCTCGCGCCGACGCAGCCGCCCGCCGTGGCGGGCAGCTGGAGTCAGGTCGACCTGTTCTACGTCGAAGCCGGGGTGTCTCTCCTCGCTGCCGTGCTCGTGCTGGCGACTGGCGCGCGGCTGGCCTACGCGTTCGCCTTCCTGGTCGCGGCCAGCGCGCTGGGCGCCGTCGTGCTCTCCCGCTACGTGGACATCGGCCCGATCGGGCCGATACCAGATCTGTACGAGCCCTTCTGGTACACCAGCAAGGTCGCGACCACGATCGCCGAGGCGGTCGCGGTGGTCACGGCGGCCGTGGGCACGCTGCGCCCACGCCGCAGCCGTTCGCACGAGCTCAGGTGACGGTCAGCTCGGTCCACATGCCGTCGGCGTAGTGGTGGGCCAGGTTGCAGACCAGCTCGTACCGTCCGGGCGCCAGGGTGAGGGTGATCCAGCCGGTCGAGCGGGCCGTGATGCCTGGTCCTGCGCCGGCGGCGCAGCTGGCTGAGGCTTCGCCGAGGCTGCCGGTCTCGGCGACCTTGCCGTCCGGGCCGGTCACACGATGACCCGCGGTCGCACCGGCATCGATCGGCAGGATGACGAGCTCGTGAGTTCGCCACCCCATGTTCT
Source organism: Mycobacteriaceae bacterium (assembly GCA_039923155.1). Classification (GTDB taxonomy): domain Bacteria; phylum Actinomycetota; class Actinomycetes; order Mycobacteriales; family Mycobacteriaceae; genus Rhodococcus_D. Next base: position 25,260 of record JBDTDI010000199.1, on the reverse strand, counting down.
CCGCGACGAGGCTGACGGTGCCGGCCGCCACGGTGCGGGACGAGGACTGCAGTCTCATGTGCACCCCCAGCGGGGCGGTGCCCCCCATCATCTGGGTCATTCCCATGTCGGCCAGCGTGACCGTCACCAGCCGCCCGGGTAGCGACGTGGGCGCGCTGCACGACAGCTGCGAGTAGCGGTATCCGCCCATCCCGCCATCGGAACCATCGCCACCGCCCATCATGGCTGTGCCGGGCTGGTGCGTGGCCGAGGTGCACCCAGTGGTGACCTGGACGCCGACAACGGCCATGGCGGCGAGAACGAGAGCAAGCCGGCGAGGGCGGCGGGCCGGTGGATGAGGGAACGTGCCGTCGGCGGCCGGTGCTGCGCCACCGACCGGCTCCGGTAGCAGCGGCAGCAACGCTCGAACGGCAACAGCAGTCATCGGTGATCCCCACGTGAATCAGGTCACCTGGCCCGTCCGGACGGAGGCTCCTGCCTCACCGAGCCGGCAGCGGACAGCCGACCCGGTTCCGAACCCGCTGACATCTCAGCCGCATGAACGGTACGCCCTCATCGTGAACCGGACACCGCCGCCGCAGCAGCTACCCCCAGGGGGTACCAGATGGCGTGTATTCTTGGGCCGATGAGGAGCCGAGCCGTCTCGCGGGGCGGGCCCTCGTGGAGCCTGCTGGTAGCCCTCGTCCTCATCGCAGCGGTGCTGCTGATGCACGCACTGCCAGCCGTGGCGGGGTCCGCGAACCACGGGATGGTCGCTGCGGAGGTGACGGTCGGACACACCGCGCCGGGGCCGGTGGCATCGCCGTGGCCCGCGAGCGGTGACGCCGTCGCCAGCGCGGTCGGTCACGTCATGAACCACCCCTGCCTTGCGGTCCTGACCGCGGCCCTGACGCTGCTGCTGCTGATCGGGGCGCTGCGAACGCCCCGCGTCGAGCTGAACGCGAGCAGCCCACCGGCCGGGGTCCTTCCCGGCCGGGATCCGCCGTGGACCACTCCGACGTTGCCGGAGCTGTCCATCCTGCGGGTGTGACCGGCCGGCCCTGGCCTTGTCGACCGGCCCGGGCCGTCCCCGGTGTGCCGTGCGCGCACCTCACCCCACCCGCAGCATCACCCTCACCTGAGGAGTAGCTCGTCATGCGTACTCGTTTCGCGTTGCCCGCCGTTGCCATCGTGACCACCCTGGGCGTTGCCCTGGCCGGTTGCGGCAGCGACACCACCGGCCCGTCCGCGTCCACCTCTTCCGGGGGATCGACGTCGAGCACCCCGTCCGCTGCGGTGTTCACCACCGCCGACGTCACCTTCCTGGAGGGCATGTACCCCCACCACGCGCAGGCGGTGCAGATGGCCACGATGGTTCCCGCGCGCACCACCACGCCCGCCCTGCTCGACCTGGCGAAGAAGATCGCCGCGGCCCAGAAACCGGAGATGGACACGATGACCGGGTTGCTGAAGTCCTTCGGGCGACCCGCGCCCACCGCCGACCCGGGCGCCATGGGTGGCATGAGTGGCATGGACCACGGCGGGGGATCCTCGATGGCGGGCATGATGTCCGCGCAGGACATGACCACGCTGGGTGCACTGTCCGGGGCCGGGTTCGACCGGCAGTGGCTGACGATGATGATCGACCACCACAGCGGGGCCATCGAGCAGGCGGGTGCTGAGCTGAAGGACGGCTCCAACCCCGAGGCCCGGGCGTTGGCCACCTCGATCGTCAGCGACCAGCAGGCGGAGATCACGACGATGAAGGGCCTGCTCGCGGCCTGAGCGCCGTGCCCTCGGTCCTCGCCCGGGTGGTCACCGTCCTGCGGTGAGCACCCGGGCGGGGGCCTGGGGTGCCGTCAGGCACCGCCGGCGGTGACGATCGCGTCGGTGACAAAGCCCGCGGCCAAGCCGAGGAGCAGCCCGTAGGCCAGCAGGTCGGGGCGCTTGGCGCGGGCGGCGACGCCGAGCAGCTGGGCAACGACGTACACGATGGAACCAGCCGCGAGGGTCAGGAACACCACGGAAACCGGGGTGGAGGTGAAGGAGTGACCCACGGCGGTCCCGACGAACGTAGGGCCACCCCCGATCGCACCCATGGCGAGCAGGAACCTCCAGCTGGGTCGGGTGGAACCCCCGGCTTCCCCGGCGAGCGGGGCCACGATCCCGAAGCCCTCGGTGGCGTTGTGCAGGGCGAAGCCGATGACGAGCACGGTGGCGAGGGCGATCTGGCTGCTCGCCGCCGCCTGCCCGATCGCGAGGCCCTCCGCGAAGTTGTGCAACCCGATGCCGATAGCGATGAGCAGGGCCAGCTGCTTGGCCGGGGACCAGGCGGCGACACCCAGGCGGGTCGGCTGTAGCTCGGTGGCGGCCATGGCTCCTGGGCCGCCCCGCGCCGCGGCCGCCGCACGACTCATGTACCGGTCGTAGCCGACCAGGGCGAGCAGGCCGACGACCAAGCCGCCGAGAAACAGCAACCCGAACCCCAGAACCGGGGCAAGGCCACCGGTGCCGTCGTGCACCGCGACCAGTCCGGCGTCGACAGGCTCCCACGCCGCGCTCAGGACGTCCCAGAACAGGAACAGCAAAACCCCCACCGCCGTGGCGTTGAGGACCAGCCGCAGCGCCGGGGCGGGCCGACGGAGGCGGCCGACCGGGAGCCCGATCAGAATGGTGACACCAGCGATGAACCCGAGCAGCAGGGTCTCGGACAGGCTCATCGGGGGCTCCTCGGCGGCGTCGACCTTCTTGTCAGGCCAGCCTAACCTCATTTAGGCGTGACGCAAACGATGCGTCTGCACCACCGTCCCCCGGACCGAGCCCCAACGCCGGTCAGCAGACGGTCGACTCTTCTCCATGGTCAGCGAGCCGGACGGCGTGCCACCTGCTGTGGCCTGGTGCGCCCTGACCGGGGTCACGGCGGCGGACATCTGCGAGGTGCGCACCAGCTCCGAGGTCGAGGAGGTTGTCGCACGCGTTCGGGCTGACGGTGTGGTGCTGGCCTGCTGCCTGCTCCATGGCGCGCGAAGCCCACCAACAGCGTGCGCAGGATGCACTGCGACGTGCATCGCCCCGGCCCGGACGAGGCCGTCTGCCTGTGGTTGCTGCGTCAGGCGGGGTGCGACGAGGCGAGCTTGGCGTAGACGACGATGTTGTTGAGGTAGTTGCCGGTCTTGGCGTCGAACGCCCCGCCGCAGGTGATTAACCGCAGCCCCGCGTAGTCGACGTTGCCGTAGACCTCCAAGGTGGGAAACGCCTGCTTGCGGTACTCGCGCACTGCGCTGACGGTGAAGACCGCCACCGTCCCGTCCGCACGGGTGACCGAGACGGGGTCGCCGGGACGCATCGCCCCGAGGTCGTAGAAGATGCCTCGGCCGTACTGGGCTGAGTCGATGTGGCCGTAGATCGCTGACGGTCCCACTGCCCCCGGGGTCGGGGACTTGTCGTACCAGCTGGGTACACGCACCTGCGACAACGGGGGCACCGCCACGGTGCCGTCGGGGTTCAGGCCCAGCGAGATGAGATCGTCGTCCACCCCGAGCCGGGGCACGGCGAGCCGTACCGGGTTCGACGCAGCCAGCACCGGTCCGGTCGCTGGCGCGGCAGGGGCCACGCCGGTCGAGGCCGCCGAGGGGGCCGCCGAGGAGGGCAGAGCGCTCGACGGCGCCGGGAGTCCGGTGGACGGGGTGGGCCCCGTCTGGCCCAGGGCCAGCACGCTGGCTGGGGGCGCCGGTGGTTCGGACTTCGACGTGAGGCCCACGCCCAGCAGGACGACGCCGACGACGGCGAGGGCGACCGTAGCCACCGCAGCAGTCCTGCCGCGGTGGCTACGGTCGAACAATCCCGCGAGGATCGTCAGCCCTCGGTGCGACGCCGACGGGCGATGGCCACGCCACCCACCGCGGCGACCGCGAGCACGGCGGTGCCGCCCGCGATGAGGTCGACGTTGGCGCTGGCGCTGCTGCCGCTACCGGTGTCGGCCGCGCCGGAGGGGATGGCGGCCATCTGCGAAACCTGCAGCACCCCACACAGTGCCGGTGAGGTCGCGGCCAGCGGCAGCGACGGCACGATCTCGCTCTTCTCGCCCTGCGCCTGCTTGCTCAGCTTCGACGGGTCGAGCCCGTGCACCACCACGACCGCCTTGCCGTCCTTGATCGAGGCCAGGGTGGCCGCGTCAAGGGTGATGGTGCGGTTGAGGGTGTAGCTGCCCCCGCTGGGGGCGATCTTCAGGTCGGTGCCCGCCGCGGGGCTGGTGTCACCGCTGGTGCTCAGCGTGGTCTGGATTCCCCCGTAGGAGGGTGCGCCCTCCTTGACGTTCACCACCCCGTCGCCGTTGGTGTCCGCCGCGGGGGTCGGGCACTGACCCATGGCGCCGCCGTGGATGTGCTGCACGTGCGGGTAGGGCGCGTTCATGAACGTCGACGCCAGCCCGGACACCTTCTCGGTGATCGTTGCCGAGTCACCGTTGAGCTGCAGGGTCAGCGTGCCGCTGGCCCCGGAGTTGTTGAGGGCGTTCAGCTGAGCCTGGTACGAGGTGCCCGACGCCTGCGCCGTGGCGACCCCAGGCAGCAGGCCGATGACACCGATCGCCGCCACCGGAACCATGATCTTCAAGGACTTCTTCACTGCGGAGCTCCTCTACTGAGTCGATCAACGGGTGCGGGATGCACATCGCCTGTCCCCATCATCGGTCGTCGAGACCAAAAGGTTCACCCTGACCACGACACGAGTCCCGGAAGCGTCGATGTCGCCCGGCCGGCCCGGAGCCCACCGCCAGCACTCCGGCCGCTACTCCGGCCCGTCCGGTGGCTCGTGTCGGCGCAGGTCGATGACCTCCTGCTGGGCGTGCGCAGCAGTCGCCTCGGTCAGCGCGATGGAGCGCGCGAGCACGGTGAGCTGCTCCTCGAGGTGGCGGTTGCGGCGGTAGGAGGTGACGGTGTAGCCAAAGAAGGTGGCCGTCAGCGCGTAGAGCAGCAGGTCGGCCCCTCGCCCGACCCCCACCAGCTGGGCCAGCGACGTCACCAGGCGGGGCGCGGCGACGCTGAACACCGCGAACAGCCCCAGCGCCACCACGAGCAGTCGGCGGATGGCCTGGCCGCGGTGTCCGTCACGGGTGCGCAGCAGCACCACGCCACCGACGACGATGGCCGCGATGAGCGCGCCCTGGATGACCACCCCGTCAGGCTAGACACCCGGCGGCCGGTCGAGGTTCAGGGTCGAGGTCCAGGGTCGAGGTCCAGGTAGGCCGCAAGGCCTACCTGGGCTCGGCAAGACCGGACCAGCGGCCGATGCCGGCTTCCGTGGGCGTCCCTAGTGTCGGTGAGGTCTGAACAGCGCACGACCCAGCGCAGGAGCGGCCCGTGATCGAGATCGAGAACCTCAGCAAGCGCTACGGCGAGAAGCTCGCCGTCGACGGGCTGAACTTCACCGTCCAGCCGGGGATCGTCACCGGCTTCCTCGGCCCCAACGGGGCGGGGAAGTCGACCACCATGCGCATGATCGCCGGGCTCGACGAGCCCACCAGCGGGACGGTTCGGGTCAACGGCGGTGACTACCGGGCCGCCTCGGCGCCGATGGCCGAGCTGGGCATCCTGCTGGAGGCGAAGGCGGTGCACACCGGACGCTCCGCGCGAAACCACCTGCTGGCCCTCGCCCAGACCAACGGCATCGGACGACGTCGGGTCGACGAGGTGCTGGACATGGTCGGTCTCACCGCGGTCGCCGGCAAGCGGGTCGGTGGGTTCTCCCTGGGCATGGGGCAGCGACTCGGCGTCGCGTCGGCGCTGCTCGGTGATCCGCGGGTGGTGGTGCTCGACGAGCCGGTCAACGGCCTCGATCCCGAGGGCGTGCTGTGGATCCGCACCCTGCTGCGCGGTCTCGCCGACGAGGGCAGAACGGTCTTCGTGTCGTCGCACCTGATGAGCGAGATGGCTCAGACCGCGAGCCGCCTGGTGGTGGTTGGCCGCGGCCGTCTCATCGCCGACACCACGGTCGACGAGTTCGTCGCCCGGGCCGCCGGCGGGGCGGTCTCGGTGCGCTCCCCCGAGGCCCTGCGGCTGCGCGAGCTGCTGCTCGGCCCGGACGTCACCGTGACCACCACCGAGCCCGACGTGCTGCTGGTGCGCGGGTGCACGGCCGAGCAGATCGGTCACACCGCCTGGCAGGCGCGCCTGCCGGTGTACGAGCTTGCCGTGCAGCAGGCATCCCTGGAGGAGGCGTTCATGCAGCTGACGAGCGACGCGGTCGAGTACCGCTCCGGCGCGGACGCACAGGTGCCGGCATGAGCACCGCGATCGCCCCGGGCCAGCCCCGCGCGGAAGCCGTCGTCACGGGCCTGAAGATCACCCCGGCGCGGGTGCTGCGCTCGGAGTGGACCAAGTTCCGCTCGTTGCGCTCCACGGTCTGGACCCTGCTGGTGGCCGTGGTCCTGACCATCGGGCTCGCCGCCCTGCTGACCGGGGTCACCGCCAGCCAGTACTCGACCTTCGGTCCACGCGAGCGGGCGCAGTTCAACCCGATCTTCACCAGCCTCGGCGGCGTGACTTTCGCGCAGCTGGCCATCGGGGTGCTGGGCGTGCTGCTGGTCACCGGCGAGTACAGCACCGGGATGATTCGTGCCTCGCTGACCGTCGTCCCACGTCGTCTCCCGGTGCTGTGGGCAAAGATGGCGGTGTTCACGGCCGTCGTGCTCGTCGTTGCCCTGCTCGCCAGCATTGTCTCGTTCTACCTGGGGCAGCTGCTGCTGAGCAGCAAGAACCTGGACGTGACCCTCGGGGCGCCGGGCGCGCTGCGATCGGTCGTCGGGTCGGCGCTCTACGTGACTGTGGCGGGTCTGTGTGGCATGGCGCTCGGCGCTCTGCTGCGGAGCACCGCCGCCGGGATCTCAACCTTCGTCGGCCTGTTCTTCGTGCTGCCCCCGCTGACGCTGCTGCTGCCCTCCTCCTGGACCGACAAGTTCGTGCAGTACCTGCCGTCCAACGCCGGCGGAGCACTGTGGGGCGCCACTAGGGGGGCCGCCAACCCGCTGAGCCCCTGGACCGGATTCGGGGTGTTGTGCCTGTGGGCCCTGGTGCTGATCGGCGCCGCCGCGTGGCGGCTGCGCCACACCGACGCCTGAGGGGCGCACCATGGCGAGCGTGGCGCAGTCCGCGACGACCCGGCTCGGCGAGCACCCCCGCCTGCTCCCGCTGCCCGGGTGGGCGGTCGACACGGTGCTCGTGGTGGTGGTGTTCCTGGCGTCGTTGCCGCCCCTGTTCCACGAGAACGCGGGCGCCGTGCGCAGCTGGTCGCTGTGGCTGCTGCTGGTCACGGTTGCAGGACTGGTGGTGCGCCGCCGCTACCCGGTGGCGGTGTTCGCCTGGGCCCTGGTCCTGAGCGCGGGCGGTGCGCTCGCCGACCCCCGCCAGGTGGCCCTGCTCCCGGTGGTGGTGGCGCTGGGGACCGTGGCCTGGCTCGCACCTCGCAGGGCCGCGCTGACCTGCGCCTGCACCCTCGAGCTCGCGGTGCTCGTCGGGGCCGCGATGGCCAAGACCGACGACTGGTGGATCGGGGCGACCCTGCTCTCCGGGCTGGTGGCCGCCGCCCTGGGCGTCGGGCTGTACACGGCGACCAGGCGGGCCTACCTGGCGGCCCTGCACGATCGGGCGGAGCGCCTCGAGCGGGAGCGGGACCAGCGTGGGGTGATCGCGGCCGCGGCCGAGCGGGCCCGGATCGCCCGGGAGATCCACGACATCGTTGCCCACCACCTGACCGTCATGGTGGCACTGAGCGACGGCGCCGCCGCGGTCGCTGTGAGCTCCCCCGCCCGGGCGGTCGACGCGATGCGGGCGGTCTCGGACACCGGCCGGCAGGCGTTGACCGACACCCGCAGGTTGCTCGGGGTGCTGCGCGACGATCGGGTCGACGTCGACACCGGGCCGACGGGGGACCGTGCGGGGGATCCAGCGCCGGGCCTGCACGACCTCGACGTGCTCGTCGGGCGGGTGCGTGCAGCCGGTCTTCCGGTGCGCTACGAGGTGAGCGGCGCCGTCAGCGACGTTCCCCAGGGTCAACAGCTGACGGTGTACCGCCTGGTGCAGGAAGCGCTGACCAACACCCTGCGTCACGCGGGCCCGGGGGCCACCGTCGTCGTCGTGGTGCAGCGCGTCGGTGATGAGCTGCGGCTGCGGGTCAGCGACGACGGGACGGTGGCCGGTGGGGTGGCCTCCGCGGGCCCGGGGCGGGGACTGATCGGCATGCGTGAGCGGGTCCAGGCCTTCGGTGGGCACGTCAGCGCCGGGCCCCAGCCGGGCGGGGGCTGGTGCGTCAGCGCCTCGGTGCGCCTGGACGACGTCACCGCCCTCGTTGGCCCAGGGTGATCCGGGTCCTGCTGGTCGACGACCAGTCTTTGCTGCGCATGGGTTTCCGGATGATCCTGGAGGCCGAGGACGACATCGACGTGGTGGGCGAGGCGGGTGACGGCGACGCCGGCGTGCGGCTGGCGGCGTCGCTGCAGCCCGACGTGGTGCTGATGGACGTCCGCATGCCGGGCACCGATGGCATCGCGGCGACCGCCCGGATCGTGGCGGGCGGCAGCACCACCCGGGTCCTCATCCTGACCACCTTCGACGTCGACCAGTACGTGCACGCCGGGTTGCGGGCCGGGGCCAGCGGCTTCCTTCTCAAGGACGTGCCCGCCACCGAGCTGGTGGCCGCGGTCCGCACCGTCGCCGCAGGGGACTCGGTGCTCGCCCCCACCGCCACCCGTCGGCTGCTCACCACGCTCGTGCCGCTGCTGCCCGACCCCCGACGTCCCGACCGCGCGGCCGCCCTGCTGGCGGTGCTGACCGCGCGGGAGCGCGACGTCTTCGCCCTCCTCGCCGCCGGGCGGTCCAACCGGGAGATCGGCGCGGAGCTGCACCTGTCGGAGGGGACGGTCAAGATCCACGTGGGGCGCATCCTCGCCAAGCTCGAGCTCCGTGACCGGGTGCAGGCCGTGGTGTTGGCCTACGAGTCCGGCCTCATCGCACCCGGAGGTTGACCTGTCGGCCGCTCGCCCCACCGTCGGCGCGGACACGGCATGATCGGCGTCTCGCGTCTGCGGAGGAGCAGCTGATGACGTCCGGCCCGCCGCTCAACCCCCTGCGGGGCGCCCGGATCACGGGGATGGCCGCGGTGCTGCTGGCCCTCGGGCTGCTCGCCGGTTCGCTCAACTTCCAGCTGCTCGACGGCCCTCGCTTCGCACGCCACGTCGACGAGGTCCGCCAGGATCCGGCGGTGAGCGCCGAGGCCGGGGCGGTGATCACCGCGCAGATCCTCACCGCCGATCCCGACCTGGTGGTGGCGCGTCCCCTGGTGCAGGCGGCGGTGGTGGCGGTGGTGGGCAGCGACGCGTTCTCCCCCGTCGTGCGCTTTGCCGCCCAGGAGGCCTACCGCACGCTGACCGAGGACCGCTCCGGTCCGGTCAGCCTGCGCCTGACCGACCTCGGCGCGGTCGTGGCCGGGGCGCTGCCCGAGCTCGCCCCGGGGGTGGCGGCGAAGCTGCCACCGAACTTCGCGGTGACCCTGGCCGAGGTCGACCAGACCAGCCTGGTGGCCCGCGTCGTCCACCTGGCCCACCTGCTGGCGCTGCTGGCGTGGTTGCTGCCCGCGCTCGGGCTGCTGCTGCTGATCGCCGGGTGGTGGCGGGCCCAGGACCGACCCGCTGGCGCGGTCCGCACGGGACGTGCGGTGGCCGCAGCCGGGGCCGGGCTGGGGTTGCTCACCCTGATCGGTGCCCTGGCCGCGGCGCGCGCCGACACCAGCACGCTGCGCGGCGCCCTGCTGGCCGCGGGCTGGGGCACCCTGAGCAGCGGGCTGTGGTGGACGGCCGGTGCGACGGTCCTCGCTGGCGTCGTCCTGGCCCTGGTCTCCGCCGGCCGCGAACCGCGCCCGACGGTGGCCCTGGGGCACGCCTGGCGGTGGGTCTCTCGTCCCCCCGAGCGGTCTGCGGCACAGGTGGTCCGGGGCATGGCCTTCGTGGCCGCCGGGGCCGCGGTGCTGGTGAGCCCCACCGTCACCGTGCAGCTGCTCACCGTGCTGGCGGGGGTGTTCCTGGTGCTGCTCGGCGTGGAGCAGATCGGGCGGCTCGTACCCCGCCCGGCGCTGCGTGCCCGCACCGCGGTGCGGGAACCCGGTCTGGGCTCGAGGCGGGGACGCGCCGTGGGCGCGGTGGTGGCGGTGGCGCTGCTGATCGCGGTGCTGCTCGTCGGGATCCTGCCCACCCAGCGCGGCATCCCCGCTGCTACGGCCGCGGACAGCAGCACCTGCAACGGCCACGTCGAGCTGTGCGCCCGCCGTTACAACGACGTCGCGTACCCCGCCGCGCACAACGCGATGTCCGCCGTCGACGAGCCCGGGTGGTTCCTGGCCGAACAGCCGACCGGGCCGGTGGGTCTGCTCGAGAGGGGGGTGCGGGTCCTGCTCATCGACACCTGGTACGGCCAGCCCACCACCCGGGCGGGGTTCACGGTCACCGCCCCGCGGTCCTACGCCGCCGCCCTGGCCGCGTCGAAGGACGACAACGACCCGGCCGTGGTCATCAGCGCGCTGCGGCTGCGGGCGGCGTTGACCCCCGCCACCACCGGCCCGCCGGTGCCCTACCTGTGCCACGGGCTCTGCGAGACTGGGTCGACCCCGCTGGAGCCGGTGCTGCGCGACGTGGGCGCCTGGATGCGGATCCACCCCCGCGAGGTGGTGACCCTGTTCATCGAGGACTCCGTCACCCCCGAGGACACCGCCGCCGTGTTCGACCAGGCTGGTTTGCTCCCGCTGGTCCACACCCCGGTTCCGGGGCAGCCGTGGCCGACGCTGGGGTCGATGATCGGCTCCGGGCACCGTCTCGTGGTCCTGTCCGAGCGCAAGGGTGGTGGGGCTCTGCACCCCTGGCTGCAGCAGGGTTTCGACGTCGTCCAGGACACCCCGTACACCAACCCCACCCCGGCCGACCTGGTGTGCACGCTGAACCGCGGTGCCGCGAGCGACCCGCTGCTGCTGATCAACAACTGGCTCAGCGGCTTCACCACGCTGGTCAGCGACGCGCGAAAGGTCAACGCCCGCTCCGTGTTGCAGCCTTACGTGGACCGCTGCCGCGCCGAGCGCGAACGCCTGCCGAACTACGTGGCCGTCAACTTCGTCGACCAGGGCGACCTGTTCGCCGTCGTCGACCACCTCAACGGGTTCGGCTGAGGTTCAGCCGTCGGCCCGGTCGCGCCAGCGGAAGAACAGCACGCACAGCACCAGCGCGCCGACGCTCCAGAGGCCCAGGAACAGCGCGATCCGCCCCAGCTCCCACGTCCCGGCCGGCTCGGTGGAGGCGAACGACTCGGGCAGGAACACCGAGCGCATGCCCTGGGCCATCCACTTCAGCGGGAAGATCGACGCGACGCTCTGCATCCAGCCCGGCAGGGAGCTGAACTGGAAGAACACCCCGGAGATGAACTGCAGCACGATGGCGAGCGGCGACACCACTGCGGGCGCCGTCTTGCCGTTCTTGATCAGGCTGGAGAAGGCGATGCCCGACAACGCGCAGGCCAGCAGCCCGAGCAGGCTCACCCACACGAACGTGACCCACTTGCCCACGCTGGTCGGCAGGTCCACGCCGTAGACCCCGGCCGCCACCGCCAGCAGCAGCACCGTGGTCAGCACGTTGACCACGAGCACCTGCGCGACCTTGCCCAGGAAGTAGGCGGACTTCGGCATGGGGGTGCCGGCCAGGCGCTTGAGCAGGCCCTCCGAACGTTCGAGGGAGATGGTGATGGAGAGGTTCTGGAAGGAGGCCGACAGCACCCCCGCGGCGACGATGCCGGCGGTGAAGTACTGGATGAAGGTGACCCCGGGGGCAATGTCGCGGTTGAGCACGGCACCGAAGATCAGCAGCAGCAGCACGGGAAACAGCAGCGTGAAGACGAGCTGCTCGCGCTGCCGGAAGAACTCCAGGATCTCAACCTTGGCCCGTGCCACCGAGACGCCGACCGGTGAGGGCAGCGCGGTGGTGGCGGTGCTCATGTCGGTGTTCATCGAGGTTGTCCGATCAGCTGTAGGTAGACGTCTTCCAGGCTGGGACGCTCGACGGTGAGGTCGGGGACCTCCGTACCGAGCTCGGCGGCGAGGCGGCACACGGTGTCGGTGGGGGTGGACGTCGACTCGCTGCGCCACTCACCGTTCTGGCGCCAGCGGACCGTGGCGGGTGCGGTGTCGCGGCCCCCCAGCGTCTTCGGGGTGGCGATCTCGACGACGCGGCCACCGGCGATGACCCCGACCCGGTCGGCCAGCTGCTCGGCCTCCTCCAGGTAGTGGGTGGTCAGCATGATCGTCGTGCCCAGCTCGCGCAGGGAGCGGACCAGGCCCCAGAACGCCCGGCGGGCCTCGGGGTCGAAGCCGGTGGTCGGCTCGTCGAGGAACAGCAACCGGGGGCGGCCGACGATGCCCAGCGCCACGTCGAGGCGCCGTTGCTGACCGCCCGACAGGGCGCTGGCCTTGATCTTCGTCTTGTCGCCGAGCCCCACCAGCTCGAGGACCTCGCCGGTGGGGCGGGGGTCGGCGAAGTAGGAGCCCTGCACGGCGACGGTCTCGGCGACGGTGAGCTCGCTGCTGGCGGTGGCCGACTGCAGCACGATGCCGAGCGTGGCTCGCCAGCGGGCCCCAGCCTTGGCCGGGTCGACCCCGAGGACCGTGACGTCGCCGTCGTCGCGTCGGCGGTAGCCCTCCAGGATCTCCACGGTGGTGGTCTTCCCGGCGCCGTTGGGGCCCAGCAGGGAGAAGATCTCGCCCTGGTGCACCTGAAGGTCCACCCCGTCCACCGCCTGGTGGTCGCCGTAGCGCTTGCGCAGCCCACGCACGTCGATGGCTAGCGGTGCTGCGGTGTCCATTCGCTGACCTTGGCACAGTCGACGGTTCAGCGGGCACGGGTTGCCGAAAGGCATGCCCGTCGTGCTCCACATCCGACCCCGGTCCAGCGCCCACCGCACCCGCGGAGCCTCCCCACCGGTACCTGGTGTTGGGGCGGGCGCGGGCGTCGGGTCAGCTGATGCCGAGCGTGGCGCAGGGGGCCTGGTAGGCCCCGGTGCAGACCTCGGCGGCCGTGGCGATCCCCGTGTCGAAGATCCGTGCCTTGATGTTGTCCGCGGTGATCACCTCGGGGGCGAACAGCCGGCTCGGGGTGTCGAACAGGGTGGTGCCGGATGTGGGCTGCTCGCCCTTGAGGAAGGCGATGGACGCCGTCGCCGCAGCCGCGGCGATCGCGCCGCCACCGAGGCCGTCGTCGGCCGCCACGACGCCGAGGATCTTGGGGCCCAGGCGCAAGAGCTGGTCTCTCACCCAGTCCTGCGCCTTCGCCGGGGCCGACTCCGGAGTGTCGTGCTCGGCCACGGTCTTGTACGCACCGCTCGCGAGCCCGGTGTGGATGCCCTTCGTGACGAGGCCGGCCGCGGCGTCGGTGGGCGAGCCGTTCACCTCGAGGATGCCCCCCTTGGCGGGGTCCTTCCCTGTCTTGTCCAGGTGAGCCACCAGCGAGGCTGCGAGCAGCGCACCGATCTTCTCGTTGTCGTAGGAGACGTAGAAGTCGGCCCGGGCGGTGGGGATGGGCCAGTCGTAGGCAATCACCTTGACGCCCTGGGACTTCGCCATCGTCACCAGGCCGCCCGCGTTCTTGGCGTCCACCGGGTCGAGCACGATGACCTTGGCCCCCTGGATCAGCGCCTCGGTGAGCTGCTGATGCTGGACGAAGGCGTCGCCGCCGGCGTAGCTGTCCAGCACGACGCAGCTCGGGCACAGCTCGTCCATCTTCTTCTCAAAACCGGGAAGGTCGTTCTGCTCGTCGCCGGTGGGGGCGCGGTACGGCATGAGGAACGCCACCGTCGACCCGTCGATGCTGCTGTCACCCACCGGGCTGGTGTTCGAGGAGCAGGCCGTGAGGGCCAGCACCGCGGCCACGGACGCGGACACGGACACGGACACGGCCAGCACACGCGCCTGGGGCTTCATGGTCTTGAACTTTCCTCCGGGATCCGTCTGGGGAAGGGGCCGGGTGGCGCGAGGGCCCACACCGGGTGATCAGACCGTGAACTCGACCCCCTGGGCCAGCGGCAGCTCGCCAGAGTAGTTGACCGTGCTGGTGGCGCGGCGCATGTAGGCGCGCCAGGCGTCCGAACCGGACTCCCGGCCCCCTCCGGTCTCCTTCTCGCCCCCGAACGCCCCGCCGATCTCGGCGCCGGAGGTCCCGATGTTGACGTTGGTGATTCCGCAGTCGGACCCGTCGGCGGCCAGGAAGCGTTCCGCTTCGGCCTGGTCGGTGGTGAAGATGCTCGACGAAAGACCCTGCGGCACGTCGTTGTTCATAGCGACGGCCTCGGAGAGGGTGTTGTAGGGCAGCAGGTAGAGCACCGGCGCGAAGGTCTCCTGCCTGACGATCTCGGTCTGGGTCGGCATGCGCACGATCGCCGGCTCGACGTAGTAGGCGTCGGGCGCTTCCTCGGCCAGCCGACGACCACCACCGACCACCACCGTTCCACCCTGGTCCACGGCGGCGGCGAGCGCGTCCTGCATCGCCGCGAACGCCCGGCCGTGGATCAGCGGGCCGACCAGGGTGCCGTCGGCCAGCGGTGAGCCGATCGGAAGTCGCCCGTACGCGGAGGCCAGGGTCTCGGTCAGCGCGTCGATGACGTCGGCGTGGGCGATGACCCTACGCATCGACGTGCACCGCTGTCCGGCGGTGCCGGCCGCGGAGAACACGATCCCACGGGCGGCCAGCGCGAGGTCCGCCGACGGGGTGACGATGGCGGCGTTGTTGCCGCCGAGCTCCAGCAGGGAGCGGCCGAACCGCTCGGCCACCCGCGGACCGACGGTGCGACCCATGCGCGTGGAGCCGGTGGCGCTCAGCAGCGCGATGCCGGGATGCTCGACCAGGGCCTGGCCCACCTCGGCGCCACCGAGCAGCACCTGGCTGAGGTGCGCCGGCGCGTCGCCGTCGCGCGCGGCCTCGTCGAGCAGGGCGGCGGCGGCGAGGGCGGAGCACGGCGTGAGGTCGGACGGCTTCCAGATCACCGGGTCGCCGCAGACCAGCGCGAGGGCGGTGTTCCACGACCACACGGCGACCGGGAAGTTGAACGCGCTGATCACCCCGACCACGCCGAGCGGGTGCCAGGTCTCGCTCAGCCGGTGCCCGGGGCGCTCGGAGCTGATCGTCTTGCCGTACAGCTGGCGGGACAGCCCGACGGCGAGCTCGCAGATGTCGATCATCTCCTGGACCTCGCCGGCGGCCTCCGAGGTGACCTTCCCGACCTCCAGGCTGACCAGCGTGGCCAGGTCCGCCTTGTGCTCGCGCAGCAGGTCGGCGAATCGACGCACCAGCTGGCCCCTCGCCGGCGCCGGAACCATCCGCCACTGGGCGAACGCGGCACCCGCACGGTCCACCGCCTCGTCGACGTCGGTGGCCGAGAGCCAGGAGACCGAAGCCAGCTCCGCACCGTTGATCGGGGACCTCACCGGGTGGTCACCGCGCAGCAGCTCGGCGGGCACGCCGCAGCTCGTGGCGGCGCGGTGCGCCGCGGCGGTGAGCTCGGCGGCGGTGGGCAGTGCGGTCATCGGGATGTCTCCTCGGGTGGCTGGTGTGGGTGCTGCGGCGACGTGGCCGGCCGGCTCAGACGATGTTCAGCTCGGGTCGACGCTCGGCCGTGCTGAACCGGTCGACGCTGAGCGCGCTGACGTCGACGAACGGGGTGTTGCCGAGGTAGAGGTCGCGCACGACCTCGCCCACGGCGGGTCCCATCAGGAACCCGTGCCCGGAGAATCCGGTCGCGTAAAGGAAGTCGTCGGCGGCGCGGCCGATGAGGGCGTTGTGGTCCGGCGTCGTCTCGTACAGCCCGGCCCACCCACTCCTGATGCCCGTCTCGGTGATGGACGGGGTGCGGCGGGCGATGGCGTCACCGATGCGGGGCAGCCAGTCGTCGGAGGTGCCGAGCTTGAAACCCGGCGTCTCCTCGGGGTCGGACATGCCGAGCAGCATGCCGGCGCCCTCGCGGTGGAAGTAGTAGGTGGATGCGAAGTCGATGGTGAACGGCGTGTTCGGGTCCAGACCGGGGACGTCCTCGGTGACCAGGATCTGGCGCCGCAGGGGCACGACCGGGAGATCAACCCCCGCCCAGGCGCCGACCTGGGCGGACCAGGCCCCGGCGGCGCAGACGACGGTGTCGGTGCGGATGGCGCCGCGTTCGGTGTGGACCGCGTGGACGCGCCCCCCGCGGGTGTCGATGCCCGTCACCGCGCACCGTGTCAGCAGGGTCGCACCCGCTCGGCGGGCGGCGCCGGCGTAGCCGAGCACCACCGCCTCGGGGGTGCAGTGGCCGTCGGTGGGCGAGTAGGCGGCGGCGAGCAGCCCCTCGGTGGAGATCAGCGGGGACATCGCCCTCGCCTCGCGCGGGCTGATCATGCGGCTGGGCACGCCGAGCCCGTTCTGCAGGGCGACGTTGGACTCGAACGCGGCGACCGAGTCGGGCGTGCTGAGCAGGAACAGGTACCCGACCTGATGGAAGTCGATCTCCTGGCCGAAACGGCTGGCGAAGCTGGCGAAGGTCTCGAGGCCGCGCGCGCCCAGGCTGATGTTTACCGGGTCGGAGAACTGTGCCCGGACGCCGCCCGCCGCCCGGCAGGTCGAGCCCGAGCCGAGGGCGTCCCGCTCGAGCAGGACGACGTCGCGGACCCCCGCGGCGGCCAGCTGGTAGGCGATGCTCACCCCGATGACACCGCCGCCGATGATCACGACAGACGCCGCCGCCGGTAGTGCTCGTTGAGCAGGCATGGCGGTCTCCATCACCAGGTGGGCGGGGTCGTCGTCCCCACCAGCATGCCTGCGACGGTCGTTGCGCGGTAGCGGACAGGCCCACGAGACCGGCGGTGAGCCGGACAACACGGCGGCCCCCTCCCCGTCGTCACTTGTGGTGTTGGACAGTGGCGGTCAGCCGCGGGCGGCGGCGGTCCACTCACGGACCGCGGCCCCGACCGCGGCGCCGGGGGTGCCGGAGGTGTCGAGCTCGCAGGCACTGGGCCACGGGTCGGCCCGCCGACCCATCACGACGGCGATGGCCGGGGTGACTTCGGAGGCACCGGGACGTGGGGACGTGGTGCGGCGCAGCGCGAGCGGCGCTGGCGCGGTGGTGCGGAGCTCGACCAGCAGGGCGCAGGTCCGGCGGCCCAGCGCGGCGGCGTCGGCCCGCTCCCCCGCGTCGATCCAGGACGCGTCGAGGACCACCGAGACCCCGTGGGTCAGCAGGTCCCCGGCGCGGCGCAGCACGTCCTCCCGCACCCGGGCCGTCGACTCGGGCGAGTACCGACCGGCGTCGAGCACGCCCGCCTCACCGGTGACCGTCCCCGACGCCAGCAGCTCGCGGCGGACCTCGTCGCTGCTCACCACCACCGCCCCCACGGCGTCAGCGAGCCCGGTGGCGACCGTCGTCTTGCCGGTCCCGGGCAGCCCACCGACGAGCACCAGCCGCACGGCCGACCGTTCCAGGTGATCCAGGGTGAGGCCGGCGTACCGCTGCGCCCGCTCGGCGGCGCCGTGGTGGCCCTGCACGTGCTGCAGGCACTCGACCTGGGCGCGCACGAACGCCCGGTAGGCGACGTAGTGGTGCCACAGGGATATCGGGGCCAGGGCCGGGGTCGGCAGCGACGATGCGGTGCCGTCGCCACGGGAGGCCCAGGCCGCGTCGTAGGAGCGGTGGAGCTCCTCGGCCAGGTCGACGCGGCCGAGCTGCTCGAGGTCCATGGCGAGGAAGGCGACGTCGTCGAGCCGGTCGACGAAGCGCAGCCGGTCGTCGAAGTCCAGGCAGTCCAGGACCCGTGGGCCGTCGGGCAGGCAGAAGACGTCGTCGGCGAGGAGGTCGGCGTGGCCGTCGAGCACGTCACCCGCCGCGATGCGCGCGTCGAGCAGCGGACCCCGACCCTCCAGGTAGGCCCCTGCGAGGGCGTCGACGCGGTCCAGCGTGGCGGCGTCGAGGACCCCCTCGGACCAGCCGCGGGCCCGGTCGACGTTTCCGCGCCACCGTTCCCGGACCGCTGCTGCCCGCCCCTCGCGGTCGACGTCAGGTCCGCGGCGGGCACCGGCGTGGAACCTGGCGAGCAGCTCGGCAAGGGCGGAGATCACGCCGTCCAGGGGCGCGTGGGCCGCAGCGAGCGTGGCCAGCCTGCGGTCCTCGGGCATCCGGCGCATCACCAGCAGCGGCTCGGCGGGGCCGCCCGCCGGGTCGCTGACGTGGGCCAGGCCGAGGTAGACGTCGGGAGCGAGCCGACGGTTGAGCGACAGCTCCCGGGACAGCGCCTCCTCGCGGCGGCCCGGGGTGCTGAAGTCGCAGAACCCGGTGCTGACCGGCTTCTTGGCCTTCCACGCGCGCTCGCCGACGAGCACCACCACCCCGGAGTGGGTCTCCCGCACCACGACGGCCGGGTTGGCCCATTCGCTCACGGGTCGGTCAGGACGGTCACGGCCGCGGCGAGGGCGGAGCCGTGGCGGGGTGTACGTGGACGTGGACGAGGTCGAGCACCTCGCGGACCCCGGGCAGGTCGGCCACGGTGCGCTGGGCCGCGGCCCGCTGCCGCTCCAGGTCCACCGTTCCCCGCAGCACCAGCGACCCTTCGTTCACCGTGACGGTGACCGAGGGCGGGACGTCGTCCGCGGCGCGCAGCGCGTCCCCGGCCAGGCGAGCGACGTCGCCGTCGGCGCGCACCCCCCACGGGCTGGACAGCGTGATCTCCTCCGCGACCGCGGTGACCCCGTGGACCCCCAGCGCCGTCCGCTCCGCGACCACCTTCTCGGGGTAGCCGTCGACCTCACCGGACAGGGTCACGGCGCCGCCGCGGACGGATACTCCGACGTGGGTGGCGTCCACACCGGGCACGGCCAGCAGCGCAGCGGCCACGGCCGACTGGATCGCGGCGTCGGAGGTGGGGGCCGGGGTTGTCGTCATGGGTCCAGCGTGGTCCTCACAGCAGCACACGCGGCAGTGCCTAAAGGCCCGACCCCGCCACTTTCCGGGACTGAAGACCCTGGCTGCGGCCGGCGCGCCCGGCGCAGCCTCGAGGCCGTGAGCGCCCCGGCACTACCCGCACGCGCGCCGGGTCAGGTGGTCGACGCCAGCGCCGTGGTCGTGGCGTCGGTCCGTCCGGGCTCCGACGTCGCCCACGGCCTCGCCGTCGACCCCGCGGTGGGGTTGACGTCGGCGGCGGCGGCCGCCGGCCTGGCGCGGTGGGGTCCCAACGCCACCGCCTCGCACCGGGTGCGGCCGTGGGCGGTTCTCGGCCACCAGCTGCGCTCACCCCTGCTGGGTCTGCTGGTCGCCGCGGCCACGACGTCGTTCATCGTCGGGGAGCGGGAGAGTGCGCTGATCATCGCGGTCGTCGTCGCCCTGTCCGTCGGGCTGGGCTACGTCAACGAGCTGCGCGCCGAGCGGGCCGCCGCGACGCTGCACGCCCAGGTCCACCACACCGCGGCCGTGCTCCGGGACGGCGTTGCGTGCACCGTGGACGTGACTGCCCTCGTGCCCGGCGACATCGTCACGCTGCGGCTGGGCGCGATCGTGCCCGCCGACGTGCGGCTGTTGGCGGTGACGGGCCTCGAGTGCGCCGAGTCGGTGCTCACCGGGGAATCGCTGCCGGTGACGAAGTCGACGTCCACCGTGCCGGCGCACACCGCGCTGGGCGACCTCGACGGGTGCGCGCTGATGGGCACCGTGGTGCACGCGGGCAGCGGAACCGGCGTGGTGGTGGCGACGGGAGCCCACACCGAGCTGGGGACCATCGCCGCCGGGCTCGCCACCCGTGCGCCCGACACGGGGTTCCAGCAGGGGCTCACCCGGTTCTCGCTGCTGCTGGTGCGGGTGGCCGGGGTCCTCACCTCGGCGGTCCTGGTCGTCAACGTGGCGCTGGGCAAGCCGCTGCTCGACGCGGTGCTGTTCTCCCTGGCCATCGCCGTCGGCATCACCCCCCAGCTGCTGCCCGCCGTCGTGTCCACCAGCCTGGCTGCCGGCGCGCGCCGGATGACCGCCCGCCACGTCCTGGTCAAGCGGCTGGTCTGCATCGAGGACCTCGGCGACCTCGACCTGCTGCTCACCGACAAGACCGGCACCCTCACCACCGGCCAGGTCGACTTCCTGCGGGCCGTCCCGGCACCGGGGCACGACGCCCTCGACGTGCTCGAACGGGGCCTCGCCGCGACGGAGTCCGGGGCCGGGGCCGGGGGCAACCCGCTCGACGACGCCCTCTGGCGCGGCGCGGGGGCCACCGGACCGACCGGCGAGCAGGTCGGGGTGCTGCCCTTCGACCACGAGCGGCAGATGGTCTCGGTGCTGCGCCGCGAGCCTGGCGGCGCCCTGGTGCTGGTCACCAAGGGGGCCCCGGAGGTGGTGCTGGAGCGCTGCCGGGGGGTCGAGGAGGAGACCCGTTCGGCGCTGGCGGCCGAGTTCGCGGCGGGCAACCGGGTGGTCGCGGTCGCCACCCGCCCGGTCACCCCGACCACGGAGACCCCGGCCGACCCCACCCCCGCCGACGAGCACGGCCTGGACCTGGTGGGGCTGCTGGTGTTCGCCGACCCGCCCAAGCCCGGCGCGCAGCAGGCCCTGACCCGGCTGGCCGACCTCGGGATCGCGGTCAAGGTCGTCACCGGGGACAATGCGACCGTGGCGGCCACGGTGTGCCGCGACCTCGGCCTGCTCACCGGGGATGCTGGGGTGCTCACCGGCGCTGACCTCGACACGCTCGACGACGACGCGCTGGCCGCCGCGATACCGAGCACGGTGGTCTTCGCCCGCGTCACCCCCGAGCACAAGGCCCGCATCGTGCGCGTCGCCCGGCGCGCGGGGGGCGGTGTCGCCTTCCTCGGTGACGGCGTGAACGACGCCCTCGCGCTGCACGCCGCGGACGTGGGCATCTCGGTGGACTCTGCGACGGACGTGGCCAAGGACGCGGCCGACGTGATCCTGCTGGAGAAGGACCTCGGGGTGCTTGCCGACGGGGTGACCGAGGGTCGGCGCATCTTCGCCAACACCATGAAGTACGTGCTCATGGGGACGTCGAGCAACGTCGGCAACATGGTCTCCGCCGCCGCGGCCTCGGTCTTCCTCAGCTTCCTGCCGATGCTCCCCTCGCAGATCCTGCTCAACAACCTGCTCTACGACACCAGCCAGCTCGCCATCCCGACCGACGGGGCCGACCCCGAGCAGCTGCGCAGGCCCTCCCACTGGGACCTCGCCTTCATCCGACGCTTCATGTTGTTCTTCGGTCCGTTGAGCTCGCTGTTCGACCTGGTGACGTTCGCGGTCATGCTGGGCGTGTTCCACTCCGGGCCCGAGCAGTTCCGCAGCGGCTGGTTCGTGGAGTCCCTCGCCACCCAGACTTTGGTGGTCTTCGCGATCCGCACCCGCCGGGTGCCGTTCTTCCGCAGCCGCCCGAGCCTGCCGCTCGCCCTCTCCGTCCTCGCCGTGGTGACGGTCGGCGCGGCGATCCCGGCCACCCCGTTCGCCCACGCCCTGGGCTTCCAGCCGCTGCCCGCCGCCTACTTCGCGACGCTGGCCGGCCTGGTCGTGGGCTACCTGCTGCTCGTCGAGCTGGGCAAGACCTGGTTCTACCGGGCCGCCGCCAACCCCTCGCCGACAAACGCACCGGTGACCCGTCACCGCCGCTTCAACCCACACCACCACGTGCGTCGCCGGGCCGCGTACTTCGCCCACACCACGGCGGGTCACCGTCCGTAACCTGACCAGGCCCAAGGACCCTGGCGACGGGCTCGAGGGGCCGCGCACCATCGTGGAATGACCCCACCTGCACCAGTCCCCCGTCACGACCAGGGTGCGCGACGATGATGGGCGGGTGGTACGGGGGCGGTGGGGCCGGGTCCTGGATCGCCATGGTGGTCCTGATGGGCCTCTTCTGGGCGGGGGTGGTGACGGTTGTCGTCGTGCTGCTGCGGCACTCGAGCAGGAACACGGATCACCCGCCGAAGGACGAAGCCGAGCGGATCCTGCACGCCCGCTTCGCCCGCGGTGAGATCGACGAGCAGGAGTACACGGCGCGGCGGGCCGTGCTCCGGGAGGCGGGGTGACGGGACGTCCGACCCTGCCGAGCGCCGGCCGCAGTGAGCCACGCTGTGGGTGATCTGGGCCGACCACCGCGAGCGGGAGACGGTAATGACCAAGCCGCACGACACGGTGGGGGCGCACCTCGTGAGCACCACGCGACCCTCCCAGGACCTAGACATTGCAGTCGTCGTGCCGAACGACTCCGTCGCCGGCCACCACCCGAGCCGCCCGGCGAGGGCCTGAACCGTGGCGTCACCAACCGCGACCAACCGGGTCTGGCGGGTGCGCGCTCCCGGACCGGTGCACGGCTCCCCCGCCGTCCTGACGACCGAGCCGAGACCGCGCCCGGGGCGGGGCGAGCTGCTGGTGGGCGTGCTGGCCTGCGGGGTGTGTCGCACCGACCTGCACGTGGTGGAGGGAGACCTGCCGGTGCACGCCCAGCACGTGGTGCCTGGCCACGAGGTGGTCGGCGAGGTCGTCGAGCTCGGGGCAGGGGTCGACGCCGGGTTCCGGGTGGGCGACCGGGTGGGGGTCCCCTGGTTGCGCGGCACCTGTGGGTCGTGCCGGTTCTGCCTCAGGGGTGCCGAGAACCTCTGCCCGGCAGCGGTCTTCACCGGTTGGGACGCCGACGGCGGGTACGCCGAGCTGGCCGTGGCCCCCGCGGCGTACGCGCTGGCCCTACCGGCGGGGTACACCGACGCCGAGCTCGCCCCGCTGCTGTGCGCGGGGATCATCGGCTACCGGGCACTGGAGCGGGCCGCGCTGCCCACCGGTGGGGTGCTGGGGATCTACGGCTTCGGGGGCAGCGCCCACCTCACCGCGCAGGTCGCGATGGCCCGGGGCGCCACCGTGCACGTGATGACCCGGGGGGACACCTCACGCCGGCTCGCCCTCGAGCTGGGGGTGGCCTCGGTGCAGGGCACCGCCGACCGCCCGCCGGAACCGCTGGACTCCGCGATCCTGTTCGCCCCCGTCGGCGAGCTGGTGCCGCCCGCGCTGCAGGCCCTGGACAGCGGCGGGACTCTCGCCGTCGCCGGTATCCACCTCACCGACATACCTCCGCTGGGCTACGCGCGGGACCTGTTCGGCGAGCGGCAGGTCCGCAGCGTCACCGCGAACACCCGCGCCGACGCCCGGGCGTTCCTCACCCTCGCCGCCGCGCACCCCCTGCGGGTCACCACCCATCCCTACCCGCTCGAGCACGCCGACCGTGCGCTGCGCGACCTCGTCGACGGTCGCTTCGACGGCGCCGCGGTCCTGCTGCCCTGAACCACACGGCGTGCCCGCTCACCCCGGGGGCAGGTCCGAGTTCGGCTTCATCGGGTTTGCGTGGGTGCTGTCCCACGCGGCGCCGACGACCAAGCCCGCCCCGGCGCCCATGGAGACCCCGAGCGCCAGCCCGGCGCCCCCACCGAGCAACAGTCCGAGGATCAGCCCGACCCCGCCACCCAGGACGAGGCCCACGCCGCTGCCGTTGGTCGGGGGCCTGCCCGATCCGGGGGCGGGGCTGGGCCGCCAGCTCGTCATCGGGGGTCGCTGCGCAGCCCGGTGAACGGGGCGGCGGGTGGGCCCCCGACCGTCCCCACGCTCACAGCTGGAACACGACGCGCGCGGGGACGTGTCCGGCGAGGACGTCGGCCATGGACTCGTTGACCTCGTCGAGCTTGCGGGTCTCGGTGATGACCGTGGTGCGGCCCGCGGCGTGCAGCGCGAAGACGTCAGCGAGATCGTTTCGGGTACCGACGATGGACCCGATGACGGACTTGCCCCCCACGACGGCGTCGAAGATGGGAACGCCCATGACGGCGTCGTCGGCGGGCATGGCCACGCAGACGAGTCGTCCACCGCGGCGCAGCGAGGCGAAGGCCTGGTCGAACACCGCGGTCGACGCGGCGAGCACCACGGCGACGTCGCACCCACCGAGGGCGGCGATGGCGGCGACGGGGTCGGTCGTCGCGGCGTTGACGACGTGGTCGGCCCCCAGGTTGGTGGCCATGGTCAGCTTCTCCTCGGTGACGTCCACGGCGATGACGAACGCGCCCGCGATGCGGGCGTACTGCACGGCCAGGTGACCGAGCCCACCGATGCCGAACACCGCGACCGTCTCGGCGGGCGCCACCCGAGCCACCTTGATGGCCTTGTAGGTGGTCACGCCCGCGCAGGTGAGCGGCGCGGCGTCGACGGAGGAGACGGCGTCGGGCACCGGGGTGGCGAACGCGGCGCGCACCACGGCGAGCTCGGCGAAGGTGCCGTCCACCGAGTAGCCGGAGTTCTCCTGCTGCTCGCACAACGTCTCCCAGCCCCCGATGCAGTGGCGGCACTGCCCGCAGGCGCTGCCGAGCCAGGCGATCGCGACCCGGTCGCCCACCGCGCGCGAGGTGACATCGGCGCCGAGGGCCTCGACCCGACCGACACCCTCGTGGCCCGGGACGAACGGCACCGTGGGCGTGACCGGCCAGTCGCCGTGGGCAGCATGGATATCGGTGTGGCACAGGCCCGTGGTCTCGATGCGGACGAGCACCTCACCCGGTCCAGGGACCGGCACGGGGACGTCCTGCACCTGCAGGGGAGTGTGGAAGTCGGTGACTACAGCGGCTCTCATGACCCCATCTCACGCTGTCCGAGGCCGTCACGGCAGAGCCCACCGGCCCCCACGCTGGGGACCTCGTGCCCTGTCGCTCACCTCGCCACCCCGCGACCATGGCCGTCTGACCGGCCCCCGACGCCAGGAGGTTCCCCTTGATCGCCCAGCCGTCCCCCGCCGCACCTGGTCGCGTCGTCGTCGGAGTGGACGGCTCCGCGTCGTCGGTTGCCGCCCTTCGCTGGGCCGCCCGGGTCGGTGGTGCGCTGGGCCTGGCGCTGCACGCCGTCGTGTCCTGGGAGCCGACCTCCAGCTTCGCCATGATCGGGGGCGTCGACGAGTGGAACCCGGAGACCGACGCCGCCACGGCACTGGACACGGCCCTGGCCAGCGCCTTCGGCGACGAGTACCCGGCCGGGCTGCAACGGCTCGTGCGGCGGGGCCAGGCTGCGCGGGTCCTGCTCGAGGCGAGCCGCGACGCCGAGCTGCTGGTCGTCGGCAGCCGCGGCCATGGCGGGTTCGCCGGGCTGTTGCTGGGCTCGGTCAGCACGCAGTGCGCCACCCACGGAACGTGCCCCGTGGTGGTGGTCCACGCGGAGCGAAGGTGACCTTGGACCC
>JBDTDI010000198.1:0-12041 GCA_039923155.1 Mycobacteriaceae bacterium | reverse complement strand
GTGAGCAGGTCCGAGCCCGGCGTGCGCGCGGCGAGCGCAACCGGTTCGGCGAGCTGTTCCTGCGGGTCAACTACATGGCCTCGATCGCGTGGAGCTCGGTCTGCCTGCTGGTGATGCTCATCTACCCGTTCAACTCGGGGCTGCTGAACCCGCTGCTGCTGCTGGTCTCCATCCCCTACTTCTTGATGATGGCCAGCGACCTCCGCGCGACCGGGTACAAGCGCACCGACGTGTTCCGCATCTACGGGTTCAACCTGATCCTGCTGCCCGTCAACATCTCTGGGTCGTTCGCCTCGGTCCTGCAGCTGATCACCGGTGAGAAGAGCGCCTTCAAGCGGACCCCGAAGATTCGCGACCGGACAACGGCCGGAACCATGTTCATCCTGGCGCCGCTGGCCCTGATCGCGCTCTGCGTCTACACCATCGTGCTGGACATCCGACTTCAGCGGTGGGAGAACCTGGTCTACGCCGCCCTCAACGCAACTCTGGCGACGTACGCGATGGTGGCCTTCGTGGGTGTGGGAAACAGCGTCGTCGACCTGTGGGTCCACCTGCGGGACTGGCTGTACCGCCCGGTTCCCAGCGGTGACACGAAGCGCAGGCGGGGTCAGGTTCCGGCGGGAGCGGTCGGCGCGTCGGCTGCGCCCACGGCCCCTGCGGCCTCCGTCCCGGCGTGGGCTTCGGTCCTGCAGTACGACCTGCCGAGCCCGGTGTCGGTGGTGGAGCCGGCGGGTGGGGG
Organism: Mycobacteriaceae bacterium; assembly: GCA_039923155.1. GTDB lineage: Bacteria > Actinomycetota > Actinomycetes > Mycobacteriales > Mycobacteriaceae > Rhodococcus_D. The sequence continues at coordinate 11,302 of JBDTDI010000198.1, read as the reverse complement.
AGTGCACCGCAGCGCCGGCCCGGTCCCCCAGCCGCGACACGACTCCGCCGACGCCAACGCCACGATGGTGTCCTTCGGCGGGTTCGTCTTCTTCACCGTGTTCCAGCCGATCGTCGACCTGACCAGCGCGGCCACGGTGGGATACGAGGCGCTGTGCCGGTTCGCCGACGGTCGACCGCCGCAGGACCGGCTCGACTCCGCCGCCGCCGACGGCGGCATCGGGGCCGGTCTGGACGCGGCCATGATGCGCGCGTCGTTGTTTGCGGCCACCGCCCTGCCCGAGGAGGCGTGGGTGGCCCTGAACGTCTCTCCGAGCATGTGGAGCAGGCGGGGCGAGCTGGCCTCGATCCTCGCGCACACCCAGAGCTCGATCGTGCTCGAGCCCGGCGCCCCCGCGGGGGACCAGAGCTCGCTGAAGGTCGACCTGCCACCGGGGGACCTGCCGCTGGGCGTTCGGGTGACGCTCGAGGACCCGCTGGTCGGTTACGACAGCTTCAGCCGGATCGAGGAGCACCGGCCCGCCTTCCTCAAGCTCGGCCGGGAGACCACGGCGGGCATCGAGCACGACGCTGCTCGGCGGGCTCTGCTCTCGGCGCTGGCCCCGTTCGCAGCAGAGCGAGGGTGCCAGGTCATCGCCTCGGGGGTGGAGACCGCCGCCGAGCGCGACGCGCTTCGCTCTGCCGGGGTCCACCTGGGCCAGGGCTTCTTCCTCGGGCTGCCCGCTCCCGCGGGCCTGGCCACGTCGGAGTCCGTCGCCTGAGCCGGTCCTCAGCTCGGCGGCACCTCGGGCAGGACCGTGGACCAGGTGTAGGGCTGCTCCGGGGAGGTGGGGCTGCCCAGCAGGAACGTGCGGTCGGTGCGCTTGGCGCGGGCGATGGTCCCCAGCCAGGTGGCGACGGTGCTGGCCCGGTTCTGCACCCCGGTCAGGAAGGAGATGTGGATCAGGCCCCAGCCGAGCCAACCGGCGAAGCCAGAGAGCTTCACCGGCCCCGCCTGCAGCAGGGCGTGCCCGCGGCTGATGTAGGCCGCTGATCCCAGGTCGCGGTAGCGGTAGGGCTTGCGTGGTTGTCCAGCGAGGTCCGCGCGGATGCACGCGGCGACGTGCAGACCGCCCTGCATTGCGTTCTCCGCCACCCCGGGGAGGTGGTCTCGGCCCGCGAGGTCACCCGCGACGAACACCTCGGGGTGCCCGGCGACACTGAGGTCAGCCTCCACCGCAACCCGCCCGGCGTGGTCGGTACCCGCCCCGAGCACCTGCGCCACGTGCCGTGCGAACGGCACCGCCTCCACCCCTGCGGTCCAGAGCACGGTGCGGGCGGAGTAGTCGACTGCCCCGCCCGCACCCTTGGGGGTCACGGTCACCCCGTCGCGCCGGACGTCGGTGACGTGGACGCCGAGGTGGATCTCGACCTCGAGCTTCTCCAGGGTCGCCCGGGCCTTGCTCGAGAGCCCGGGCGCGAAGCTCGACAGCACCCGGTCGCCACCGTCGAACAGCAGCACCCGGGCGTCGGAGGGGTTGATGCTGTGAAACTCGTTGCTCAGCGCCCGGGTGGCCATCTCGCGCACCTGCCCGGCGAGCTCGACCCCGGTCGGGCCACCACCGGACACGACGAAGGTCAGCCAGCCGTCGCGCTCCGGGCCCGGGGGCAGGGTCTCGGCGATCTCGAACGCCCCGAACAGGCGCCGCCGGACGGTGAGGGCGTCGTCCAGGGTCTTCATGCCCGGCGCCCACTTCGCGAACTCGTCGTGGCCGAAGTAGGACTGCCGCATGCCCGCCGCGACCACCAGCATGTCGTAGTCGACGGTGAACGAGCTGGCGTCCGGCCGACGCGCGACGACCCGGCGGGCCACGGGGTCGAGCTCCACGGCGTCCCCGAGCAGGGTCGTGACGTTGCGGTGGCACGCCAGCTCCTGGCGCAGCGACCGGCTGATCTGGCCGACGCTCAACGTCCCGGTGGCGCACTGGTACAGCAACGGCTGGAAGATGTGCGAGGCCGCACGGTCGAGCAGGGTCACCTCGACGTTCTCCCCGCCGAGCTTGCGCGCGCAGAACAACCCGGCGAACCCGCCGCCGATGATGAGCACCCGGGTCCGGTCGTTGGTCACGTCCGGAGGCTAGCGACAGCGGCGTTCGTGGTGTCCGGAGGGGGACTTGAACCCCCACGCCCGTTAATAGGGCACTAGCACCTCAAGCTAGCGCGTCTGCCATTCCGCCACCCGGACAGGTTGGTGTGCTCGACGAGGCTAGCGGAGGAGTGCTCGGGCCCCCAAACCGGTCGGGTCGGCGGCGGCGGCGGGCCGGTTCGGTGGTAGGAACACGAGGTGGCCGCACCCGAGCAGTCCCGCGCCGAGCGCGAGGTGGTCGACCTCGTCAGCTCGCTGATCCGCATCGACACCACGAACACCGGCAACCCGGAGACCACGGTGGGGGAGCAGGCCGCCGCCGAGTGGGTGGTGGCCCAGCTGACGGAGGTCGGCTACGAGACCACCACGGTGGAGTCGGGCATGCCGGGGCGCGCCAACGTGTTCTGCCGCCTCCCCGGGGCCGACCCGGCACGGGGTGCGCTGCTCGTGCACGGCCACCTCGACGTGGTGCCCGCCGAGCCTGCCGACTGGTCGGTGCACCCGTTCTCCGGGGCGGTGGAGGACGGCTACGTCTGGGGACGCGGTGCGGTCGACATGAAGGACATGGTCGGAATGACCATCGCGGTGGCCCGCCAGCTCAAGGCCGAGGGCGTGGTGCCTCCACGAGATCTCGTGTTCGCCTTCCTCGCCGACGAGGAGGCCGGCGGGGCGTGGGGCTCGCACTGGCTCGTCGAGCATCGCCCCGAGCTGTTCGACGGGGTCACCGAGGCCGTCGGGGAGGTGGGCGGCTTCTCCTTGACGGTGGGCCGCCGCGACGGCACCGACGCACGGCTGTACCTGGTGGAGACCGCCGAGAAGGGCATCGCCTGGATGCGGCTGCGGGCCAAGGCCCGGGCCGGGCACGGCTCGTTCCTGCACCCCGACAACGCCGTCACCGCGCTCGCCGCCGCCGTCGCGCGCCTGGGCACCCACACGTTCCCCCTGGTGGACACCGAGTCGGTAGGGGCGTTCCTCGCCGCCGTCGCCGAGGAGACGGGTCTGGACCTCGACACGTCCTCACCCGACATCGACGGCACCCTGGCCAAGCTCGGGACGATCAGCGCGATCATCGGCGCCACCCTGCGCGACACCGCCAACCCCACGATGCTCACCGCCGGGTACAAGGCCAACGTCATCCCGCAGACGGCCGAGGCCGTGATCGACTGCCGGGTGCTGCCCGGTCGGATGGCCGCGTTCGAGCGTGAGGTCGACGAGCTGTTGGGTCCGGACGTGGAGCGGGAGTGGGTCACCCAGCTCGACGCCTACGAGACCACCTTCGACGGTGACCTGGTGGAGGCCATGGCTCGGGCCGTGCAGGCCCACGACCCCGACGGTCGCGCGGTGCCGTACATGCTTTCCGGCGGTACCGACGCCAAGGCCTTCGCGAAGCTGGGCATCCGCTGCTTCGGCTTCGCCCCGCTGCGGCTGCCCCCCGAGCTCGACTTCGCCGCCCTGTTCCACGGCGTCGACGAACGGGTCCCGGTCGAGGCCTTGACCTTCGGCACCCGCGTGCTGGAGCACTTCCTCCGGAACTGCTGACCACCGACCAGGAAAGAGGCTTCACATGGGCAACCAGGGCTCGAGCTACCGGGACAAAGTGGTCCTCATCACCGGCGGCGGGTCGGGCTTCGGCGCGGCAGCGGCGCGCCGTCTCGCGGCCGGCGGGGCGCGGGTGGCGCTGCTGGACCGTGACACCGAGACCGTCACCGCGGTCGCCGAGGAGGTGGACGGCCTCGCCATCGTCGGCGACGTCACCGACCCCGACACCTCGACCCGGGCGGTGTTCGAGACCGAGGAGCGCTACGGGCGACTGGACGTGAGCTTCCTCAACGCCGGGACGGTGGGCGGGCAGCTGGCCAGCGACGACTCGCTCGACCTGGCGCGATACCGCGCCGTGGTGGGCGTGAACCTCGATGCCGTGGTCTACGGCACCTGTGCGAGCGTGCCGGCGTTGCGCCGCGCCGGGGGTGGTCAGGTGGTGGCGACCGCGTCGCTGGCCGGGCTGACCTCGATCCCGGAGGACCCCGTGTACACCCTGACCAAGCACGGGGTGGTGGGCTACGTCCGGGCGGTCGGGCTCCAGCTGGCCCACGAGGGCATCCGGGTCAACGCCCTGTGCCCCGGCTTCGCCGACACCCCGCTGCTCGCGGACAACCGCGACGCCTTCCTGGAGGCGAGCTTTCCCCTGCTGAGCGCCGACGACGTGGTCGACGGGCTGGAGCGCGTGCTCGCGGGCGAGGGCAGCGGCGAGTGCTGGTACGTGCAGCCCGGCCGTGACAGCGAGCCGTTCCGCTTCCGGAACGTGCCTGGGGCACGAGCGGGCGGGGAAGGGCAGGTGCCGCCCGACGGGGCGCTGCACCCGCACGGCTGAGCGGGTTCAGGCGGCTGAGCGGGTTCAGGCGGCGGAGCGGGTTCAGGCGGCGGAGCCGACCGCCTCGGTGATCGACGAGAATCCTTCGGCCCGCAGCCGCCGGGCCAGTCCCCGGTGGATCCGTCGCGCCCAGAACGGACCGCCGTAGACGAGGCCGGTGTAGCCCTGTACCAGGCTCGCGCCCGCGACGATGCGCTCCCACGCGTCCTCGGGCGTCTCGATCCCCCCGACCGAGACGAGCACCAGCCGGTCCCCGACCCGGGAGCGCAGCCTGCGCAGCACCGCCAGCGACCGGGCGGCGACCGGCGCGCCCGACACGCCACCGGCGCCGACCGCATCCACCTCGGCCCGCGGGGTGCGCAGGCCCGCCCGGCTGGTGGTGGTGTTGGTGGCCACGATCCCGGCCAGGCCCAGCTCCAGCGCGAGGTCGGCCACGGCGTCGACGTCGTCGTCGGAGAGGTCGGGTGCGATCTTCACCAGGACCGGGACGTCGACCACGGCGAGGACGGCCACCAGCAGCGGGCGCAGCGCCGTCACGGCCTGCAGGTCCCGCAGCCCCGGCGTGTTGGGCGAGCTCACGTTGACCACGAGCCAGTCGGCGAGCGGGGCGAGCAGGATGGCGCTGGCGACGTAGTCCGCAGCGGCCTCGTCGGGCGGGACCACCTTCGTCTTGCCGATGTTGACGGCGACCGGCAGGCGGCTGCGTCGACGCCGCAGCTGGTCCGCGGCCGCTCCGGCGCCGTGGTTGTTGAACCCCATCCGGTTCACCAGCGCCCGATCGTCGGCCAGGCGGAACATGCGCGGCGCGGGGTTGCCCGGCTGCGGGTGCGCCGTCACCGTGCCCACCTCGAGATGGCCGAAACCCATTGCGCCCCAGGAGTCGAGCCCGGTTGCGTCCTTGTCGAAGCCGGCGGCCAACCCGAGCGGGGCGGACACGTCGACGCCGAGAACGGTCGCGGCGAGCACCGGGTCGTCGACCACGAGCACCTGCTGCACCAGCCAGCGCAGCGGCGGCAGGGCACCGAGCAGCCGGATCAGCGTGAACGCCCACCGGTGCGCGGTCTCCGGGGGCAGGCGGCGCAGGACGACGGTGAACAGCAGCCGGTAGCTCACGTGGCCGGGCCGGGCAGGCCACGGCTGCTGCGCCGACGCCGCAGCACCACGCGGCGGGTCCCGTCGGAGTACAGGCGCACCCGCGACAGCTCCCACCCGCCGTACTCGGCCTGGATCGCGAGCTGCAGGGAGGCCGTCACGCGGGACACGTCCGGGGGCAGCCGCAGCGGTTGGTACTCGTAATCCTGGTGCTCCCGGTTCTCGGCTGCTGCACTCATCCGGTGCTCACTTGGCGACCTCGGTGGGCACGATCCGCTGCACCCCGGCGCCGGCGGCCGAGGACACCAGCACCGCACCGGTCTGCTCGTCCACGGCCACCGAGTAGGGCTGGGCGACGGTGGCGAAGGTGTAGCGCAGCGTTGGCTCGCCACCCCGCACGTCGTAGCCCAGCAGCTGGTTGGTCGCGCTCAGGGTGACCCACACGATGTTGGTCCGCGCGTCGAAGGCCAGGGCGTAGGGCGAGCCGGCCACCGGGTAGCGCTGACGCAGGATCAACGGGTCACCGGAGAAGGCCAGGAGCTCACCGTCGCGGGTGTTCGTCACCAGTACCCGACCGTAGGAGTCGGCGACCGCGTTGGTGGCCCCGTTGCCCGCCCGCAGCTCGAGGCCGAGTCGACCCTGGTCGGGCTTGAGGACGGCCAGCGCGCTCTGCGCCCGGTCCAGCGCCAGCAGCGCGTCACCGGCCTGCACCAGCTCGTCCACCCGGGCAAGTCCGGGCACCGTGGCGCGCACCGCACCGTCGGGGCCCAGCACGTCGGTGGTGCCGTTGCGCAGGCCGGCCACCACGGCACCGTCGCGGAGCTGCAGGACCGCGGTCACGTCACCGGACACAGGGATCCGGGACACCGCACCGGAGCGGGTGTCCACCCGCAGCACCGCGCCGTCGGTGGCGAGCAGGACGCTGCCACCCGCCCCGGCCAGCGTGACCTGGGCGGCGACCGAGGGCAGCGCCACGGTGCGGGGGGTGGCCGCGAAGTTGTCGGCGTCGAGCAGCAGCAGACGTTCCGGAGCTCCGACGAGCAGCACCAGGGTGCGGGTCCGCGGGTCGAGGACCGTGCCCCGGACGTCCGCGCTCAACGGGCGCACCGTGCCCGCGGGCGTCGTCTGCGTCGGTGGTGCGGTGGCTGGTGCCGCCGGGGTGACGGTCACCAGGGAGGACGCACCACCGGATCCGGAGCAGCCCGTCACCAGCGTGGCCAGCAGCGCCGCCAACGTCAGGGCGGCGACCCTCCGCACCCGGGACCCCCTCGGCTCAGCCATCACCGACCAGCATCCTCCACCTCTGCCCGCTCTCGCACCCCAGGATCCTGTGGTTTCGGCCACCGTGGTTCCTTCGGCCTAGCCTGGGCGTCATCAGCGAGCACCAACCCTTCGAGCTTCTCCAGCTGGGCACGGGAGTGCACGCGGCTGGCTACGGCCACACCGGGGACGGGCGCCAGCTGGCGTTCCGGGTCCGGTCGTCGACGATGCGTCTCGAGGTCTACCGCGAGGGCGCTGACGAGGCGCTCCCGGCACCCGAGGACGTGAGCGCCACCGCGTCCACCGGCACCGGCGACCTCGACCTCGAGGACGAGGTCGGGTTGAGCGCGCTGGTCCGTGACCTGCTCGCGGCGGCCCAGCCCGGTGACGGCTCCCTGCTGCAGGACACGGTGCGCGCCCAGCTGTCCCGGCTGGACTCGGTGGTCGGCGACGGCTGAGCGGCGCTGGCGGGTCAGGAGGAGCTGACGTCGTCCAGCGCCGCCCGGATCGCGGCGGGCAGCTCCAGCGACTCGGCGGCCAGGATCCCCGCCAGCTGGGCGGCGTCGCGGCCACCCACCACCGCGCTCGCCACCCCCGGGCGGTCTCGCACCCAGGCCAGCGCGACTGCCAGCGGTGAGGTACCGAGGCCGTCTGCCGCCGTGACGACCGCCTCCACCACCCGGTTGGCGTGCGCCGTGCGGTGGGGCTCCAGGGCCGCGGCCAGGTACGGGCTCGCGCCGCGCGAGTCAGCAGGTGTGCCGCTGCGGTACTTGCCCGTCAGGACCCCCCGGGCCAGCGGAGCCGCGGCCAGCAGACCGAGCCCGTGGTGAACGGCGGCCGGCAGCAGCTCGGCCTCGGCCCCGCGGGAGAGCAGCGAGTACTCCTGCTGCACAGCGACCAGAGCCGGTGCCGTCGCCGCAGCCGCCGCCGTGGCGACCTGCCACCCGCTGTACCCACGCAGGCCGGCGTAGCGCGCCCGGCCCGTGCGCACGGCGTGCACCAGGGTGTCGACCACCTCGGCCACGGGAGTGCCCGGGTCCCAGGCGCCGACCTGCCACAGATCCACGTGGTCGGTGCCCAGGGCAGCGAGGGTCGCGTCGAGCTGGGTCAGCAGGGCGCTGCGGGAGCAGTCTCCGGCCGTGCCCGAGCTCGCGCTCAGCACCAGGGCCGAGCGGGGCACGAGATCCCCCACCAGGCTCCCGAGCAGGATCTGCGCGGCGCCGTCGCCGTAGGTGGGGCAGGTGTCGACCAGCGTTCCACCCGCGTCGACGAACGCGACCAGCTGCGCGGCGGCCTCGTCGTCGTCGGTGTCCCGACCCCAGGTGAAGGTGCCCAGGCCGGTGCGCGACACCCGCAGCCCACCGTCGCCCACGACGCGCTGGGTGACGGGCGGTTCGTCCAGGCTGCTGTGCTCCACGAGGACAGAAGGTTAGGTCGCCGGAGGGTCTGCGCCGGTGAGGCTCGCCGCGCCCGCTACCGTCACCGGGTGAAACTTGGGCTGAACATGGGGTACTGGGGAGCCGGGAACGACGCTGCGAACCTGGAGCTGGCGATCGAGGCCGAGCGCCTGGGGTACGCGGTGGTCTGGGCGGCGGAGGCCTACGGCTCCGACGTGCCCACCGTGCTCTCCTGGGTCGCCGCCCAAACCTCCACGATCGACGTCGGCAGCGCCATCCTGCAGATCCCGGCCCGTTCGCCGGCGATGACGGCGATGACCGCCGCCACTCTGGACACGCTGTCCGGCGGGCGCTTCCGCCTCGGTCTGGGGGTGTCCGGGCCGCAGGTGTCCGAGGGTTGGCACGGGGTGCGCTTCGACAAGCCGCTGGCCCGCACCCGGGAGTACGTGGCCATCGTGCGCCAGGCGCTGAGCCGGGAGCGGGTCCGCTTCGTCGGTGAGCACTACACGCTGCCGCTGCCGGACGGCCCCGGCAAGGCGCTGCAGCTCACGGTGCACGGGGCCCGACCCGACCTGCCGATCTACCTGGCCTCGATCGGCCCGAAGAACCTGGAGCTCACCGGCGAGATCGCCGACGGGTGGCTGGGGCTGTTCGTCACCCCCGAGGGTCTGGGCGAGCAGCTCGCGCTGATCGGAGCCGGCCGCGCCAAGGTGGGCAAGACGCTGGAGGGCTTCGACGTGGTGCCCAGCGCACCGTTGGTTCCCGGCGACGACTGGCGCACCTGCGCGGACGCGGTGCGTCCCTACTCGGCGCTCTACGTCGGGGGGATGGGCAGTCGGGACAAGAATTTCTACAATAACCAGGCCACCCGGATGGGGTTTGGTGAGGCCGCCGCAGCGGTGCAGGAGCACTACCTGGGCCGCCGCTACGACGACGCCATGGCCGCGCTGCCGCTGGAGTTCCTCGACGCCACCGCGCTGCTGGGACCGGTGCCCCGCATCGCCGATCGCATGCAGGCCCTGGCCGGGGCCGGGGTGAGCACCCTGACGATGTCGGTGATGCCCGGGGTCGACGGGGTGGCTGCGCTGCGGGCAGGGGCCGAGGCCCTCGAGAAGGCCGGAGTCGGTTCCTAGTGCCGATGAGCTGGCTGCAGGCCCTCGTGCTGGGCCTGGTGCAGGGGCTCACCGAGTTCCTGCCCGTCTCGTCCTCGGCGCACCTGCGGATCGTCTCGGGAGTCTTCTTCAGCGGCGACGCGGGCGCCTCCTTCACCGCCGTCACCCAGCTGGGCACCGAGGCGGCGGTGTTCGTCTACTTCTGGCGCGACATCGTGCGGATCATCGGTGCGTTCTTCCGCGGGCTGAGCGACCGCAACGCCCGGGGGGTCGACTACCGGATGGGGTGGTACGTGATCATCGGCACCATCCCGGTGGGGGTGCTGGGCCTCGCCTTCGCTGACCAGATCCGCTCCGGCGCCCGCAACCTGGTGCTCGTCGGGACCACCCTCATCGTCTTCGCCCTGGTGCTGGCCGCGGCCGAGCGCTTCGGTGCCCAGCGCCGCCCGCTCGAGCAGCTGACCCTGCGCGACGGGGTGGGGATGGGCCTGGCGCAGAGCCTCGCCCTGGTGCCCGGGGTCTCCCGCTCGGGCGGCACGATCTCCGCCGGGCTCGCCCTGGGGCTGACCCGGGAGGCCGCGGCCAGGTACTCGTTCCTGCTGGCCATCCCCGCGGTGGTGGCGTCGGGGCTGTTCAGCCTGCCCGACGCGATCAACCCGAGCGACCTGGCCACCACCAACCTGCAGGCCAGCGGGCTCCAGCTGCTGGTGGCGACGGTGCTGGCGTTCTTCGTCGGTTACGCGAGCATCGCCTGGCTGCTGAGCTACGTGGTCCGCCACACGATCTACGTGTTCGTCTACTACCGGATCGCGCTCGGCGTGCTCGTGCTGGTGCTGGTAGCCACCACGGGGTTGACGGCCACCTGACCGGCCGGCTGGGCAGACGCGGCTCAGCGCGGGAGCCCGGCGGTGCGTCGCAGCGTCAGCTCGCTGCCGTTCCAGCCCCAGAACTTCAGCACCCGTTGGTTGCCGGTGCACTGCGCGAAGGCCAGCGTGAGTGAGCACTCCGCCGTCTCGTAGAGCCCGTCGGTGAAGTAGGCGTCGTTCTCCAGGCCCGGCTCCCCGAAGCCGACGCCCGCCCCGGAGGAGGCCAGGTTGCCGTTGGGCTGGGCCTTGATAACGCCCCACCCGCGGGGCCCGTCGGTGTAGGAGATGGCATTGGCGGTGCTGTCGCCGGAGAAGACGCCGTTCAGGATGAAGATGGGGCGCGACATGCCCGTGAGCAGCTGGGCCTGGGCCGGGTCGGTCAGCGGCCGCGCGGTGACCCGGGCGTTCTCGTACGGGTAGGTGCTTCCACCGACCTTGCGCCACGAGGTGTCGTGGTGCCAGAAGCTGACCTGTCCGACATCGTGGCTGTCGCCGGACACCATCGCGTCGTAGCCGCCGCCGGGTACGGGAACCATGGTGACCCGTGCACCGGCGCTCATGTCCGAGAGCTGGCTCTGCAGCGCGGCCGGCGACGGTGCGCTCGGTGCGGGAGTCGGTGCGACCGCTGGTGCGAAAGTCGTCGTGGGTCGCGCCGGGTCAGCGGGGGTGCTCGTCGGCGCCGGGGGCCTCACCGAGGCGGTCACGGCCGACGGGGTGCTCGGCTGCGGCCCGGCGGAGGACGTCGGGCCGCCCGCGCCGCACCCGCCCACCGTGATGAGGGCGGCCCCCACCGCCCCGATGGTGACCATCGCCGACCAGTTGCACTGCATCTGTTGCCTTCCTCTCGTCACTTGCTTCGAGGTGTCACCGGGGTAGGGCGTGTCTCCGATGTGGCGGCACCAGGTGATGACGGCGTGCAGGACGGCGGCGGCCCGGTAGATGGTGGCGTGCTTGTCGTAGCGGGTGGCCAGGCCGCGCCACTGCTTCATCAGCGAGTAGGACCGTTCGACGACGTTGCGGTCGCGGTAGCGGTCGGCGTCGAAGTTCGGTGGGCGACCACCGGCGGAGCCGCGGGCCTTG
>JBDTDI010000197.1:0-14779 GCA_039923155.1 Mycobacteriaceae bacterium | reverse complement strand
TTGCGTTGCGGCCCGGTGGCCAGGCGTTGGGTGCGCGAGAGCCACAGCGGTTGGCCCTGGTGGTCGAGCACCCCCAAGATCCAGGATGCGTCGGCGGCGAGGTTCAGGGCGTCACCGATGGGCAGGGTTGCGCCGGTGGCGGTGGTGGCCTGACCAGCACGGGCGTCGAGGTCGTCGATGCTGATGCTGATGCTGATGCCGATGCTGATGCTGATGACCACGGTGGTGGCGGCACCGCCACTGGTGCCCACCGTGGCGGCGGCCATCGCCCGGCGGGCGAGGCTGCGCAGGGCGTCGTGGCCACGTTGGGCCGGCGTGCGGGGGTCGGGCACCGCACCGTCCTGGGTGGGTGCCGGCCGGTCAGCGGGGTCAGCGCGGCGTCGAGCGCGGCCCGGCACGCTGGGTCCAGCAGCCCGCGGACGGGGCTCATCCCATCGTTGCCCTGCACCCCGATGGTGAACGCCCGCCGCCGGGCCCGGTCGGGGTCGTCGGTGAGGCGCCCGTCGGGGTCCAGGTGCGCCCGCAGGCGTTCCCCGGCCAGGACCAGCTCCGCCGGGAGGAGGTACATGGCCTGCTCGGCGAGCTGGGCCTCGGCCCGCACCCACAGCTCAGGAGCGAGCGTGGCGGGCAGGGCCCCCATGGTGCGTTCGATGACCCGGGCGTGCTCCGCCGAGAGCTCACCGCGGGCCTGCCCGGCGGCGGTGTGGGCCAGCACCGGGTCCAGCACCTCACTACCAGCCAGCACCCGGGGACCCAGCACCGCCGAGGCCTTGACCCGCCGCGCCGTCTCCGCGCGGTCCAGGCCCAGCACCGCCGACAACAACCCCGCCGTCCCCTTCTGCAGGAGCCGCCCCACGACGCCGCGCAGCTGCAGCTCGGCGATCAACCGGTGATCCACCGCCGCCAACCGGCGTCGCGCCGACTCCACCTCCCGCACCACACCCAGCACCCCGTCGTCATCGAGCGCGGTGAACGACACGTCGAGCAGCGCCGCTACTGCCGCATCCACACCCAAACTCGAACTCATGAACGAAAACTAGCGTGCGGGTCCGACAAGAAAGGCAGACCAGACCAGCGCCCCCTAGCTGTACTGCCCGGGGAGGTTGGTGGAGTGGATGTGACGACACCGTCTGATTGATGGTGGACGGAGAGGACCTCCTGGCGTGAGGTGGAGCTGCTGAAGGCAACCACCCACGACCAGGAGGTCCTCGTGTCTCACCGTAATGCCGCTCTGACCCCGGTAGCCCGGCTGCGTCTGGCCCGGATGGTCGTCGAGGACGGGTGGCCGGTAGCCCGGGCCGCGGAGTGGTTCCACGTGTCGTGGCCGACGGCGAAACGGTGGTCCGACCGCTACCGGCAAGAGGGTGCGGCCGGGATGGACGACCACTCCAGCCGCCCGCACCGGTCACCGACCCGCACACCGCAACCCACGGTCCGCAAGATCGTGCACCTGCGGTTGAAGCAGCGCCTGGGCCCGGTGGACATCGCGGACAAGCTGGGGATGGCGTCCTGGACGGTGCACGCGGTGCTCACCCGTTGCCACCTGCAACGGCTGACTCACATCGACCGGGTCACCGGGGAACCGGTGCGCCGCTACGAGCACCCCCATCCGGGGTCGATGATCCACGTCGACGTGAAGAAGCTGGGCAACGTCCCCGACGGTGGTGGGTGGCGCTACGTCGGACGGGCCAAGGGCGACCGCAACCGGGCCAGCACGCCCGGCAAGGCCCGCAACCGCCACCACAACCCGCTGATGGGCATCGCGTTCGTGCACACCGTGATTGATGACCACTCCCGCGTCGCCTACGCCGAGATCCACGACGACGAGACCGCCGCCACCGCCGTGACCGTCCTGCGTCACGCGGTGAGTTTCTTCGCCGCCCGCAACGTCCGCGTCGAGCGGGTCCTGTCCGACAACGGCTCCGCTTACAAGTCTCACCTGTGGCGCGACACCTGCGCCGAGCTCGGCATCACGGTGAAGAAGACCCGCCCCTACCGACCCCAGACGAACGGCAAGATCGAACGCTTCCACCGCACCCTCGCCCAAGGGTGGGCCTTCAAACGGTTCTACCCCAGCGAGTCGCACCGTCGAAAGGCCCTCCCGGGCTTGATCCACGAGTACAACCACCACAGGCCCCACACTGCGATCGGCAAGGTCCCACCCATCACCCGCCTGACCAACCTCCCCGGGCAGTACACCTAGCCGAGCAGCGCGAGCGCCTCCTCGGAGGTGAGGTTCCCGTTGGTGGCCAGCTCGATGTTGGCCAGCGACCACGTGCTGATCTCCGGGCTGGACGCGGCCACGCAGTCGGTCACCACGTGGGTGAAGAAGCCGAGGTCGGTGGCGTGCCGTGCGGTCTGCTCGACGGTGATGTTCGTGGCCACACCGGTCACCAGCAGGGTGGTGATCCCCGCCGCCCGCAGCCGGTCGGGCAGATCGGTTCCCGCGAGCCCGGAGAGTCGCTGGTTGCCCTCCACCCAGTCGTCAGCTCCCGTGCTCATCGACGAGATCAGCTGCGCCCCCGGGGCATCAGGGCGGAACGCTTCCTGCGACTGCGCCACGGCCCTCATGAACCCGGTGTTGTGCACCAGCTCCCCCTCCCCCACCGGTACGGTGAACCGGGTCCACACGATGAGCGCGCCCGCCTCGCGCGCCCGTCGGTGAAACTGCTCCGCCCGCGGGATCACCCCGCTCTCGGCGACGGGCGCGGCCAACAAGGCCGCGAAGAATCCCTCGGGAGCAACAACATTCACCTGCCAGTGCAGGGCCAGCACTGCGGTCGTCGAGCGCGCCGTTGCGTTCATGGCCAGAAGGTACTCAGGCCGTGCGCCGCTGACAACAGTCCGTGCTAGTCCCGCATCTCCCGGCGCAGGATCTTGCCGCTGGCCGTCTTGGGCAGCTCGTCGACGAAGAAGACCGCACGGGGGTACTTGTAGGCGGCCATCTCGGCCTTGCAGAACTCGATCAGCTCGTCCGCGGTCACGCTCACGCCCGGATGCAGCGAGACGAAGGCGTGGACCGTCTCGCCGCGGTAGTCATCCGGCACCCCGACGACGGCGGCCTCGCGGACGGCGTCGTGGCTGTAGAGCACGTCCTCGACCTCCCGCGGCCACACCTTGTACCCGGAGGCGATGATCATGTCCTTCTTGCGGTCCACCAGGTAGAACCAGCCGTCGGCGTCCATGAAGCCCACGTCACCGGTGCGCAGCTCGCCACCGGGGAACGACGACGCGGTGGCGTCGGGGCGTCCCCAGTAGCCGCTGGCCACCTGGGGGCCGGTGATGAGGAGCTCTCCCACCTAGCCGGGGGGCAGGTCCTGGTAGTGGTCGTCGACGATGCGGGCGCGCACGCCGGCGATGGGCACCCCGATGGACAGCGCCCCGGAGTGCGGGTCGACCGGGGCGCGGCGGTCGGGCGGAACCACGTGGGTGATGGACGAGGTCTCGGTGAGGCCGTACGCGTTGTGGATGTACCCGCCGAGCACCACCTCGAGCTTGTCCGCGATGCTCGGCGCGATGGGTGCACCCCCGGAGTAGATCTTGGTCAACGACGAGAAGTCCGCCGGCCCGACGCCGTCGACCGCGGCCAGGGCCGCGAAGGCGGTGATCGCGCCGACCGTGAACACCGGCTGGTGCTCGCGGATCGCGTCGACCACCACGGCGGGGGTGAACCGGTGGGCCAGCACCAGCGGCCCGGGCAGCAGCAGGGACAGCACCCCGTGCCCGACCAGGCCGGTGATGTGGAACAGCGGCGCGATCCCGAGGATCGCCTCGCCCGGCTCGAGCTGCATCCAGTCCCGGAACGACTGCGCGTTGACCACGAAGTTCGCGTGGGTGAGCTGCGCACCCTTCGGGTCACCGGTGGTCCCGGAGGTGTAGACCAGGAACGCGGTGTCACCCGGGCGGGCCGGCGTCGGCGGGGACGGTGTCCGGCCGGCGTGCTCCGCCAGGAGGTCCATCAGTCGGTGGGCACCGTCGATGCTCGCCTCCGGTGCCACCGGCAGGGCGCGCTCGTCGTCCCGGCTCTGGAAGTCCCGACCCGAGAACGTGATCACGGTGTCCACCGCGTGCTCGCCCGCCTCGAGGACGCTGGCGAGGACCGGGACCACCTCGTCGACGCAGAGCACGGCCCTGGCCCCGGCGTCGCGCAGCAGGTGGCCCAGCTCGCGCTGCTTGTACATCGGGTTGACCGAGACGGCGATCCCCCCGGCCTTCCACGCCGCGAGCATGCCGATGATGAAGGCCGGGTCGTTCTGGGCGATCAGTGCGAGCCGGTCACCAGCGGCGAACCCGCACTCCTGCAGCGCGGTGGCCAGCGCGTCGGCGGCCCGGTCCAGCTCGGCGACGCTGAGGGTGGCGTCGAAGTAGCGGATCGCGTCCGTCTCCGGAGCTCGCCGCACCGAGTCGGCGAACATGTCCAGCAGGTTGTCGAACTCCGGGCTGATCTCGGGCGACTGGCCGTCGCGGTAGAGCCCCAGCCACGGACGGGCGGCGTAGACATCGGGCGCGGCCCGTCCGGGCTGGGTGTTCATCGGGACATTTCCTCCACGGTGGCAGCGGCGGGGGGCACCTGCGTTCCTGATGGACCGTACTGCGCACGGAGCAGGTTGAGCCCACCGCCGGCCTGGGTGACGTCGATGGCGTGCGGGCTGGGGGGTGTGCCGTGCAGGACCTGGCCGGTCCGTGCGACGGTCACCGTGGCGGTCTGCCAGTCGACCGCGACGTCGTCCCACCGCTGCACCGCGGCGGCGATGCCGGGCACGGTGACCAGCGGCATGCCCTGGTACAGCTCGCCGCGCCAGAACCCGGGTGCGTAGGACTCGGCGACGACGGCGACGATCCCGGCGTTGCGCATCGCGATCATCGCCGGGTAGTGCGGGTGGCCGTAGCCGAAGTTCTTCCCGCCCACGATGACGTCGCCCGCTCGGACGTGGTCGACGAAGGTCTCGTCGTAGGCCTTCATGAGCACCGACCGCAGCTTGTCGGGGTCGTAGTACTTGATGTTGGTGACGCCGATGACGAGGTCGATGTCGAAGTCGTCACCGAAGACCCACGCCACCCGACCGTTGAACACGTCCGGAACGCTCATGCCATCACCTCTCGCGGGTCGGTGATCTTGCCGGTCAGCGCGGACGCGGCCACGGTGTAGGCCGAGCCCATGTAGATCTGGGCCTCGGTGCTGCCCATCCGCCCGGAGATGTTCAGCACCCCGGTCGAGATGCACTTGTCGCCCGGCGCGAGCGGCGAGGCGTAGCCCACGCAGAAGTCGCACGACGCGCCGGCCACCCGCGCCCCGGCCTCGGTGAGGATGTCCAGCAGCCCCTCGGCCTCGGCCTGGGCGTAGATCGCCTTGGAGGTGGGCACGACGTTGAACTGCACCCCCGCCGCCACCTTCTTCCCCTTGAGGATCTCGGCCGCGGCGCGGATCTCCTCGATCCGTCCGCTGGCGCAGGAGCCGATGTAGGCGTGCTGCAGCTCGGTGCCGACGAGGTCCTCGATCGGGCGGGTGTTGGCCGCCTTGGCCGAGCCGGGCATGACGACCTGCGGCGACAGCGCGTCGAGGTCGACGACGTGGGTCGCGGAGTACTCCGCGTCCGGGTCGCTGTAGACCGGGTCGAGCTCGCCGCGGGCCACCCGGCGGCTGTACTCCAGCGAGAGCTCGTCGGGGTTGAAGATCGCCGAGACTGCACCGGTGAACATCGCCATCGCGCACAGGCCCTGCCGGCGCCCGATGGGCATGGACTCGGCGCCGGGGCCGGTGTACTCCATCACCTGGTGGGCGCACGACGCGGCGCCGTGGGTGGCGATGATGTGGTGGATGAGGTCGCGGTTGTCGACCCCGAGCGCGAACGAGCCGTCCAGGTGGAAGCGGGTGCTCGCGGGCACGTCGAGGTACACCGCCCCGGTGACCCACGCCTCCAGCAGGTCCTTGCGCACGCCCCATCCGAGTGCGCCCAGGGCGCCCAGACCGCTGATGTGGCCGTCGAAGTGGACGAGGAAGTTCCCGGGTGCGGCGTAGCCGAGCTCGGCGGCCACCTGGTGGCCGATGCCGACGCCCTCGTGGACCTCGACCCCGTTGGCCTGCCCCCACTCGCGGGTGACGTTGTGCTGCTGCGCCTCCCGATCGTCGTGGCGGGTCGTCATGTGGTCGATGAACAGGACGTAGCGCTCGGGCTCCTTGACCCGTTCGATCCCGAAGTCCTCCTTCATCTGCCGGAACATGACGTCGGTGTAGCCCGGGTAGTCGTAGGCGATCATGTAGTCGGGGCGGAACGGGGCGTTTTGGCCGGGCTTCACCTGCGCCAGGCCGCCGGCCCGCGCGAGGATCTTCTCGGTGATGGTCGAGCCCATCACATGCCTCCTTCGATGGCGGTGAGCCCGGCGTCGGCCTGGTAGCGGGCCTGGAGCTCGAGGATCTCGGGGAAACCGAGCAGGGCGGGAATCTCCTTGGGCGGCATCCCGTCGGCGGTGACCTGCGCCGGGGGCTCGCCCTCGTGCAGCCGCCGGAGCGCGTCGGCCAGGGCGCCGGCCACGATGTGCACGGGCTGGTTGGGCAGCAGCGCGATGCGGACGCCGAGCTCGAGCAGGACCTCCCGGGTCATCTCCCGCTCCACCCAGGTGCCCGCGGTGATGGTCGAGACCAGCTCGCCCCCGAGCTTCTCGCTGGCGCTCGCCCACTCCTCGATCGTGGTGAACGAGCGGGTGACGGGCATGAGCAGGTCCGCGCCGGCCTCGCGGTACGCCTCGAGGCGGCGGACGGCGTCGTCACCGTGCGCGTCGGTGCGGGCGATGAGGACGAAGTCGTCCCCCACGTCGCGAGCCGCACGGATCTTGCCGGCGGCCTCCTCGATCGGGATCAGCGGGACCGGCTGGTTCACCCACAGCGGCTCCCGCTTGGGGGCGACCTGGTCCTCCATGAACATCGCGGTGGCCCCCGCCGCGCGGACCTGGCGCACGGTGCGCATCACGTTGACCGCGTTGCCGTAGCCGGTGTCGATGTCGGCCACGAGCGGCAGCGAGCAGCCCTCGCGGATGCGCCGGATGGCGCCCACGTTCTCGGTCATCGTGTAGAGCTCCGCGTCGGGCATGCCGAGGGAGGCGGCGATGGCGTACCCGGAGGAGCAGACGACGGGGAAGCCGGCCCGCTCGATGAGCCGGGCGGAGAGCCCGTCCCAGGCGCCGGGGGCGTACACCAGCCGCTCCTGCTCCAGGAGCTCGGCCACTGAGGATGCTGTCATGCCTTCACCTGTTTCGTATTCCGGAATGCGTTCCGTGATTCGGATTATCGTAGGCTCGTTGACCCGGTCTGGTCAACGGCCGAATGTGGGGGCGCCCAGCGGCGCCGGCGCAGCGACGACGCGGTTCTGGATCCGCCCCAGCTTCTCGATCTCGCAGGTCACGACGTCCTGCTCCTTCAGGTACGTGGGCGGGGTCATGCCCGAGCCGACCCCGCTCGGGGTCCCGGTGAGGATCACGTCGCCGGGTTCGAGCGTGGTCGTGCGGGAGAGGTGGGCGACGAGATCGGGGACGCTGAACAGCAGGTCGGCGGTGGTGGAGTCCTGCCGGATCTCGTCGTTGACCGTGGTGCGGATCCACAGGGCGTGCGGATCGGCGACGTCCTCGGTGGTGGTGATCCACGGGCCGAGCGGGCAGAAGGTGTCCAGGCCCTTCGACCGGGAGACCTGAGACTCCTGGCGCTGGACGTCCCGGGCGGAGACGTCGTTGGCGACGCAGTAACCCAACACGTGCTCGAGCGCCTGCGCCACGTCGACGTTGCGGGCACGGCGCCCGATCACCACCGCGAGCTCCGCCTCGTAGTCGACCTCGCTGGTCACGGTCGGGTTGAGCTCGATCGGGTCGTGCGGGCCGGTCACTGCGCTCGGGTACTTGGCGAAGATCATCGGGCTCGTGGGTGGGGCCTTGCCGACCTCGGCGATGTGGCGCAGGTAGTTCAGCCCCACCGCGAGGATCTTGCCGGGCCGGCGGACCGGGGCACCGAGGGCGGCGCCGGAGAGCTCGGGCAGGTCGGGTTCCACCGCAGCCACCCGTGCGGCGATGGCGGACAGGTCGGCAACCAGGTCCTCCAGGTCGTGGGCGTCCACCCCGACGGCGGCCGCGCTCACCCACCCGTCGCGGTCCGACAGGCCGAAGGCGTAGCCCCCCGTGGCGGTGCGTGCGATCTTCATCGGGTGGCCTCCAGGGCGTCGAGGACGTTCTGTGCGCACTGCATGGCCACGGTGTGCAGCGCGGTGTCGGAGTAGCCGGCGGTGTGGGAGGACAGCAGCAGGTTCGGTGCGCCGAACAGCGGTGAGCCCGCCGGCAACGGTTCGTGGGCGAAGACGTCCAGCGCCGCACCGCCCAGGCGCCCGGCGTGCAGCGCCTCGACGAGGGCGTCCTCGTCGACGACCCCGCCGCGGCTGCAGTTGAGCAGGAAGGCGTGGGCGGGCATCCGGGCCAGCTGGTCGGCGTCGATCAGGTTCCGGGTCGCCTCCACCAGGGGCACGTGCAGCGAGACGACGTCGGCGTCACGCAGCAGGGAGTCCAGCTCGCGCGGCTCCGCACCGTGCGCGGCGATCGCGGCGTCGTCCATCTCCGGGTCCGTGGCCACGACGGTCATGCCGAACGCCGTCGCCAGGCTCGCGAGGCGCTGCCCGATGCGACCGAAGCCGACGATGCCGAGCCGTCGGCCCGCGAGCCCGGTGCCGACGGTGGGGCCCCAGTGTCCGGCGCGGATCGAGGAGTCGTTGGCGGCCACGCCCCGAGCCAGGGCCAGCAGCTGTCCCATCGTGTACTCGGCCACGGCGTCGGAGTTCCCCCCCGGCACGTTCACCGCCGCGACGCCACGTCCCTCGAGGTAGGTCCGGTCGAAGTTGTCCATCCCGGCGCCGCACTTGGCCACGACGCGGACGCCGGTCGCGTCGTCGAGCGTGCTGCCGTCCACCGGCTCGAAGCCGACGATCCAGGCGTCGGCCCGGCTCAGGCCCACCTCCAGGGCCGGGCGCTCGCCCGGGGTCAGCAGCGTGACCTGGCAACCGGCGCGGCGCAGCAGGTCCAGCGGTTCGTCGGAGTAGCGCCCGAAGCTGGGCGAGCTCGACACGACGGTCCAGGTCATGGCTGCTCCACCTCGGAGGCGGCAACGGCCCGCTCCAGCTCCGGCACCGCGATCTCGGGGTCGAGACCGAGGTGGCGGGAGACCAGGTCGGGGTCCTTGTCCAGCTCGGCCGGAGTCCCCGAGGCGATGATGTCCCCCCGGTGGATCAGGTAGGCGTGGTCGCTGATGGGCAGCGCCATCGACGCGTTCTGCTCGACCAGGAGCACGGTGGTGCCGGCCGCGTGGATCGTGCGGATGGCGTCGAAGACGATGTCGACCAGCGCCGGCGAGAGGCCCATGGAGGGCTCGTCCAGCAGGACCATCGTCGGCTTCGTCATCCACGCCCGCGCGATGGCCAGCATCTGCTGCTCACCCCCGCTCATCAACCCGGCGGGCTGGTGCTTGCGCTCGGCCAGCCGCGGGAACAGGTCCCACACCTCGTCCAGGTCGGCCGAGCGCTTGCGTCCCCGGGCGAAGGAGCTCAGCGCGAGGTTCTCCAGGACGGTCAACGGCGAGACGACGAGCCGCCCTTCGGGCACCAGGGCGAGGCCGCGGCGGGTGAGCTGGTACGCGTCGCGGCCGGTGATGTCCTGA
The DNA here is from genome assembly GCA_039923155.1 of Mycobacteriaceae bacterium. Taxonomy (GTDB): domain Bacteria; phylum Actinomycetota; class Actinomycetes; order Mycobacteriales; family Mycobacteriaceae; genus Rhodococcus_D. The sequence goes on along the minus strand of JBDTDI010000197.1, from coordinate 5,094 downwards.
CCGTCGAACATCACCCGGCCACCGGTGGGCTTCAGCAGCCCGGCCACGGTGTTCAGGGTGGTCGACTTGCCCGCGCCGTTCGCACCGAGCAGTGCGGTGAGCGACCCGCGCTCGACGGTCAGGGACAGGCCGGACAGGGCGGGGATCGTGCCGTAGCGGACGTCGAGGTCGTCGACGGTGAGGATGGCAGACATCAGGCTCCTACTTTCCGAAATAGGCTCGACGGACCTCGGGCAGGCGCAGGCAGACGGCCGGCTTCTCCTCGGCGATCACCTCGCCGGCGGCGATCACCGCCACCCGGTCGCAGCAGCGTTCGAGCAGCCGCATGTTGTGCTCGACGACGACGACGGTGATGCCGTCGCTGCGCAGCTGGTCCAGCAGCACCGCGATGGGCAACCAGTCGGCCTCGTTCATCCCCGCGGTCGGCTCGTCCAGCAGCAGCAGCGACGGGCGGGTGGCCAGGGCGCGGGCGATCTCGATCCGTCGCTGGTCGCCGTAGGACAACGTCTCGGCGAGCCGTTCGGCGCGGTCCGACAGCCCGACGAAGGCCAGGGCCTCGTCGGTGGCCTCCCGGGTGCGGCGCCGGTCCTCGCGCTCGACGGGCAGGGCGAGCACGCTGGAGAGCAGCGAGGCGCGGCGGTGCCGGTAGGTGCCCGCGGCCACCTGTTCCCGCACGGTCAGGCCCCGGAACAGGCGGATGTTCTGGAAGGTCCGGGCCACGCCGAGGGCACTGATCGCGCGGGCGTCACGGCCCGTCGCGTCGACCCCGCCGATCTTCACGTGCCCACCGCTGAAGGTGCCGAAGCCGGTGAGCAGGTTCAGCAGGGTCGTCTTGCCCGCACCGTTCGGTCCGGCGACCCCGTAGATGGTGGCCGCGTCGACCGAGAAGGACACCGACTTGAGAACCTCGAGGCCGCCGAAGCTCTTGGACACCGACTCCAGGGCGAGGGCGACGTCGGCCGGAGGTCGCTCGGTGGTGGCCGACCCGGTCCGGGGCTGTTCGGTCATGACGTCGCTCCCGTGGTCTCGAGGCTGGGTCCCTGCTCGTGCTGCTGGGCGTCGGGGGCGGCGGCATCACTCTTCGCCCGTCGGCGTTCCTGCCGCCGACGCCACCGCACGGGGTCGACGAGACCGCCAGGCAGCCAGATGATGATTGCCAGCAGCAGCGCCCCGTTGATGATCGACTGCCCGACCGAGATGTACTGGCTGATGTAGACGGGCAGCCCGGTGAACACGGCCGCTCCGATGACCGACCCGAACCAGTGGTAGGCCCCCCCGAGCACGACGCTGGCGATCACGGTCACCGACAGGTCGACGTAGAAGGTGTCCGGGTCGATGTAGGACAACTGCGAGGCCTGCATCACCCCGCCCACCGCGCCGATGGCCCCACTGAGGCCAAAGGCGATGATCTTGATCCGCGCGACCGGCACCCCGAGGGCGGAGGCGACGTCGGGGTCCTCACGCGTGGTGTCCGCCGCCACGCCGAACTTCGAGCGCTTGAGGAAGAACAGCGCGGCGCAGACGATCACGAGGAGCCCGAGCATCTGCAGGATGGACAGCGACTCCGGGACCACCTCGCCGGCCGAGCCCCCGGTGTACTCGCCGAGGTTGACGACGAACACCCGGGTGATCAGCACCAGGGCGACCGTGGCGAGAGCCATCCAGTGACTGGAGAGCTTGAGGAACATCCGTCCGACGACGAGCCCGAACACGCCCGCGGCGGCCGCGCCGACCAGGATCGAGAGACCCAGCCCCAGATCGGTGTTCGTCACCAACCAGGTGGATCCGAACGCGCCGACGGCGGCGAAGGTGACGGTCGCGAAGCTGAGGATCCCGGTCCACAGCGTGACGAAGGTGCTCAGCGCGAGCACGGCGCCGGCCATCGCGAACATCGTGGCGCTCTGCAGGAGGACGAGGTTGGGGTTCATCGCGTCACGCCCTCTGCAGGTTGGCGGTGCGGAGCAGTCCGGTCGGTCGCCACAGCAGGACGACGAGAACCAGGCCGAAGGTGATCGCGTCCTGGTAGGAGGCGGAGATGTAGGAGGCCGAGAGGTTCTGCACCACACCGATGAGCACGCCCCCGATCGCGCTGCCCCGAACGTCGCCCATCCCCCCGATGACGACCGCGGCGAACCCCTGGAGCAGGAGCGCGTCACCCAGGTTGAAGTTGAAGCTCTGCCCGCCCGCCAGGAGGATCCCGGACAGGCCGGTCACCGCGCCGGAGAGCATCGCCGCGCCGATGATCATGGTGCGGGGGTTGATCCCCGCGATCTGCGCGGAGGGCTTGCTATGGCCGACGGCCCGGATCGCCGCGCCCACGTTCGTGCGGTGCAGCAGCACGTAGACCCCGGTGATCACGACCACCGCGCAGACCACCGCGATCAGCTGGGTCTGCAGGATGCTGATGGGGCCGAGGCTGACCTGGCCCCGCGGCACCGAGGAGGGCGGGAACCCGACCGGCGTCGCGTCGGTGGCGATGCTGAGCACCTCGCGCAGCGCGATCCACAGGGCGATGCTGGCCACCACCGCGCCGAGCAGCTGAACCCCCCGGCGGCGCAGGGGCTCGAACGCGACCTGGTCGACGACGACGGCGACCACGCCGGCCCCGAGCACGCCGATGATCGCGGCGAACCAGAACGGCAAACCGGTCTTGGTGATGGCGAAGTAGGTGATCATGGCGCCGTAGGTGGCGTAGACGCCCTGCGCCAGGTTCAGGATCTGCATCGTCGAGAACACGATGCCGAAACCGACGGCGAACAGGGCGTACACCGAACCGGTGCAGATCCCGTTGACGAGCTGTTCGAGAAAGAGCACGACGTTGTCCTCTCCGTCAGGGTGACCCGGGCCCTCGAGCCCGGGTCACCCCGATTGCTCCGGTCAGCTGCCCGTCCACGGGACGATCACGCCGTCCGGGCTGCTGTATTGGACGATCTGCACGTTCGACGCGGCGTTGAGCTGACCGTCGGTGAAGGTGACCTTCCCGTAGATCGTGTCGTCGAGGGACTTCATGTTCGTGAGGGCCTTGGACAGCCCGGCGCGGGTCGTGTCGCTGCCGGCTGCCTTGAGGCCCATGGCGAGGGTGTAGATCGCGTTGTAGCCCTGGGCGGCGTAGTCGTCGGGCTCCTCGTTGTACTTCTTCTGGTAGCTCGCGGCGAAGGTCTTGCCGAGGCCCGTGGCTTCGCTGGCCAGGAAGTAGACCGGGAAGGGGACGTTCGCCAGGGCCTTGGGCTGCGACTGGTAGACGCCGGCACCAACGACGGTCTCCCCGCTGATGATCTGGCCCTTGTACCCCTTCTGGTACAGGGCCGCGATCAGGCCGATGGTGTTCGACTGGGTGCCCGCCACGACCACGGCCTGGGCGTTCTTCTGGATCAGGCTCGTGGCGCTTCCGGTGAAGTCCTTCTGGGTCGACAACGTGCCGACCTGTCCGAGGTCCTTCACCCCGGCCTCGTCCATGCCCTTCTTGAAGGCATCACCCTGGGAGACGATGCCGGCGTTGTCGGTCATCACCCCGTAGGCGACGGAGGTCAAGTTCTGCTTCTTCGCGAGATCCACGGCCATCTTCTCGTTCGCCGGCTGCGGCAGCGTCACGGTGCGGAACACGTACGGCGGCTTGGCGAGGTCCTTCTCGGTGGCGCCCCACAGCATGAGCGGGACCTTCTGCTTCTCGGCGATCGGCTTGGCCGCGCCGGCGACGGTGCTGAGGATGCAGCAGGCGATACCGGTGATGCTCTGGTCCGCCGCGAGCTGCGCCATCACGCTCGCCGACTTCGCGGGGTCCTCGGACCCCTCCTTCTCGACCAGCTCGATCTTCTTGCCCCCACCGATGAGGTCGCCGTCGTTGATGTTCTGCACCGCGATCCGACCCCCGTTGGCAAACGTCTTGCCGGCACCGGCGATCGGGCCCGTCTCGGCCACGATCACCCCGAGCTTGATCGTGTCGCCGCCACCCCCGCCCTTGGTGCTGCCGGTCGTGGTGGCACAAGCGCTGAGACCGAGCAGCGCCACGGTGGCGACGGCCACGACGGCGCGACGCCGGCCTCGACGCCGAACCTGGGGTGTACGGGGCAGGGCACGCGTTCCGCTCAACGGATCCTCCTGGCTGGTCGATGGGGAGCCGGCGGTGTCACCCGGGCCGCAGGCGATCGCGAACCCCGGTTCCAACGGCCGCCGTGCAGCCGTATTCGCCGAATAGATGTTCCGTATTACGAACCGTGGTTCGGAATACGGTGACGCTAGCGGTGAGTTGTGACCCGCGTCAACCCCCGTTTCAGGAATTTTTTGGAATCGTGATGGCAAACGTCCCGCGACGATGGCCCGCAGGCGCCGTCGGCCGCTGCGTGCGGGAGGGTGCGCGTCATCGCCCCGCCGGAGACGGGATGGGCGGCCCGGAGGACCGCGGAGATCGAGCCAGTCTGGTTGTGGGACTTAGGCGTTCATGCGTGCGGTCAGCTCCGCAGCAAACTCGACCACCCGGGCCACCGTCTTCTGGTAGCGGCCGTCGACGAAGCGGTTCGCCGGGCCGCCCACGCTGAGCGCCGCCACGGCCTCGTTGTTGGCGCCCAGCACCGGCGCGGCCACCGCGGCCACGTCGGGCAGGAAGTCCTCGATGCTCACCGCGTGGCCCGTCGCGCGCACCTCGTCGAGCTTGGCCAGCAGGGCGGTCTTCGTGGTTGCGCTGTGGGGCGTGAAGCGCTTGCGCTTGCCGGCCAGCACGGCGGCCTCGACGTCGGGCAGGAACGCGGCGAGGGCGATCGGCGCCGCACCCACGTGGTACGGCAGCACCGCGCCGACGTTCAGGCCGTGCACGCGGACGGGGTTGAGCCCCATCACGGTCTCGATCACCACCGCGCCGTGCGGTCCGGGGACCATCAGGAACGCGGTGTCACCGAACTCGTCCGCGAGCCGCTGCATGTAGGGCAGCGCCTCGTTGCGCAGGTCCAGGTCGGCGCGGGCCACAGCGCCGAGCACCAACAGTCGCGGGCCGAGGCGGTAGCCGCCCGAGCTGCTGCGAACGAGCCAACCGACACCCACCATGGTCTGCAGCAGCCGGTAGGCGGTGGTCTTGTTGTACCCGGTCTCCTTGGTGAACTC
>JBDTDI010000196.1:0-4683 GCA_039923155.1 Mycobacteriaceae bacterium | reverse complement strand
CGAAGCCGCGCCGAAGTTTTTCCCGATGCTGACCACCGCCGCCGGCACGATCCGCCCCTCGAAGGTGCTGGTGATTGGCGCCGGCGTGGCCGGCCTGCAGGCGATCGCCACCGCGCGCCGGCTGGGTGCGCAGATCGAGGGTTATGACGTGCGCCCCGAGACCCGCGAGCAGGTCGAGTCGCTGGGTGCGAAATTCCTGGAAATCGGGGTCAGCGCCGCGGGCACGGGCGGCTATGGCGAGCAGCAGCGGCACCACCATCAACGACAGCATGTTCTGGGTGGCCCGCACCCAGAACAGCACCGGGCTGTACACCCCGAGGAACGAGCAGCCCACCAGGCCCACCAGCAGCACCCCGGCGCCGAAGGTCAGCGTCCGGTTGCGCGGCCACGGCGCCCGGGCGGCCCGGACCCGGAGCAGGCCCCACGCGTAACCCCCGCCGAGCAGCACCACCAGCAGCACCGTCGGCAGGTCGAGCTTCCAGACGGTGAACAGGCGCAGCGGGGTCAGCTCCGGTGGGCCGGTGTAGAGGTCGGCGAGCAGCACAGACCCAGTGTGCGCCGAACCGGTCGGCGCGGCCCCGGTGCGCACTACCCTGGCCCGCATGCCGGCCTCACCTCGACCGCGGGCCCGGGCCGCCGCGGTGCTGCTGCTGGCGCTGTCCGTGCTGGGGCGGATGCTGAACACGTTCGGACTGCCCTACGGGTCGCACCTGGTGGACCTGCGCGTCTACACCTACGGCGCCGCCACCGTGTTCGACGGCCGCCTGTACTCGTACACGTTCTCCGAGTTCACTCCCGGGTTCCCGTTGCCCTTCACCTACCCGCCGTTCGCGGCGATGGTGATGTGGCCGCTGCACCTGGTGTCGCCGTTCACCGTGCTCAGCGTCCTCTGGCAGCTGGCCACGGTGGCGGCGCTGTGGGGTGTGGTCACCCTCAGCCTGCGGCTGCTCCTCGGCCGCCGCGCCGACGAACCGTGCTGGCGGGCGGTTGCGCTGGTCTGGACGGCGGTGGGGACGTGGCTGGAACCGGTGCACACCACCTTGGACTTCGGTCAGGTCAACGTGTTCCTGGCCCTGGGCGTGCTGGCGGCGGCGAGCACCCACCGCTGGTGGCTGGCCGGTGCACTGGTCGGCGTGCTCGCCGGGTTCAAGCTGACCCCGGCCGTCACCGGGCTGTACTTCCTCGCCCAGCGCAACGTGCGGGCGGCGGTGGCGTCGGCCGTCGTGTTCGCCGCCACGGTGGCTCTGAGCTTCGTGGTGGTGCCCGGGGAGGCGAGGCAGTACTTCACCGGGGTGGGTCTGGACGCAGGGCGGGTCGGTCCGGTGGGCTCGGCGATCAACCAGTCGCTGCGTGGGGTGTTGAGCCGGTTCGTCGGCCACGACGTCGGAACCGGCCCGATCTGGGGTGTCGCGGTGCTCGCGGCCGCCGCGCTGACCCTGCTGGCCTGCCGACGGCTCGACCCCGGCGACCGCCTCGGCGTGCTCGTGGCGGTGCAGCTGCTGGGCCTGCTGGCCTCCCCCATCTCCTGGAGCCACCACTGGGTGTGGCTCGTTCCCGCCCTGCTGTGGCTGGTGCACGGTCCGCGGGCAGGCAGCCTCGCGGCCCGCGTGCTGGCGACGGTGGTGCTCGTGGTGCTCGTGGCGGACGTGATCAAGCTGCTGCTCGCGCTGCAGCCCAGCATCTGGGACTTCTCCCGCCCGGTCGTGCTGTCGGTGGCCGCCGCCGCCTATCCGCTGCTCGCCGTGGCGATCCTGGGTCTGATGGTGCACCGGCCCCGTCCCGACCTGACGGCCCCGCACCCTCGCGACCTCGCCGGTGTGGGCGGCCCGACAGCGGTGGTGGACACGCCAGGGGCGTCCCGGCGGTAGTCTTGCCCGGGCCCACGCACGTGCGTGGTGCGTCGCTGCCGTCCGCGCGGCGCACCGTGGCCCGCCCATTCCGACCGTGGTTCACCCGCGCGCCGGTACCCGCCAGCCCAGGAGAGCCACCCGACGTGAGTGCCCCGACCACCACCGCCCGCACCGTGTTCCGCAACGTCGCGATCGTCGCGCACGTCGACCACGGCAAGACCACGCTGGTCGACGCCATGCTCCGTCAGTCCGGTGCGTTCGCCGACCGGGCCGAGCTCGTCGACCGGGTGATGGACTCGGGTGACCTCGAGCGTGAGAAGGGCATCACGATCCTGGCGAAGAACACCGCGGTGCGCCGCAGCACCCCCGACGGGGACGTGGTCATCAACGTCATCGACACCCCCGGTCACGCCGACTTCGGTGGCGAGGTCGAGCGTGGGCTGAGCATGGTCGACGCCGTCGTCCTGCTGGTGGACGCCTCGGAGGGCCCGCTGCCGCAGACGCGCTTCGTGCTGCGCAAGGCGCTGGCCGCGTCCCTGCCGGTGATCCTCGTGGTCAACAAGACCGACCGTCCCGACGCGCGCATCACCGAGGTCGTCGAGGAGGTCCACGACCTGCTGCTCGACCTGGCCAGCGACCTGGAGAACGAGGCGGCGCACGCCGCCGAGCTGGCCCTGGACCTGCCGGTCATCTACGCCTCGGCCCGCGCGGGCAAGGCCAGCCGGGTCCAGCCCGCCGACGGGGAGGTGCCGGACGCGGCGGACCTGCAGGAGCTGTTCGACCTGCTCATGGACTACGTCCCGGCCCCCACCGGTGACCACGACGCCCCCCTGCAGGCGCACGTGACCAACCTCGACGCGTCCAGCTTCCTGGGCCGCCTCGCGCTGGTCCGGGTGCACGCCGGCGAGCTGCGCAAGGGTCAGCAGGTGGCCTGGATGCACGGCGACGGCGAGATCACCCGGGTCAAGATCACCGAGCTGCTCCGCACCGAGGGGGTGGAGCGGGTTCCCACCGAGTACGGGGAGGCCGGGGACATCGTCGCGATCGCGGGGATCGGCGACATCATGATCGGCGACACGCTGGCCGACGTCGATGCCCCGGTGGCGCTGCCCCGCATCACCGTCGACGAGCCGGCGATCTCGGTGACCGTCGGCATCAACACCTCGCCGCTGGCCGGACGCAACGGTGGCAAGAAGCTCACCGCGCGGCTGGTCAAGTCCCGCCTGGACGCCGAGCTCGTCGGCAACGTCTCGCTGCGGGTGCTGCCCACCGAGCGGCCCGACACCTGGGAGGTCCAGGGCCGCGGCGAGCTGGCCCTGGCGATCCTGGTGGAGCAGATGAGGCGCGAGGGCTTCGAGCTGACCGTCGGCAAGCCGCAGGTGGTCACCCGGATGGTGGACGGCAAGGTGCACGAGCCCTACGAGCACCTCACCGTCGACGTGCCCGAGGAGCACCTGGGGGCGGTCACCCAGCTGCTCGCCGCCCGCAAGGGGCGCATGGAGGAGATGGTCAACCACGGCACCGGCTGGGTGCGCATGGAGTTCGTCGTCCCCGCCCGCGGGCTGATCGGCTTCCGCACCACGTTCCTCACCGACACCCGGGGCACCGGCATCGCGAACACCTACTCCGCCGGCTACGACGCGTGGGCCGGGGAGATTCGCAGCCGCCACTCCGGGTCGCTGGTGTCCGACCGGGTCGGGTCGATCACCCCGTTCGCGATGATCCAGCTCGCCGACCGCGGGACGTTCTTCGTCGAGCCCGGTGCCGCGACCTACGCCGGGCACGTGGTGGGGGAGAGCCCCCGCTCGGAGGACCTCGACATCAACGTGTGCCGGGAGAAGAAGCTCACCAACATGCGCCAGTCCTCCGCCGACGTCATGGAGACGTTGGCGCGACCGCGGGTGCTGGGTCTGGAGGGCGCGCTGGAGTTCTGCGCGACCGACGAGTGCGTGGAGGTCGGCCCGAGCGCGGTGCGCGTGCGCAAGCTCGTGCTCGACCCGACCGAGCGGGCCAGGGAGAAGTCACGGGCCAAGGCGCGGGACAAGGCTGTGAGCTGAACCTGGGCTGAGCTGCGCCGCCGGTGGCGCGCCGCGTGGCACCATGACGGCGCGGGGTGGCCGGTGATCGGGAGGAGCGGGGTGCGAGCACGCGCGGGAGCGCCCGTGGTCCGGTGGGCCGCGGTGACCCTGGCGCTGGCGCTCGTCCTCACCGGCTGCACGGTGACCCCCGCGCCCCCGGTGCAGGACACCACGAAGAAGACCACGACCACGGCTCCGGCCCGATCTCCGCGCGCGGTGACCGTTGCGCTGGCCGAGCTGGGGACGGGTTTCAACCCGCACCTGCTCGCGGACCTGTCACCGGTCGCCACCGCCATGACGGACCTGGTGCTGCCCAGCGTGTTTCGGCCAGGAGTCGACGGCGGCGCGCCGGTGCTGGACACGTCGGTAGCCGTGTCCGCCTCGGTCAGCTCCATCGCGCCGTTCACCGTCACCTACGTGCTGCGGGACGCCGCCCAGTGGTCCGACGGCGCACCGATCGCCGCCGAGGACTTCCGCTACCTGTGGTCGCAGATGCGCACCCAGCCCGGGGTGGTCGACGCGGCCGGCTACCAGCTGATCGACGACGTCAGCTCGTCCTCGGGCGGCAAGACGGTCACGGTCCGCTTCTCCGCGCCCTACCCGGCCTGGCGCACCTTGTTCTCGGCCCTGTTGCCCAACCACCTGCTCAAGGACGCCCCGGGCGGGTTCACCGGGGCGCTGAAGACCTCGATCGCGTTCTCCGGATCGCGCTACGCAGTGGCGTCGGTCGACACCGACCGCGGCGAGGTGCTGTT
>JBDTDI010000195.1:0-7447 GCA_039923155.1 Mycobacteriaceae bacterium | reverse complement strand
ACTCGGTCGCCATCGCGCTGGTGACCTCCGTGATCACGGTGCTGGTCAACCTGATGGCCGGCTACGCGTTCGCCCAGCTCCGATTCCGCGGCTCCGGGGTGCTGTTCCTGCTCGCGCTGTCCACCCTCATGCTGCCCGTCCAGGTCATCATGGTGGCCCTGTTCCGCCTGGTCACCGACCTGGGTATCTACGGCAGCTACTGGGCGGTCATCCTGCCCACCGCGGCGTCGGCGTTCGGGATCTTCCTGGCCCGACAGTTCATCCTGGCCATCCCGCGCGACCTCATCGAGGCCGCACGAATCGACGGTGCGGGTCACTGGCGCATCTTCGCCCGGATCGTGCTGCCGTTGAGCAAGCCGCTCGTCGCGGTGCTGTTCTTCATGTCCCTGCTGTCGACGTGGAACGACTTCGCGTGGCCGCTGATCGCGTTGAAGGACAACGCGCTGTTCACGCTGCCCATCGGGCTGCTGTACCTGCAGGGCCAGTTCGGCCCGGACTACGGGGCGACCATGGCCTTCGCGCTCATCTCGGTGTCCCCGATGGTGGTGCTGTTCCTGATCTTCCAGCGGTACTTCGTGCAGGGTTTCGCCCGCAGCGGCATCCGCTGACCCAACCCCCCGCGCCCGGTGGCTCACCAGTCGTGGACGGTGCCGTCCTTGAGCCGGTCGAACGGCAGGTAGGCCGGCAGGTAGGGCAGCGACGCGGTGAGCCCGGTGTCCAGCTCGACCCCGATCCCCGGCTCGTCGCCGGGGTGCAGGTAGCCGTCGGTGAAGGTGAACGTCTGCCGGAACACCTCGTTGGTCCGCTGCCCGTGCGGTACGCCGACGCCCGTGACGTCTGGGGCCGACGGGGCCGGGTCGGCACCCACCACGGTCGGTGACGTGGTCGACGCGGGAGTGGTCATTCCGGTGGTCGTCATCGAGGACCCGGCAGTAACCGTGGTGGTGGCCAGACGTTGCGGAACGGTGGGTACGGCTCAGCGAATCACCCAGTGGTCTCCGCCAGCGCGATCGAGGCCTGCGCGGGGTTGTCGCGACGCCCCCCGGAGACGAGCGCGTGCCCAGGGGTGAACTGCTTGCACGCTCGAGTGGGTCGGGCCAGGCTGGGCTTGTGACCCGCGCCACTCAGGCGGGGCCCGGAACGCCGTGGAGGCACCATGCCCGAGACCGCGCAGACCCCACCGTCGATGACCGACCTGCTGGCTGACGCACCCAGCAACTGGGGCAAGTGGGGCCCGGACGACGAGGTGGGCTCGCTGAACTACCTGACGGCCGAGGAAGTGCTGCGCGGGGTGCAGCACGTCAAGCAGGGCAGCGTGTTCACCCTGCAGCGGCTCATCGGGGACCCGAAGGGTGACCCGGTGTGGCCGGGTCGCGAACCCGCCGAGCGCACCCAGGTGATGGACGAGTCGACCTGGGACGGCGACGACGCACCACAGTTCCCCGGTGGCCTGCACTACGCCGACGACAAGATGCTGTGCTTCCTGCAGGGCTCGACCCAGTACGACGCGCTGGGCCACGTCTGGTTCGACGGAAAGATCTGGAACGGTTACGACGCACGGACCACCGTCGGCGGGCTGGACAAGGCAAGCGTGCAGCCCATCGCCGAGCGCGGCGTGGTCGGGCGCGGAATCCTGCTGGACATGGCCCGCCACCGCGGCAAGCCGAGCCTGGACAAGGCCGAGACCTTCGACCACAACGACCTGCTGGAGTGCGCGCAGGCGCAGGGCGTGACGATCACCAAGCACGACGTCGTCGTGATCCGCACCAACTACATCCAGCAGTTCTTCGACCTGGGGGAGAAGTTCTACGAGGACTTCTGCGAGCCGGGGCTGACGTACTCCCCCGAGCTGGTGCAGTGGTTCCAGGACATGGAGATCCCCAACCTGGTCACCGACACCATCGCCAACGAGGTCACCACCGACCCGGTGCACGGGGTGGCCCTGCCGCTGCACTGCGCGCTCATGCGCAACCTCGGGGTGACACTGACCGAGATCTGCGACCTGGAGAAGCTGGCGGAGAGCTGCGCGGCGGACAAGCAGTACACGTTCCTCTACGTGGCGGCCCCGCTGAAGGTCGCCCAGGGCAGCGGTTCGCCGGTGAACCCGGTCGCCATCAAGTGAGCGCCGAGTCGAGGAACCCGGCCCCGTACGACGAGCGACCCTGGCTGTCCAGCTACACCGACGACCAGGCGCCGGACGTCGTCGTCGAGTTCGACGACGCCCTCGCCATGACCAGGGCGACGATGGCCGCCCGCGGTGACGCACGTGCCGTCACCTACTTCGACGGCGGCCTGAGCTGGCGGGAGGTCGACGAGCAGTCCACCGCGCTGGCTGCGGGGCTGCTCGCGAACGGGTTCTCCCGGGGGGACCGCCTCGCGGTGTTCCTGCAGAACGTGCCGCAGTTCGTCGTCGCCATGGTGGCCACCTGGAAGGCCGGCGGGATCATGGTGAGCATCAACCCGATGAGCCGGGAGCGGGAGCTGCGCTACCAGCTGACCGACTCCGGGGCCGTGGTGCTGGTGTGTCTGGAGCAGCTCTACGAGAGCGTGGTCGCGGGGGTGGTGGGCGAGGGCGAGACCGACGTTCGCCTGGTGCTCACCACCTCCGAGCTCGAGCACCAGAGCCGACACGACGACCGGCTGTTCGCGGGGATGAGTCGGGCCATCCCGGAGGGGGCCACCGACCTGGCTGCGCTGATCGCCGCGCACGCGGGGAAGACGGTGCCCGACGTGCGCTACGGCATCGACGACGTCGCCTTCCTCACCTACACCTCGGGCACGACCGGCACGCCGAAGGGGGCGATGAACACCCACGGCAACGTCTGCTTCACCGCCCAGGTGTACCGCGACTACGTCGGGGTGGGATCGGCCGGCTCGGTGTGGGGCATCGCCCCGCTGTTCCACATCACCGGCCTGATCGGCCACGTGGCGGTCTGCCTGCTCAGCGGCTCACCGCTGGTGCTGACCTACCGCTTCGAGCCGCAGGTGGCGCTGGACAGCCTGCGTGAGCACCGGCCCACCTTCACCATCGGCGCCATCACGGCGTTCATCGCGCTGATGAGCGCCGACGGCTTCGCCCAGGAGGACTTCAGCTCCTTCGAGCTGATCTACTCCGGCGGCGCGGCCATCGCCCCGTCGACGGCCAAGGCGTTCCTTGCCGCCACCGGGCACCCCGTGCACAACGCCTACGGGCTGACCGAGACGACCTCGCCGATGACGGCCACCCCGCGCGGCGCGGACTCCCCGGTGGACCCCACCTCGGGGGCGTTCTCGGTGGGGGTTCCGGTGAACAACACGATCGTGCGCATCCTCGACGACGACGGCGCACCGGTACCGCTGGGCGAGGTGGGTGAGATCTGCGCCGAGGGCCCGCAGGTGGTGCTCGGCTACTGGGGCAAGCCCGAGGAGACCGCGCACGCGCTGCCCGGGCGCGTGCTCCACTCCGGGGACGTGGGCTTCATGACGCCGCAGGGCTGGGTGTTCATCGTCGACCGCAAGAAGGACATGATCAACGCCTCGGGCTACAAGGTGTGGCCGCGCGAGGTGGAGGACGTGCTCTACGAGCACCCCTCGGTCCGCGAGGCAGCCGTCGTCGGGGTTCCCGACGACTACCGGGGGGAGACGGTCAAGGCGTTCGTCTCCTTCAAGCCGGGACAGTCCGTACCCGTTGAGGAGCTGGTGGCGCACTGCAAGGAGCGGATGGCCGCCTACAAGTACCCCCGCGAGGTCGAGGTGGTCGACGAGCTGCCCAAGACGGTGACCGGCAAGATCCTGCGCCGGGAGCTGCGGGGGTGACCCGCCGACCGTGGACAGCTGCCTCGCTGCAGCGTGGTTGAGCCGCAACACGAACGACCCCCCGCCCACTGGCTGGTGGTGCCCCCGGCAGGACTCGAACCTGCGACCTCGGGATTAGAAGGCCCTTGCTCTATCCACCTGAGCTACGGAGGCGTGCGCGAGCAAGGGTATCGGAGCGGGCACCACTCGCGCCGGGGCACAGCACGCGACGCGGCCAGCGCTCTTGCTGGAGGCGTCCCGACCAATCGCCGCGAGGAGCACACGAACTCGTGCTCGTCATGGTCGTCACCCTCCGCGGTGGCCTGATCGAGCAGACCACCTGATCGGGGACGCCCAGCCCGAGCCGGATGGTTTCAGCACCATGGCATGGCCGCGTGGACGAGACGCAGCGCAGGGCTGCGGAGGTCAAGGCTGGGCGAGGCTGCGGAGCTGGTCGGGGTCCAGCCGGGAGACGACGGTGCTGGCGCGGGTGAAGTCGTGGCCGACGGTGTTCTGGTTGGGGAACGCCACGCAGGTGAGACCGGCCGCCGTTGCAGCCTGAACACCACCCACGTTGTCCTCCACCGCGACGCAGTCCTTCGCGTCCTCGCCGAGCCGCGCCAACGCGTAGTGGTAGCAGGCAGGATCAGGCTTGGCCGCCTCGACGGCGGAGGCGTCGACCACCACGTCGAAGTCCTCCCGCCGCACCACGGAGGCAAGACCGGAGAACAGAGCGGAGATGTTGTCCGCCGAGGTCGTGGTGACCAGGCCGACCTGGTAACCGTGCTCCTTGGCTGCGCGCAGCGTCTCGACTACCCCATCGCGCGGGCACAGCACGCTCCCGGCGGCCGCGGCCTGGAACTTCGCGGACTTGGTGGCGTGCACCGCCTCCGCGACGACCGAGGATCCGCGGCGCTGGGCCTCGTCGGCGATGCGCAGTGTGCCTCCGCTGCTGGTCAGCAGGGCCCGGTACTGCTCCTGGTCCCACTGCCAGCCCAGGCCGTGATCGGCGAACGCCGCGTTGAAGGCGCGGCGTTGCATCTCCGAGGTGTCGGACACGACGCTGATGGAACCGAACAAGATGGCAGACACGGTGGGGCTCCCTTGGTGTGGGCACGCGGCGAGGGGTCGAGCTCCGGGGTCAGGGTGCCCCCGACCGGGGTGATCACGCAGATCGAGTCGCCCCGCACAGTGGCACGCGGGGTTGAGGTACATCTCGACGGGAGAGTCCGCTCAGCACACCAGCCCGACATCAAGTGCCACCAGAGTCCGCAGGGCCGCTGGTTGCCCCCCCGGACCCCGTTGTCCACAGGCTCTCGGCTCTTGCTGTCAGCGGCGCCGCTACTGCTCCACGCTCGTCCTACCGGCCGCAGAGGCCGGTCCCGACCGGGGCACCGGGCCCCGGCGGGTGGACGAAGGAGCGCGAGAAGATGAACGAGACCCACGTGACCCTGGTCGGCACGGTCATCAACGACCTGAGCCGGCGCACCACCGCCGACGGTGCGCAGCGAGTCCGGTTCCGCATGGCGAGCAACGAGCGCCGAAAGGACCGGGCCACCGGCGAGTGGAACGACGGCGAGACGCTGTACGCGAACGTCACCTGTTGGCGTCGGCTGGTCGGGGGTGTGTCCTACGCGCTGGCCAAGGGCGACCCGATCATCGTCACCGGCCGGATCTACACCCGCAGCTACGAGGTCCAAGGTCAGCGACGACAGTCGATGGAGCTCGACGCGGCGACCGTGGGCATCGACCTCTCGCGCTGCTTGGCCACGATCGACCGGGCCCGGCGGCTTCCTGCGGGGGAGAACGCCAGTACCACCGGGGGGGACGAGGGCGACGGGCTCCGGGTCGAGGTACCCGACACGGTGGCCGAGATCGACACCGTCGACGCCTGAGCGCACCGCCCACCGCGGGAGCCTCGAGCCGCGGTGGGCGGTCCCGCACCGGTCCGGTGCGGGCGGGCCGGTGCCCGGTCTTCCGGAACGCCGTTAGGCTGACGGTCATGCCTGAGTTCATCTACACCATGAAGAAGGTGCGCAAGGCGCACGGCGACAAGGTGGTCCTCGACGACGTCACCATGTCGTTCTACCCGGGCGCAAAGATCGGCGTGGTCGGCCCCAACGGGGCCGGAAAGTCTTCCATCCTCAAGATCATGGCGGGGTTGGACCACCCTGGGAACGGCGAGGCCTTCCTCGCGGTCGGTGCGAGCGTCGGCATCCTCATGCAGGAGCCGCAGCTCGACGAGACCAAGACGGTGCGCCAGAACGTCGAGGATGGCCTTGGCGAGACCATGGTTCAGCTGAACCGGTACAACGAGATTGCCGAGCTGATGGCCACCGACTACTCCGACGAGCTGATGGAGGAGATGGGGGAGCTGCAGGAGAAGCTCGACCACGCCGACGCGTGGGAGATCGACTCGCAGCTCGAGCAGGCGATGGACGCCCTGCGCTGCCCACCGCCGGACGAGGGCGTCGCTCATCTCTCCGGTGGCGAGAAGCGTCGGGTGGCGTTGTGCAAGCTGTTGCTGAGCAAGCCCGACCTGCTGCTGCTGGACGAGCCGACCAACCACCTCGACGCCGAGAGCGTGCTGTGGCTGGAGCAGCACCTGTCCGCCTACGCCGGTGCCGTGCTCGCGGTCACCCATGACCGGTACTTCCTGGACAACATCGCGCAGTGGATCGCCGAGGTCGACCGAGGCCACCTGTATCCCTACGAGGGCAACTACTCGACCTACCTGGAGAAGAAGGCCGCGCGTCTCGAGGTCGCGGGCAAGAAGGACCAGAAGCTGCAGAAGCGACTCAAGGACGAGCTGGCGTGGGTGCGCTCGGGCGCAAAGGCGCGCCAGGCCAAGAGCCGGAGCCGGCTCAACCGCTACGACGAGATGGTCGCCGAGTCGGAGAAGACCCGCAAGCTCGACTTCGACGAGATCCAGATCCCCGCACCGCCGCGGCTGGGTGACGTGGTCGTCGAGGTCAGCCACCTGGACAAGGGCTTTGACGGGCGGGTGCTGATCAAGGACCTCTCGTTCACCCTGCCCCGCAACGGCATCGTCGGGGTCATCGGTCCCAACGGGGTCGGCAAGACCACCCTGTTCAAGACGATCGTCGGCCTGGAGGAGCCGGACTCCGGCGAGGTGAAGATCGGCCAGACCGTCCAGCTCAGCTACGTCGACCAGAACCGCTCGGGCATCGACTCGACCAAGAGCGTGTGGGAGGTCGTCTCCGACGGTCTGGACTACATCGTGGTCGGCAACACCGAGATGCCCAGCCGCGCCTACATCTCCTCGTTCGGGTTCAAGGGCCACGATCAGCAGAAGGCGGCGGGCGTGTTGTCCGGCGGGGAGCGCAACCGGCTGAACCTGGCCATGACCCTCAAGCAGGGCGGCAACCTGATCCTGCTCGACGAGCCGACCAACGACCTGGACGTGGAGACGCTGGGGTCGCTGGAGAACGCCCTGGACAGCTTCCCGGGCTGCGCGGTGGTCATCAGTCACGACCGGTGGTTCCTGGATCGCACCTGCACGCACATCCTGGCCTGGGAAGGTGGCCTCTCCGAGAACGAGGCCGCGTGGTACTGGTTCGAGGGCAACTTCGAGGGCTACGAGGCCAACAAGATCGAACGGTTCGGCGCCGACGCCGCCCGCCCGCACCGCGTCACGCACCGCAAGCTCACC
>JBDTDI010000194.1:0-5166 GCA_039923155.1 Mycobacteriaceae bacterium | reverse complement strand
CCCGCCCCGCCGCGGAGGTGCTGGGACGGGCAGGGCTCACCGAGCTGTCCGGCCGAATGGTGGGCAAGTGTTCCGGCGGCGAGCAGCAGCGGCTGCGCTTTGCCATGGCGCTGCTGCCCGACCCCGACCTGCTGGTCCTCGACGAGCCGACCACGGGCATGGACGTGAGCGGGCGCCGTGACTTCTGGAGCTCGATCCGCGCCGATGCGGCGCGGGGACGCACCGTTCTGTTCGCGACCCACTACCTGGAGGAGGCCGACGCCTACGCCGACCGGATCGTCCTCGTCGCCCGGGGGCGGGTGGTCGCCGACGGCACCGCCGCCGAGGTACGCAACCTGGCGTCGGGCCGAGTGGTGGCCGCCACCCTGCCCGGGGCACGCGAGGACGAGCTGCGCGCGGTGCCCGGGGTCGAGAAGGTGGAGCTGCGTGGCGAGCGAATCCTGTTGCACACCAAACGCTCCGACGACGTGGCCCGGCACCTGCTGACGTCCACCAACGCGACCGAGCTGGAGATCACCTCGCACAACCTCGAGGACGCGTTCCTCGCCCTGACCGGTGCCGATCCGTCTGGTGCCAATGCGTCTGGTGCCGATCCGTCCGGTGCCATCAATTCTGCCGCCAACACTTCCCGGCACCCCGCCCCCCAGGAGGCCCTGCGATGACCACCGTCCCTGCCACCGAGATCCGCCGCTCCGCCCCGCCCCTGGGCGGGTTCAACCTCACCTTCCTGGGCCTGGAGGTCCGGCGGATGCTGCGCAACCGCAGAACCATGGTCTTCACGCTGATCATGCCGGTGGCGTTCTTCTTCCTCTTCGGTGCGACCAGCGCGGCCGCCAAGTCCGAGTCGGTCGGCGTCGGCAACCGCACCGCCTACGTCATGATCAGCGTCGCCGCCTACGGGGCCATCCTCGCCACGACCAGCGGCGGGGCCAACGTGTCGGTGGAACGGGCCCAGGGCTGGAGCCGCCAGCTGCGGCTCACCCCGCTGCACCCGGTGGCCTACGTCGCCATGAAGATCGCCACCGCCATGGTGCTGGGCCTGCTGGCCTCGGCGATCGTGTTCGTGGTCGGGCGGGCCAGCGGTGCCCGCATCCCCACCGAGGACCTGCTCGTCGCCTTCGTCATCTGCTGGCTCGGTGCGGTGGCCTTCGCCGCGTTCGGGCTGTTCATGGGCTACCTGCTGCCCTCGGAGAACGTAATGCAGATCCTCGGTCCGGTGCTGGCTGTGCTCGCGTTCCTGGGTGGGTTGTTCGTACCTCTGGAGTTCCTCGGCGCCACCTTCCAGACCATCGCGAAGTTCACCCCGGTGTACGGGCTCGGCGAGCTTGCGCGGCACCCGCTGACCCATCACGCCCTGGTGGTGCCTGCGCTGAACATCCTGGCCTGGACGGTGCTGTTCGCGGCGGGTGCGGCGCTGCTGTTTCGCCGCGACACCCGGCGGGTGTGAGCCGGTGCCCGCGGTGGCGACCCGGCGCCTGCGGCCCGCAGCCCTCCTCGCCGCCGACGCGAGCCCTAGGCTTGGCCTCGTGGCCGACCACCCGCACCGAGCCGCACCCGACGGCGGGCTGGCCGGCTCGCCGTTCTACGTGCGCCGTCCGTGGGTGTGGAAGCTGTTCGCGCTGGGTTTCAGCGGGTACCTGATCAGTGCCGGAGTAACCGAGGCCGTCTCCGACGACTCGGTCGGCCGCCGGGTGCTGATCCTTGCCCTTCTCGTCGCCTACGGGACGTGGTACCTGCTGCAGGCGTTGCTGCCGGAGCGGACCGGCCCGTGGGGGGTGGTGGCACTCGGTGTGCTGGGCGTCGCCGTGGTCGCGGTGCTCGGTCCGGACAGCATCGGGTTGCTCATGTTCCTGCTGGTGGTCGCCGCGATGGCGCTGCCCCGGAACCCGGCGATGATCCTCATCGCGGTGACCTGCGCAGGGATGCTGGCCTACACGGGTTTCGCGGGCGGCGGCCCGCACTACTCCGAGGTGTCGGTCTACGCCTCGATCAGCTTGCTGCTGGTGGTGCTCGGAAGCCTCCGGGCGGCATGGGGCGCGCTACGGGCGGCCAACACCGAGGTGGCCCGGCTGGCGGTGGCCGACGAGCGTGCCCGCCTGGCCCGTGACCTGCACGACGTGCTCGGCCACAGCCTCACCACCGTCACGGTGAAGGCGGCGCTGGCCCGGCGGTTGATGGAGGCGGGGGACACCACGTCGGCCATGGTGGAGATCACCGACGTGGAGCGACTCAGCCGACAGACGCTCACCGACGTGCGCGCCACGGTGTCGGGGCGGCGGGAGACCTCGTTGCCGGCCGAGATCGCCTCCGCCAGGGCTGTGCTCGAGGCCGCCGGCATCACCGCCCGCCTGCCCCAGGCCACGGACGGGGTGCGAGCCGAGCTGCGCGAGCCCTTCGCCTACGTCCTGCGGGAGGCGGTGACCAACGTGGTGCGCCACAGCGGTGCCCGCACCTGCGAGGTGGTGCTCGGTCCGGACTGGCTGCAGGTCCGAGACGACGGGGACGGACCCACCGGGCCGTGCACGCCGGGCACCGGCCTCGGGGGGCTGCGGGAGCGGCTGGAACCGGTGGGGGCCACGGTCGAGGCGGGCCCCGACCCGGCCGGTGGGTTCCGGTTGATCGCGGTCGGCGCCGGGGCGGCGCCCACGTGATCCGGGTGCTGCTCGCCGACGACCAGGCCCTGGTCCGGGGCGCGCTGGCGGCGATGCTGGGCCTGGAGACCGACATCGAGGTGGTCGCCCAGGTCGGCGACGGCGCCGCCGCGGTGGCCGAGGCGGTCCGCACCCGCCCCGACGTGGCCCTGCTGGACGTGCAGATGCCGAAGATGGACGGTCTGGCCGCCGCGGAGGCGCTACGAGTGCAGGTGCCCGCGTGCCGGGTGCTGGTGTGCACCACCTTCGGGCGACCCGGTTACCTGGCCCGCGCCATGGCCGCGGGCGCGGCCGGGTTCGTGGTCAAGGACGCCCCGCCCGAGCAGCTCGTCGACGCCGTTCGCCGGGTCCACGCGGGGCTGCGGGTGGTCGACCCGGTGCTGGCCGCGGAGAGCCTGGCCAGCGGAACGAGCCCGTTGACGCCGCGCGAGCGGGAGGTGCTGGGCGTGGCCGCGGACGGCGCACCGGTCGCCGAGGTGGCGGCCCGGGTGCACCTGTCGCAGGGCACGGTGCGCAACCACCTCTCGGCGGCCATCGGCAAGACCGGGGCCCGAAGCCGGGCTGACGCCGTGCGCCTGGCCACCGAGCGCGGCTGGCTGTGAACGATCAGGACGGGTCGGGTTCGGGGGGAGGGGGACCCAGCACCGCCTTCTCGTCCGGCTTGTGGGAGAGCACCTCCTCGACGTAGGAGCGGGCCGCGGTCAGCGACCCGACGTCCTTGCCCGCCGCCTCGGAGAGGAACCAGCGGTGCTCGAGCACCTCGTGGAAGATCTCGGCTGACTCCAGCTTGCCGCGCAGGCTCTGCGGGACCTGGCGCACCACCGGCTCGAAGACCTCCATCACCCACCGGTGCGCCGCGATCTCCTCGTCACCCGGGGGGATGCCCAGCGACGCCCGGAACGTGTCCAGGTCGTTGAGCAGCCGTCGCGCCTGGTTCTCCTGCACGTCCAGCCCGGTCAGCCGGTGCAACCGGCGGCTGTGGTGCCCGGCGTCGACGACCTTGGGCTGCACCCGCACGTGCGAACCGTCGGGCTCGGCCACCACCTGGAACTCCTCCACGTCGAAGCCCAGCTCGTTGAGGGTGCGCACCTTCTCCTCGACCTTGTACCGCTCGGTGCGGTCGATGACGACCGCGGCGGACAGCTCGGCCCACAGCCGGTGGTAGCGGCGCAGCACCGCATCGGCGGTGTGCTCGGGGTCCATGGTCTCGTGCAGCAGACCGCCGGCCTGCAGGTCGCAGAGCTCGCCGAAGATGTTGACGAAGGCCACCTCCACGTCGCTCTCCCGCTGACCGTCGGACA
Organism: Mycobacteriaceae bacterium; assembly: GCA_039923155.1. GTDB lineage: Bacteria > Actinomycetota > Actinomycetes > Mycobacteriales > Mycobacteriaceae > Rhodococcus_D. The sequence goes on along the minus strand of JBDTDI010000194.1, from coordinate 1,214 downwards.
GCTTCTCGTGCAGCTCACCGGTCTCGGCGTCCACCAGGTGCGCAGCGAAGGCACCGGCGTCGCGACGGAACAGGGTGTTCGACAGCGAGCAGTCCTTCCACGCGAAGCCCGCGAGGTGCAGCCGCACCAGCAGCGCGGTGAGCGCGTCCAGCAGCCGGTTGGCCGTGTTCGGTCGCAGCGTGGTGGAGAACAGCGCACGGTAGGGCATCGAGAACTGCAAATGCTCGGTGATCAGGGCGGGCTCGAGCTCCCGGCCCTCGGTGTCCACCCGTCCGGTCACGATCCCCACGGGGTGCACGCACGGCACGTCGAGCTTCTCCAGCCGACGCAGCAGCTGGTACTCGTGCTCGGCCAGGTAGGTGCCGACCTCCTTGACCGCGTAGATGCGCTCGTTGATGCGGGTGAAGCGCACCACGTGGCGGGAGATGCCCCGGGGCAGGTGCACCAGGTTGCGCTCCGGCCAGGAGTCCAGGGGCTGCTCCCACGGCAGGAACATCAGCTCGGGCTCGTCGGGGGACCCGATGAGGTGCAGTGCCACGCCCCCAAACCTAGCGTGGGCGGGCCAGGGGTGAGAACGGCTGCCCGGGCGGGGACACTGGTGCCATGACTGCGACGAGCGGAGCCGCTGCGGTGCCCGAACCCGTGCGCGCCGCGCTCGCGGCCGCGTCCGGGCCGGTGGCGGTCATCCGGGTCGCCGAGCACTCCGGCCTCGCGTCGGTCATGCCCGGCGAGCTGGGCGTGTACACCGGTGACGGGGTGGTCGGCACCCTGCTCGGTGCGGCGGTGCAGGACGAGGTCGTCGCGCTCGGCGCCGCGGCGGCGAGCCGGCGGGTGGCGCAGCAGCGCGCGGTGGTCGTGTCGGAGTCCGCCGCCCTCGGGGCCGGTCTGGGGTGCGCAGGACGGGCCCTGTTGGTGGCCCACCCGCTCACCGCCGCCGCCGCCCACCTGCTCGCCGACGGGCTGGCCGTCGGGGCGCCGGTGCTGCTGGCCGGCGGGGCGGAGGACGGGGCGAAGACAGTGCTGGTGGCATCGGGGTGGGCACTGGAGCACCGGGACGGCACCCTGGACCACGGCAGCGACCCGCGGGTGGACGACGCCGTCCTCCAGCGGGCCCGGGAGCTGCTGAAGGGGGCGGTCAGCGCCACCGACCGGATGCAGGTCGCCGTGAGCACCACCGTGCTGCTGGACCTGTGGGTGCCGGTGGCCCGGATGGT
>JBDTDI010000193.1:0-4172 GCA_039923155.1 Mycobacteriaceae bacterium | reverse complement strand
GTCATCGGGGTCAAGGGCGCGTCCGCGCCGGCCAAGACCCCAGCCCCGGAGCCGGAGGAGGCGCAATCGGCCGACGGCGACTCGGGTTCGGGCAGCCCGCAGGACGACGCCAGCTCCGGGCACAGCGCCGAGCCCCAGACCGAGGACTCCGGGCCGGACGAGGGGTCCGCCAAGACGCCCCTCGAGAACGAGGCCGACAGCGACGCGGCGGCCCGTGAGCAGGCCGCCGAGACCGAGAAGCCCGCCAAGCAGGCCGAGGAGAAGGCCAAGGACAAGGCCCCCAGCGCCAAGCAGTCCGCAGACCAGCCCAGCGCTGGCGCGCAGGCTTCGTCGAACAAGTCCGACGGCGAGCAGGGAGGTGACCGTGGGTCGAGCTCCCCCGCCCCCTACGTCACACCGCTGGTCCGCAAGCTGGCGGCCGAGAAGGGCGTTGACCTGAGCGCCCTCACCGGCACCGGCGTCGGTGGACGCATCCGCAAGCAGGACGTCGAGGCGGAGGCCGAGAAGGCCGCGCAGGCCAAGGCGGCACCCGCAGCCGCACCCGACACGGCTGCCCCGGCGGCCGACTCGTCGCCGGCACCGCGCACGCCGTCGAACCCCGTGGGGGTGCGGCCCGAGCTGGCCGCGCTGCGCGGCACGACCAAGAAGGCGAGCCGGATCCGCCAGATCACCGCGACCAAGACGCGGGAGTCCCTGCAGAGCACCGCCCAGCTGACGCAGACCTTCGAGGTCGACATGAGCCGGATCGCGGCCCTGCGCAAGCGGGCCAAGGCGTCCTTCGCCGAGCAGGAGGGGGTGAACCTCACCTACCTGCCGTTCTTCGCCAAGGCCGTCGTCGAGGCGTTGAAGAGCCACCCGAACGTCAACGCCTCCTACGACGAAGCCGCGAAGGAGATCACCTACCACGGAGCCGAGCACCTCTCCATCGCCGTCGACACCCCCGCGGGGCTGCTCTCACCGGTGATCCACAACGCCGGCGACCTCTCCCTGGCCGGGCTCGCCCGGGCCATCGCCGACCTCGCCCAACGGGCCCGCAGCAACGGCCTCAAGCCCGACGAGCTCTCCGGTGGCACGTTCACCATCACCAACATCGGCAGCCAGGGCGCACTGTTCGACACCCCGATCCTGGTGCCGCCGCAGGCGGCGATGCTGGGCACCGGGGCGATCGTCAAGCGTCCGGTGGTGGTCACCGACGACCTGGGATCGGACTCGATCGCCGTCCGGTCGATGTGCTACCTCCCCCTGACCTACGACCACCGCCTGGTCGACGGGGCTGACGCTGGACGCTTCCTCAGCACCCTCAAGCACCGTCTCGAGGAGGCCGCGTTCGAGGCCGACCTCGGGCTGTGAGCGGCATGCGCATCGTCGTTGCCGGCTCGTCCGGCCTCATCGGGACCGCCCTCGTGGCTGCGCTGCGGTCGCACGACCACGAGGTGCTGCGGTTGGTCCGTCGCGCCCCCGCCGCCCCGGACGAGCGCCGGTGGAACCCCGCCAGGGGAGACATCGCCAACGGCGCGCTGGACGGCGTCGACGCGGTGGTGAACCTGTGCGGGGTCGGGATCGGTGACAAGCGCTGGACCGGTGCGCGCAAGCAGGCCATCCGGGACAGCCGCCTGGAGCCGACCGACGTCCTCGCCCGCGCCGTCGTGGCCCACGACGTGCCCACCCTGGTGAACGCGAGCGCGGTCGGCTACTACGGCGACACCGGGGCGAGGTCGGTGGACGAGGACGCCGGGGTCGGGCAGGGGTTCCTGTCCGAGGTGTGCCGCGACTGGGAAGCGGCCACGGCGCCGGCGTCGGACGCCGGGGTACGGGTGGCGCTGCTCCGCACGGGGCTCGTGCTGTCCGCCTCTGGTGGTCTGCTCGGGCGCCTGGCCCCGCTGTACAAGCTGGCTCTCGGTGGCCGGCTCGGTGACGGCCGTCAGTACTACCCCTGGGTGTCGCTGACCGACGAGGTCGAGGCGATCCGGTTCGTTCTGGAGACCCCGGCGGTCAACGGCCCCGTCAACGTCACCGGCCCGGAGCCCGTCACCAACGCCGCATTCAACAAGGCGATGGGCGAGGCCTTCCACCGACCCGCACCGTGGGTGGTTCCCGGCTTCGCGCTGAAGCTCGCGATTGGTGAGTTCGCCGAGGAGGGGATCCTGACCGGGCAGCGGGCGGTGCCCGCCAAGCTCGTCGAGCACGGCTACACCTTCACCCACGCCACCCTGGCCGACGCGCTGCACGCGGTCACCGGGTCCTGATCGACGTGTCCGCCCCGCACGCCGACGCCGACGCCGACGTCGTGGTGGTCGGCGCGGGGCTGGCCGGGCTGGTCTGCGCCAAGCACCTGCAGGCCTGCGGGCTCGAGGTGGTGGTGCTCGAGAGCGGAGACACCGTCGGCGGTCGGGTGGCCACCGACGTGGTCGACGGGTTCACCTGCGACCGCGGCTTCCAGGTGCTCAACACCGCCTACCCGGCGCTGCGCCGGGAGGTGCACCTGCCCGACCTCGAGCTCGCTGCCTTCACCCCGGGTGCCGCGGTCCGCACCGACGACGGGGCGCTGCACCGGGTGGTGAACCCGCTGCGCCGCCCCCTCTCGGCGCCGGCCACCGCCCTCGACCGCCTGCTCAGCCCCGCCGAGAAGCTGGCCCTGGTGCGGTGGAGCGTGCCGATCGTGCTGCGGGCCGGCGCACGGTCCCTGCACCGACCCGACGTCACCACCGCGCAGGCGCTCGACGACGCCGGCCTCGGTGGCAGCGCGACCGAGCACTTTCTGCGCCCCTTCCTGGCCGGGGTCCTGCTGGAGCGTGACCTGGAGACTTCTGCCCGTTTCGCCGCCCTGGTGTGGCGCACCTTCGCCCTGGGAACGGTGACCGTGCCCGCGGGTGGGATGGCCGCGCTGCCCGCCCACCTCGCCGCGCAGCTCACCGCCGGGACCGTGTGGCTCAACACCCGCGTGCACGCGGTCAGCTCCGCCAGCGTGCGCACCGGCGACGGCGAGCTCAGCGCGCGGTCGGTGGTGGTGGCCACCGACCCGGTGACCGCCTCGGAGCTGCTGGGGCTGCCGACGCCGGTGATGCGCTCGGTGACCACCCACTACCACGTGGCCGACACGGCACCGACCTCCGAGCCGTTGCTGCACCTGGACGGCACCGGCGGCCCGCTGCTGAACACCGTCGTCATGACCGCGGCCGCACCGAGCTACTCCCCCGACCACCGCGCCCTGATCTCCACCTCCACCCTGGAGCCGCGGCCGGAGAGCCTGGTGCGGGAGCAGGCGGGACGGCTGTACGGCGTCGACCCCAGGGGCTGGACCCACCTGAGCTCCGTGCACGTCGACCGCGCGCTGCCCGCACTCACCCCCCCGACCCCGGACCGGCTCCGCCGCCCGGTGCACCTGGGTGGGGGGCTGTTCGTGGCCGGCGACCACCGCGACACCCCGTCACTGCAAGGGGCGATGGCCGGCGGGCGACGGGCGGCTCGGGCGGTGCACCGGCACCTGCAGGGCCGCTGAGCACGCGGGCGGGCCCGGCGTAGCGTGACCGTCATGAGCAGGAGCGTGCGCCACCGCACCGACCCGGTCACCGTGATCGAGCACGGTCTCCTCGACTACACCGCAGCCTGGGAGACCCAGCGTGCCCACGCCGGCGCACGGGCCGACGGCACGGCCGGCGACGTGCTGATGCTGCTCGAGCACCCCAGCACCTACACGGCAGGTCGTCGGACGGCGGACAGCGACCGTCCGGTCGACGGCACCCCGGTGATCGACGTGGACCGCGGCGGCAAGATCACCTGGCACGGCCCCGGGCAGCTCGTCGGCTACCCGATCATCGGTCTCGCCGACCCGATCGACGTCGTGGACTACGTGCGCCGCCTGGAGCAGGCCCTCATCGAGGTCTGCGACGACCTCGGCCTGCCCACGGGTCGGGTGGACGGCCGGTCCGGGGTGTGGCTCGCCGCGGCCGGCGGTCGGCCCGAGCGCAAGATCGCGGCCATCGGGGTGCGGGTGGCGCGAGGGGTCACCCTGCACGGCTTCGCCCTGAACTGCGACAACGACATGGCCGGGTTCGACGGCATCGTCCCGTGCGGGATCGCCGACGCGGGGGTCACCACCCTCAGCCGAGAGCTGGGTCGCGACGTCACCACCACCGAGATGGCCCCGGCCGTGCGTGCCGCGGTGATCGAGG
>JBDTDI010000192.1:0-3263 GCA_039923155.1 Mycobacteriaceae bacterium | reverse complement strand
CGCCTTCGCCTCGCTGGACCACTGGTCGGGCACGGTGGCCGAGCTGCTGGACACGATGTTCGACCCCACCGTCACCTTCGAGGACCTGGCCTGGATCAAGACGCAGTGGCCGGGCAAGCTCGTCGTGAAGGGCGTGCAGAACCTGCAGGACGCCAAGCAGCTCGCGGGGATGGGCGTGGACGGCATCATCTTGTCCAACCACGGTGGCCGTCAGCTCGACCGGGCACCAATCCCGTTCCACCTGTTGCCCGAGGTGGTGCGCGAGGTCGGCACCGAGACCGAGGTGCTGCTGGACACCGGGATCATGAGTGGGGCCGACATCGTGGCCGCGATCGCCCTCGGTGCCCGCTTCACCCTCGTCGGCCGTGCCTACCTCTACGGGCTGATGGCCGGCGGCCGCGAGGGAGTCGACCGCACGATCGAGATCCTCTCCGAGCAGGTTGCCCGCACGATGCGTCTGCTCGGCGTGGCCACCCTCGACGAGCTCACCCCCGCCCACGTCACCCAGCTCGCCCGGCTCGGTCCCCGCCCGCTCGCGGCGCCGGTCCCGGAAGCCGAAGGGTCGTGGCGCTGACCTCGCGGTGCTAGCTGACCGCGACGACCTGGAACACCTCCGCAAGCCGGCCTTCCGGGAACCCGGCCCGCGCGGCCGCCGCGCGGGCGAAACCGTGCAGCATCGTGTCCAGGTCGTCGCGGTGCGCCGTCTGGCTGCGGTGCGCACGCAGCGCGGCGACCTTGCGGTCGAAGGTTTCCGTGATGTCCACCGGGTGATCGTTGTGGGGACCACCCATGATCCACAGCTGGTGCGCCGACCACGCCATCAGACCCTCGTCGGCGAGCAGCTCAGGATGCGCGTAGGGGTTGCGGGCATCGGGATACACCGCGGCGAACGCCGCCTCGCCCGCCGCCCGGTGGTCGGGGTGCGACGCTCCCACCCGGTCCCAGTCGAACTCCGGTGACTGGATCAGCACGCGCTGGGGACGGACCCGCCGGATGGCCCGGGAGAAGCGCTTGCGCAGCTCCATCGTCGGGGACAGCGCACCGTCGGCAAGACCGAGGAACTCCACGTCGCGCACACCGAGCACCGCGGCCGCGGCCCGTTGCTCAGCCTCGCGCAGCGCAGCCATCTCCCCGCGCGGGGTGTCGTCGAAGCCCCCCGCATCACCGGAGGTGGCCACGCAGTAGCTCACCTGCGTCCCGCGGTCCGTCCACGCCGCGATCGTCCCGGCCGCCCCGAAGTCGACGTCATCGGGATGGGCGGTCAGCACCAGGACCCGCTGCACGTCGTCGTCAGCTGCCGGGTCGGTCACCGCGGGGCGGTGCCCCGTGCGGGTGGGCCCTGAATCCTCATGCGGTCATTCTGCACACCGGTGACGGCACCCGGGGCAACCCCATCGATGTGGCGGGCCCCTGGCTCACCCATCCGACCGGCAACGGTCCATCATCTGAAGTGACCGTCGCCATCCCGATGGTCTGGCGGTGGCCCGGCGTTCCGGGGTGCCACGGTGAAGGGAATGCGATGCAGGTAGGAGTGCCCAGCGAGGTGAAGGCGGACGAGCACCGGGTCGCGCTGACTGCGGCGGGCGTGCGAGAGCTGCGGGCGCACGAGCACACCGTGCTGGTCCAGCGCGGGGCAGGCATCGGATCCGGTGTCACCGACGAGGCGTACGCGTCGGTGGGGGCGCAGCTGGTCGACACCGCCGAGGAGGTGTGGGCCGGTGCAGACCTGCTGCTGAAGGTCAAGGAGCCCATCGCCGAGGAGTACCCGCGCATGCGCGCCGACCAGGTGATCTTCACCTACCTGCACCTGGCGGCCGGCCGCGCCTGTACCGACGCCCTGCTCAGCTCCGGCACCACCGCCATCGCCTACGAGACCGTCACCTCGCCGGACGGGTCCTTGCCCCTGCTGGCCCCGATGAGTGAGGTCGCCGGTCGGATGGCCCCGCAGGCCGCAGCCCGGTTCCTCGAGCGCTACGCCGGGGGCCGCGGGGTGCTGATGGGTGGGGTTCCCGGGGTCCGGCCGGCGCAGGTGTCGGTGCTCGGCGCCGGGGTGTCGGGCATGAACGCGGTGACCATCGCGGTGGGCATGGGCGCCGAGGTCACCGTGCTGGACCTGAACCCGGCCCGGCTGCGCGCAGCGGACCGTCAGTTCGGCAACCGCATCCGCACCCTCGCCTCCTCCACCCACGAGATCGAGCAGCTGCTGCCCGAGAGTGACGTCGTCATCGGTGCGGTGCTCGTGCCCGGGTCCAAGGCCCCCACCCTGGTGACCGACGACATGGTGGCGACGATGCGTCCGGGCGCGGTGCTGGTGGACATCGCCGTGGACCAGGGTGGCTGCTTCGCCTCGACCAGGGCGACCACCCACCAGGACCCGGTCTTCACCGTGCACGACGCGTTGTTCTACTGCGTGGCGAACATGCCGGGCGCCGTCCCGGTCACCTCCACCGCCGCGCTGACCAACGTGACGTTGCCGTACGTGCTGCGCCTGGCCGACGCGGGATGGCGGGCGGCCGTCACCGAGGACGCGGGGCTCGGCAGCGGGGTCAACGTCGTCGACGGTCAGCTGACCTGCCGCGGCGTGGCCGAGGCCTTCCCCGACCTGCCCAGCACGGCCCTGACGACCGTCCTGCGCTGAATCCTCAACCCGTCGAAGGAGACCTGCTGTGCGCGAGATCAACAACTTCGTCAACGGGGAGCTGGTGCCCGCAGCTTCCGGGGCCACCACCGAGCTCGTCGACCCCACCACGGGCGTGGTGTTCGGCACCGCAGCACTGAGCGGGGCGCAGGACGTCGACGCCGCCTACGCCGCGGCGTCGTCCGCGTTCGAGCACTGGGGCACCACCACCCCCGCGGAGCGACAGCGCGCCCTGCTGCACGTCGCCGACGTGCTGGAGGCCGCCGGGGACGAGCTCGTCGCCCTGGAGAGCGAGAACACGGGCAAGCCGCTCGCCCTCACCGCGTCGGAGGAGGTGCCGCCGATGATCGACCAGCTGCGCTTCTTCGCCGGCGCGGCCCGGGTCCTGAACGGGCTGTCGGCGGGGGAGTACCTGGCCGGGCACACGTCCTTCGTCCGACGTGAGCCGGTCGGGGTGTGCGGTCAGGTGGCACCGTGGAACTACCCGATGATGATGGCCGTCTGGAAGATCGGTCCGGCCCTGGCTGCCGGCAACACCATCGTCCTCAAGCCGTCCGACACCACGCCCGAGACGACCCTGTTGATGGCCGAGATCGCCTCCGAGTTCATGCCGCCGGGCACCTTC
>JBDTDI010000191.1:0-7025 GCA_039923155.1 Mycobacteriaceae bacterium | reverse complement strand
ATGGGCGACAACACGATCCACTACATGGGCCACGTGCGGATGATGGCCGCCGCCCAGCCGTTCCTGTCCGGGGCCATCTCCAAGACGGTGAACATGCCCGAGTCGGCCACCGTCGAGGAGGTCGAGGGCATCTACTTCGACAGCTGGAAGATGGGCGTCAAGGCGCTGGCGATCTACCGCGACAACTGCAAGGTCGGCCAGCCGCTGTCGACCGGCAGCTCGGGCTCGGCGTCCTCGGACAAGACCGTGGCCGCCGAGGTGGTCCCGGCCGGCCCCACCCGCAAGCGGCTGCCCAAGAAGCGCACCGCGCAGACGGTGTCCTTCGCGGTCGGTGGCGCCGAGGGCTACCTGACCACCGGCTCCTACCCCGACGGTGGGCTCGGCGAGATCTTCATCAACATGAGCAAGCAGGGGTCCACCCTGTCCGGAGTCATGGACGCGTTCTCCCTGGCCATCTCCATCGCGCTGCAGTACGGGGTGCCGCTGGAGACCTACGTGTCCAAGTTCGTCAACAACCGGTTCGAGCCCTCAGGCATGACCGACGACCCGGACGTGCGGATCGCCACCTCGGTGGTGGACTACCTGTTCCGCCGCATCGCCCTGGACCACCTGACGATGGACAAGCGCGCCGAGCTCGGCATCTTCTCCGCCGACGAGCGCGCGGCCACGGTGGCCGCCACCGACTACGGCCCCGGCGCAGGTGCCGACGTCGACGTGGAGGGCCTGCGCTCCAGCGTCGGCACCAACCCGGCCGTCGACCCGAAGGAGGTTGCGGTGGCCAGCCCGGCCCCCGCGCGGGTCGGCTCCACCTCGGAGCTGCTGGAGGCCGTCACCGGCCTGGCCACCGACGCACCGCTGTGCTTCACCTGCGGCACGAAGATGCGCCCCGCGGGCAGCTGCTACGTGTGCGAGGGCTGTGGGAGCACGTCCGGCTGCAGCTGATGCACCGGTGAGAGCGTCTCGCCGAGCGCCCCGGCCCTCCACGTGGGGCCCGGGGCGCTCGTCTCCGGGGGTCAGCCGCGACGGGCCCACCCACCGACCGAAGATCAACAGGACCAGGGGGCGACGTCATCGCCCCCGCGTCGCTGACAGGTCCTGTTGACCTTGGTCGACGGGTGGAGGCTGTGGTGCTCGAGGACGGGCGGGCATGACGCTGGATCATCGGCGCCGTCATCGTGCGGCGCACGACCAGCACCAGGTGAGCGTGGGGGGAGCTGCCGGCCGCCGGACGGGATCACCGACCACGCCGCCGTCCCGGCCGTGGTCACGACCGGGCCCTGGCTGAGCGGCACCTCGCTGTCCGAGCAGCTCCGGCGACGAAGGCACGGGTCGGCCGCGGTCCGCCACGGACCGCTCGAGGCCGTCGCCAGCGGGGGAGCTCCTGGGTCAGCTCCGGACGCCGGTGCCGGCGTGAGCTGACCACGCGCCTCGGGACCTTCTGAGCAGTTCGTCGAAACAGGGTCCGACGACGACGGCACGGGGTCGACGGCGCTGACCGGAGACCAGCCAGCCAGGCGGTGACCTTCAGCTCAGCGCCCTGGCAGCGCGGGGCCCGTGCCGCGCAGGGGCCCGTCGTTCAGTGGCTCGCGAAGTAGGCCTGGGTCCGCTCGGCAATGACGGTGCGGTCGGCGTCGGTCATGTCCGCGTAGCGCTTGGCCTCGGCGAGCAGCTCCTTGAGGGCGCTGACGTTCTCGCCGATCACGTAGGCCGGGGTGTCCCGCTGGAAGCGCCATCCCTGGGCGAGTGGCCCGACGTCGACGACGTCGAAACCGATCTCGTGGACCAGCTCCTGCACCACGACCTTGGCGTTGTCGTCGTCACCGGCCATCGGCAGCGCGCGCCGGTTCGGGGAACCGCCGGGGCGGCCCTGCGCGCCGAGGTGCTCGAAGAAGATGGCGTTGAACATCTTCACCACGTGGGACTCGGGAAGGTGGGCGGCGAGCAGCTCGGAGGTGGTGGTCGACTCGTCGTCGAGCTCGGCGATGTTGCCGTCGCGCTCGGGGTAGTAGTTGTTGGTGTCGATCACGACCTTGCCCGCCAGCGGCGCCACCGGAACCTCGCGATAGGCGCGCAGGGGAGTGGTGACCACGACCACGTCACCCAGCTCGGCGGCCTCCGCCGCGGTCGCGGCCCGCGCCCGGTCGCCCAGCGACAGCACCAGGTCGCTGAGGGTCTCCGGCCCCCGGGAGTTGCTGAGCACCACACCGTGACCGGCGTCGACGAACAGCTGCGCGAGCGTGGAACCGATGTTCCCGCTTCCGATGAACCCAATGGTCTTCATGTTCTGCGCCAACGCCCATCGACGCGGCCGTGTTCCGGGGTGCGTCAGTCGACGGGATGGTCGAACAGCTTGCGCAGCCTGTCGGCCCCGGTGTGCCCGGGGTCAGGTCCGGCGTCGCGTTCGGCGTCGGGGTCGCTGAAGGCCAGCAGCTCGTCACCGGCCCGAAGCACGATGTTGCGCCGCAGGGGCAGCAGCTCGCCGCCTCGGCTGGCCAGGCTCAGCCGGGTGTTCTCACCGAGGTCAAGATCGGACACCCGTGCGCCGTCGGCCGGTGATCCATCCTGGACGGTGAACCGGCGCAGCCCGTCCGGAGCGGTGCGCAGCCGCATCCCGATCGCGTACGGCTGGGGTGGTTGCTCACGCATGGGGATCTTGAGCAGCCGCGCCACCGTGGGCACGCTGCCCCCCTGCAGCACGACGCTGACCAGCACGACCACGAAGATGATCCGGTAGACCTGGTCGGCGGCGGCGATGTTCGAGCTGAGCAGGAAGATGCCGAGCAGGATGGGCACCGCCCCCTTCAGCCCGGCCCACAGCACGAACAACCGTTCGTTGGTCTCGAGCCGGACCGGCCACAGCAGGGCACCCACCAGCACGGGCCGCACCACCAGGATCAGCAGGGCGGCCAGCGCCAGGCCCACCCACAGGTCGGTGCTGGTGACCAGGCTGCGGATCGAGATGGTCAGGCCCAGCACGGTGAAGGCGATGATCTCCGCGAGGCTGGCGAGCGCGGAGCTGAACCTCTCCACCTCGGGCTTGTAGGGGGCGTGGACGTCGCCGACGATGATCCCGGCCAGGAACACGGCGAGGAACCCCGAACCGTCCAGGGCCGCCGCGAGACCGTAGATCACGGCGGCGAACGCGATCACCCGCAAGGGGTAGAGCGCCTCGTTGGGGAGCGCCACCCGCTGCATCACCCAGCGCAGGGCCAGCCCGCCGACCGCCCCGACGGCCAGCCCCACCGCCATCTGGAGCGCGAACTCGCCCAGTCCGTGCAGGACGGCGGAGGCGCCCCCGCCGGTGGCCCCCAGCACGGCCAGCAGCAGCGCGATACCCACCGGGTCGTTGGCGCCGGACTCGCCCTCCAGGATGGTGCCGCTGCGGCCGGCGATCTCCCGTCCGCCGAGCACCGAGAACACGACGGCGGGGTCGGTGGGGGCCAGCGCGGTACCCAGCAGCAGCGAGGTTCGCCACGCGAAGCCGAACAGCCCGTGCGCGGCCAGCGCCATGCCCGCAGCGGTAACCACGGTCCCGGCGATGCCGATCCACAGCACGGGTCCGGCGGCCCGGCGGAAGCGTCGCCAGCCGATGCCCATCCCGCCGTCGAACAGGACGAAGATCAGGGCCACGGTGACGATGCGCTCGTCGAGACGCTGGGTCAGCTCGCCCAGGGCGGGCACGAGGTCGGAGGCAACCGCGGCGACGACCAGGAACAGGGCCGGCGCCGGCACCCGGATAGCCGTGCTGACCCGGTTGGCCACCAGCGCCAGCACGACGGCTCCGCTGACCAGCAGGACGAGCAGGCCGAAGTCGGCGATGTCCGCAGTGCCCATGACGCTCCTGTTCTACCGGGAAGCGGATCAGCCCGCTGGGGGACGGCTCATCGCGGCGAGCACGTCGCGGTGGCGGACCCATCCCACCAGGTTCCCGGCCCCGTCCGTGACCGCGACCGCCGGCGCCCCCCGGTCCAGCAGGCGCAGCGCATCACCCAGGGGGGCGTCGACCGGCAGCGGGTCCTCACCCACCGTCACCGCACTCACCTCGGCGCTCTCGCCGGCGGCAAGGGCGTTCATGACCGCCTCGGCACTGACCGTCCCGATCAGGGTCCCGTCGGTGCCGGACACCGGCAGGCTGCTCTGGCCCGACCCCGCGAGCCGCGCCGCGACGGTGCGCAGGTCGGCCGTCGAGGACACTGGCTCCGGGGCCTTCACCATCACCTCCGACACGGGGCGACGACGCAGCGTCGCGTCGGCGGGCTCGTCGATGTCGATGCCGCGCCGGATCAGCTTGCGGGTGTAGACGGTGTCCTTGGAGACCACGTTGCTGATCCCGGTGGCCAGCGCGATCGCGAGCATCAGCGGCAGGATGATGGCGTAGTCACCGGTGAGCTCGAACAGGATGACCACCGCCGTGATCGGACCGCGGGCTGCCCCGGCGAACACCGCCCCCATGCCCACCAGGGCGTACGCACCGGCGGACCCGCCCGAGCCGGGGAGCACGTCGTGCACCACGTCGCCGAAGGCGGCGCCGAGCATCGCGCCACAGAACAGGCTAGGGGCGAAGACCCCGCCCGATCCGCCGATGCCGATGGTGAGGCTGCAGGCCACCAGCTTGCCCACGAGCAGGGCGACGAGGAACGCCAATGTGTAGCCCCCCGCGACCGCGTTGCCGAGCACGGGGTAGCCCACGCCGTACATCTGGGGCAGCACCAGCAGGACCAGACCCAGGAGCAGTCCTCCCACGGCGGGGCGCAGCCACTCCGGGCCCCGCCACGCCCAGTCGCAGGCGTCCTCGATGCCGTACAACACCCGGGAGAACCCGACGCCGACCAGACCGGCGATGACGCCGAGCAGGGCGAACAGCGGGTACTGCACGAGGTGGTCGGTGGTGAAGCCCGGCAGGCTCAGGAACGGCTTGTCGCCGAGGATCCCCCGGCCGATGACGCTCGAGGTGACCGAGGCGAGCACCACCATCCCCACCGATTCCGTGGCCCACTGCCGCAGGATGATCTCCATCGCGAAGAAGACCCCGGCCAGCGGGGCGTTGAAGGTGGCGGCGATCCCCCCGGCCGCCCCACACGCCACCAACAGCTTCACACGCCGTTCGTCCAGGTGGAAGGCCTGGGCCAGCGTCGAGCCCAGCGCTGACCCGATCTGCACGATCGGGCCCTCCCGGCCGACCGAACCGCCACCGCCGATGCACAGGGCCGAGGCCACGGCCTTGACCACCGCAACCTGGGGCCGGATGCGGCCGCCGTTGCGAGCCACCGCCACCATGACCTCGGGCACCCCGTGACCGCGGGCCTCCCGGGCGAAGAAGTAGACCAGCGGGCCGTAGACCAGGCCCGCGGCCACCGGGGCGAGCACCACGAAGAAGCGGCCGAGCCACGGGAAGCTCGGGTTGGCCAGGTGCCCGACCCCGGAGTAGTCCTCGAAGCCGGTGAGCAGCGTGGTGATCCCGGAGATCATGTATCGGAAGACCACCGCGCCGAGGCCGGACCCCACACCGATCAGCACGGCCAGCACCACGAGCTGCAGGCGGGTGGATCGGACCACCAGTCGGGCCGAGCTGGCTCGGCTGGGCGCAGTCATTCTTGTACAGTGCAACTATAAGGGTGTACAACGCAAGTCGGACAGACCGACCGGTAGGTGAGGAGCCCCGCGTGGCGCGCACGAGCAAGGACGTCTCCACCGCAGCCGCCGGGGTGGAGACGGTGGACCCCGTGGACCCGGTGGTTGATGCGGTCCTCGAGTCCTCCCGTGCCCTGGTCGCGTTGTCGGCCCGTTCCATCGCCGGGCACTCCGAGGTCACGCTGCCGCAGTACCGGATGTTGGTCGTGCTGTCGGCCGGGTCCAGCAACCTCAGCCGGTTGGCGGCCGGGCTCGCCGTCGCCCCGTCGACGGCGCTGCGGATGGTTGACCGACTGGTGGCGGCCGGGTTGGTGCTGCGCAGTGTTCCGCCGGAAAACCGTCGCGAGATTCGGCTGCAGCTCAGCGCCACGGGGAACAAGGTCGTGCGCCGGGTCAACCAGCGGCGTCGGCGCGACCTGCGGGCCGTCGTCGAACAGGTTCCGACGGAGCTGCGCGAGCCGCTGGCGATCGCGATGGGTGCCTTCGCCGAGGCGGCGGAGACCGTGTGGCCGGGGGCGGCGGCCACCGTGGTGTGAGGGTCGCTCTCGTCGCGCCGGCTACTGCTTCGGGACGGCTGGGCCCTGGTGGGCGGCTGCGGCCCGCTCGTGCAGGCGGGTGCGGATCTCCTCGGAGGTGTAGGCGCGGCGTTGGCGCTCGGAGCGCTGGACCAGCACACCGGTGGCCGCCACGCCGAGGACACCAGCCAGGCCCATCACCTTCCACGGGGTCACCTGGCAAGGTTACGACGGTGACCCGAACACGACCGCGACCCGGCCCGCGACGCCACGGCGCGGACCGTGGCCTCGGCCTCGATACCGGCGCCGGCGCCGTGCTGTCGCTGGACGAGGCGGTCGACCTCACCCGCACCGGGGACGTGTGGATCTTCCGGGGCCGCTCCGGCGCCGACCGGGCCATCCGCGCGATGACCAACGCGCCCGTCAACCACGTCGGCATGGCCCTGGTGGTCGACGACCTCCCACCGCTGATGTGGCACGCCGAGCTGGGAAGGTCGCTGCCCGACGCCTGGACCGGCCAGCACCAGCGTGGTGCGCAGCTGCACGACCTGCGCGACGCGGTGTGCGTGTGGGCGGGTCGACACGGTCAACGGGCCTGGCTGCGACAGCTCGACCCACCGGTCGGCACGACGCAGACCGATGCGGCGCTGCGGACCGTGGCCCGGTTGGACGGCACCCCGTTCCCCTCGAGCGTCCGCATGGCCGGGCGCTGGCTCCGGGGTCGTCTGCCTCGGGCGTCGTCACCCCCGCGTGCGCTGGAGAACGCGTACTGCGCCGAGGTCGTCGCCACCACCTACGAGGCCATGGGGCTGCTGCCGCCGGCGCTGCGTGCCGGTTCCTACGACCCGGGCAGCTTCTGGAGCGGTGACGGGCTGGACC
>JBDTDI010000190.1:0-3700 GCA_039923155.1 Mycobacteriaceae bacterium | reverse complement strand
GGACCGCGTCGGCCTGGTAGAGCAGGATGTCAGCGGCCTGCAGCACCGGGTAGGTGAACAGCCCCACGCTGGGGCCGCCCGCGCCCTGGCGCGCGCTCTTGTCCTTGAACTGGGTCATCCGCCCGGCCTCGCCGAACCCGGTGAGGCACTGCAGCACCCAGGCGAGCTGGGCGTGCTCGGGCACCTGGCTCTGGACGAACAGCACGCTGCGGGAGGGGTCGACGCCCAGGGCCAGCAGCTGGGCCACCGACACCCGGGTCCGGCGCCGCAGCACCTGCGGGTCCTGCTCGACGGTGATCGCGTGCAGGTCCACGACGCAGTAGAACGCCTCGTGGTCGACCTGCAGGTCCACCCACTGCCGCAACGCGCCCAGGTAGTTGCCCAGGGTGAACGAGTCGCCGGTGGGCTGGATGCCCGACAGCACCCGCGCAGGGCCGGAACGGGGGCCACCAGAGGTCGACATGAGCGGTGATCCTTCCACGCCCCCACGGCGGCGTGCCGGTCGCTCCTCCGGGCTCTCCGACCGCAGGCGCTAGCGTGGGGACAGCGTCAGTGCGCAGTCCAGGAGCAGTCCGATGCGTGGGGAACGATCCCCGCGCCGATCCCGAGGCAGGTTCGAGAACCGCGATGAAGGTCATCTACACGTACACCGACGAGGCCCCCGCGCTCGCCACCCACTCGTTGCTACCGATCGTCGAGGCGTACACCGCCAAGGCCGGGATCGAGGTGCAGAGCCGGGACATCTCGCTGGCCGCGCGGATCCTCGCCCGGTTCCCTGACCGGCTGACCGAGGCCCAGCGCGTGCCCGACACGCTTGCCGAGCTCGGCGCGCTGGCCACCACGCCCGAGGCCAACATCATCAAGCTGCCCAACGTGAGCGCCTCCGTCCCGCAGCTGAAGGCGGCGATCACCGAGCTGCAGGCCGCGGGCTACGACATCCCCGACTACCCCGAGGACCCCCGGACCGACGAGGAGAAGGCGGCCCGCGCGGCGTACGACTCCGTCAAGGGCAGCGCGGTCAACCCCGTGCTGCGCGAGGGCAACTCCGACCGGCGGGCGCCCGCCTCGGTGAAGGGCTTCGCACGCAAGCACCCGCACTCCATGGGTGCGTGGTCGTCGGAGAACCGCTCGCGCGTGGCCACCATGGCCGAGGGGGACTTCCGCCACTCCGAGGTGTCGGTGACGATGGCGGCCCCCGCCCGGCTGCGGATCGAGCACGTGGGTACCGACGGTGCGGTGACCGTGCTGAAGGAGTCGCTGCCGGTCCTCGCCGGTGAGATCGTCGACGCTGCGGTGATGCGTCGCGCCGCCCTGGACTCCTTCCTCACCCAGCAGGTAGCAGCGGCCAAGGACGCCGGTCTGCTGTTCTCGGTGCACCTCAAGGCCACGATGATGAAGGTGTCGGACCCGATCATCTTCGGCCACGTGGTACGCGCGTACTTCCCCGCCGTGTTCGCCGAGCACGGTGCCGCCCTGACCTCGGTGGGCGCCGATCCCGCCGACGGTCTGGCGAGCGTGCTCACGGCGCTGTCCAAGCTCCCCGACGCCGAGCGCGTAGCCGTGCAGGCCGCGATCGAAGCCGGATACGCCGAGGGCCCGTCGCTGGCCATGGTGGATTCCAGCAAGGGCATCACCAACCTGCACGTCCCCAGCGACGTCATCATCGACGCGTCGATGCCGGCCGCGATCCGCACCTCGGGACAGATGTGGAACGCCGACGACGCCCTGGCCGACACCCTGTTCGTCATCCCCGACTCCTCCTACGCCCCGCTGTACGCCGAGACTGTCGTGCACTGCCAGGAGCACGGCGCGTTCGACCCCACGACGATGGGCACCACCCCCAACGTCGGCCTCATGGCTCAGCAGGCCGAGGAGTACGGCAGCCACGACAAGACCTTCGAGATCGCCGCCCCCGGGACCGTGCAGGTCCTCGACGACGCCGGCACCGTGGTGCTCCGCCACGAGGTGGCCGCCGGTGACATCTGGCGGGCGTGCCAGACCAAGGACGCCCCCGTGCGCAACTGGGTGGCGCTGGCCGTGGACCGAGCCCGGGCCACCGGCGCCCCGGCCGTGTTCTGGCTCGACGAGACCCGGGCGCACGACGCGCAGGTGCTGGTCAAGGTCCGCGACGAGCTGGCCAAGCGGGACACCCACGGCCTCGACATCCAGGTGATGGACGTCGCCGCCGCGACCCGCTTCACCCTCGACCGGGCCAGGGCCGGGCAGGACACGATCTCCGTGACCGGCAACGTGCTGCGGGACTACCTCACCGACCTGTTCCCGATCATGGAGCTGGGCACCAGTGCGAAGATGCTCTCCATCGTGCCGCTGATGGCCGGTGGCGGGCTGTTCGAGACCGGCGCCGGCGGCAGCGCCCCCAAGCACGTGCAGCAGCTGCTGCGGGAGGATCACCTGCGCTGGGACTCCCTGGGGGAGTTCCTCGCCCTGGCCGTGTCGTTGGAGTTCCTCGCCGACACCGACGACAACCCGCGGGCCCGGCTGCTCGGGCAGTGCCTGGACGCCGCCACCGGGCGACTGCTGGAGGAGGGCCGGTCCCCCTCGCGCAAGGTCGGCGAGATCGACAACCGGGGCAGCCACTTCTACCTGGCGCTGTACTGGGCGCAGGCGTTGGCCGAGCAGGACGGGGACGCCGAGCTGGCGGGGCTGTTCGCCGGTCTCGCCACCGAGCTGGCCGAGCAGGAGCAGACCATCGTCGACGAGCTGAACGCCGTCCAGGGTGCAGCCGTGGACCTGGGCGGCTACTACCACGTCGACCGGGCCCGGACCGACGCGGTGATGCGCCCCAGCGGCACGTTCAACGCGGCACTGTCCGCCTTCTGACCTGCGCCCTGCCGTCGGTGCGTCGGGCTGAGACCCTGATCACCTGGAGGACGTGCTCGTTGGTAGGTTCGTCCCACCCTGTACAACGTCCTCGAGGAGCGCAGCGATGCCCACGTCACCCGTCAAGGTCGCCGTCACCGGGGCGGCCGGCCAGATCGGCTACAGCCTGCTGTTCCGCATCGCCAGCGGCGCCATGCTCGGACCAGACGTCCCCGTCGAGCTGAGCCTGCTCGAGATCACCCCGGCGTTGGGGGCCGCCGAGGGGGTCGCGATGGAGCTCGACGACTGTGCGTTCCCGCTGCTGCGCTCGATCGACATATCCGACGACGCCGCCACCGCCTTCGACGGGGTCAACATCGCCCTGCTCGTGGGGTCGCGGCCGCGGACGAAGGGAATGGAGCGCGGGGACCTGCTCGCGGCCAACGGCGCCATCTTCACCACGCAAGGTGCGGCTCTCGCGGCCCACGCGGCCAGCGATCTCAAGGTGCTCGTCGTTGGCAACCCGGCCAACACCAACGCCCTCATCGCGCAGCGCAACGCCCCGGACGTCCCCGTCGAGCGGTTCACCGCGATGACCCGCCTCGACCACAACCGGGCCAAGGCCCAGCTGGCCTCGAAGACCCGGAGCCCGGTCACCGACATCACCACCATGACCATCTGGGGCAACCACTCCGCCACCCAGTACCCCGACCTGTTCCGCACCGAGGTCGGCGGGCGCAACGCCGCCGAGCTGGTCGACGACCAGGCCTTGATCACCGACACCTTCATCCCCACCGTGCAGAAGCGCGGGGCCGCGATCATCGAGGCCCGCGGTTCCTCCTCGGCGGCGTCGGCGGCATCGGCGGCCGTGGACCACGTC
>JBDTDI010000189.1:0-26186 GCA_039923155.1 Mycobacteriaceae bacterium | reverse complement strand
GGTACCCGGCCAGGGCGAGGAGTCCGACGATCAGCACCCCGCCGAACGCCAGCCACCCCGTCGTGGCGGAGCTGCGCCCCGCGGGCGGCGCCGTCGGCGGGACCCGGGACGGCGCCCGGCGCGCGGTGGCGCCGGTGCCGGTCGCGGTGGGCATGACCCGGGTCGGGGCTGGGGCCGCGTTCTGCACCGCCCCGACCCACCCCGTCGGTCTCGGCAGCCGGCGCCCACCGCGCACCGCGCTGACCGCATCGGCGAGCTCGCCGCCGTTGCGGTAGCGCTGCTCCGGGTCCTTGACCATCGCGGTGCGCAGCAGCTCGGCCACCGGGCGGGGCACGTCCGCCGGCAGGTCCGGCGCCGTGTCGCGGATGTGCATCATCGCCACCGCGAGGGCGTTGTCCCCGTTGAAGGGCCGCCGTCCGGCCAGGCACTCGTAGCCCACCACGGCGAGGGCGTACACGTCGCTGGGTGGGCCCGCCTCCTGGCCCAGGGCCTGCTCGGGGGCGATGTACTGCGCGGTGCCCATCACCATCCCCGTCCGGGTGACCGGGGCGGCGTCGACGGCCTTGGCGATGCCGAAGTCGGTGATCTTGACCCGACCGTCAGGGGTGATGAGGATGTTGCCCGGCTTCACGTCACGGTGCACCACCCCGCGGGCGTGCGCGGCCTGCAGCGCGCGACCGGTCTGCTCCAGCATGTCCAGGGTGAGGTCGGTCTCGACGCGCCCCTGCCTGGCCAGCACCGCCGAGAGCGGCTCACCCTCGACGAGCTCCATCACCAGGTAGGCCGTGGTCTGCTCCCCCGGCTCCAGCCCCCGGGTCTCGCCGTAGTCGTACACCCCGGCGACCCCGGGGTGGTTGAGCCCGGCCGCGGTGCGCGCCTCCACCCGGAAGCGACCCAGGAACTCGGGGTCGGCCGAGATCTCGGGCTTGAGGACCTTCACGGCCACCCGCCGGCCGAGCCGGTCGTCCACCGCCTCCCACACCTCGCCCATCCCGCCGGTGGCGATGCGGCTCACCAGGCGGTACCGGTCCACGAGCACCGCTCCCGGGCTCAGGTGCACGTCACTGCCCTCCCTGCAGCGCAGCCGCGATGGTGGCCCGCCCGATCGGTCCGGCCACCGTCGCCCCCACCGCGTCGAGCCCGCGGTCCCCCCCGTTGAGGACGACCACGGCCACCGCGACCTGGGGGTTCTGGGCCGGGGCGAACGCGATGTACCACGCGTGGGGCGGGGTCTGCTTCGGGTCGCTGCCGTGCTCCGCCGTCCCGGTCTTGGACGCGATCTGGATGCCGTTGATCTTGCCGGTGCCGCCCGCGTCGTTCTCGGCGTCGATCATCAGCTGGGTGAGGGTGGCGTCCACCCCGGGGCTGATGGCCTGCCCGAGCGACGTCGGCTTCGTGGTCTGCAGCGACGTCAGGTCGGGAGCCTGCACCTCGGAGACCAGGTAGGGCTGCATGCGCTTGCCCCCGTTGGCGACGGTCGCGGCGATGACCGCGTTCTCCAGCGGGGTCAGGCGCACGTCACGCTGGCCGATGCTGCTCTGCCCCAGCGCCGCCTTGTCCACGATCGGACCCAGCGTGGAGGTGGCCACGGGCAGCGGGATGTCGGGCGGGTTGCCCGTGATGCCCAGCGCCTCGGCCTGGGCGCGAATCGCGTCGGTACCGGTGGCGATGCCCAGCTCGGCGAACGCCGTGTTGCAGGAGCGGGCGAACGCCTCGGTGAGGGTCGCGGTGGCCCCGGAGCCGCAGGTGGAGCCGTTGTAGTTCTCCAGGGTGGTGTCGGTACCGGGCAGGGTGATCCGCGGGGCGGCGGTCAGGCGGGTGTCGGGGGTGGTGTTGCCCGACGCGAGTGCGGCCGCAGCCACCACCACCTTGAACGTCGAACCCGGGGGGTAGGTCTGTGACACCGCGCGGTTGCTTAACGGCTTGGCCGGGTCGTCAGAGAGCGTCGTGAACGCCTTCGCGCGGACCGCCGCGTCGTGGCTGGCCAGGGCGTTGGGGTCGTAGCTGGGCGTGCTGACCATGGCCAGGACCTCCCCGGTGCTCGGTCGGATGGCCACCACGGCTCCGGTGTAGCCCTTGGCCGTCATCGCGTCGTAGGCAGCCTGCTGGACCCGCGGAACCAGGGTCAGCGCCACGTTGCCGCCGCGCGGGTCCCGGCCGGAGACCAGGTCGAACAGGCGTCGACCGAACAACCGGTCGTCGGAGCCGTTGAGCACCGGGTCCTCCGCGCGCTCGATGCCGGCGTTGCCGTACTGCAGGGAGTAGTACCCGGTCACCGGGGCGTAGGCCGCCGGATCGGTGGGGTAGGTGCGCAGGAACTTGAACCGGTCATCCGTCGCGACCGAGGAGGCCAGCACCTGTCCGTCGGCCGAGATCTGCCCACGCTGACGGGAGTACTCGTCGAGCAGCACCCGCTGGTTGCGGGGGTCGGCGCGCAGCGAGCCGGCCTCGAAGACCTGGACGTAGGTGCTGTTGGCCAGCAGCAGGCCGACCATGACGAGCACGGCCAGGGCGACGCGGCGCAGTGGGGTGTTCACGTGGGACGCACCACCATCGCGGTGGGGGCGTCGGCGATCTCCGGTGCCGGCTGCACGCGGGGGCTTCGGGGTTCCGGTGGGCGGCGGGCGGCGTCGGAGATGCGCAGCAGGATGGCGACGAGGGCGTAGTTCGCCACCAGCGACGAGCCGCCGTAGGAGAGGAACGGGGTGGTGAGCCCGGTGAGCGGGATCAGCTTGGTCACGCCCCCGACGACGACGAACACCTGCAGCGCCATGGTGAAGGCCAGGCCGCTGGCCAGCAGCTTGCCGAAGGTGTCCCGCACCGCCACCGCGTTGCGGAACCCACGCAGGATGATCAGGGCGAAGACCATGAGCACTGCCCCCACCCCGACCAGCCCGAGCTCCTCACCCACCGTGGACATGATGAAGTCGGTCTTGGCGAAGGGCACCTGGTCGGGGCGGCCGGCGCCGAGCCCGGTGCCCGCGAGCCCACCGGTGCCGAGACCGAACAGCGACTGCGAGATCTGGTACCCGGTGGTGGCGTAGGAGTCGAAGGGGTGCAGCCAGGTGGACACCCTGACCTGGACCTTGTTGACCGCGAAGTAGGCGAGGACGCCGCCGGCGGCGAGGAAGCCGGCCCCGACGACCAGCCACCCGATCCGCTCGGTGGCGACGTAGAGCATGACCAGCACGGTGCCGAAGATGAGGAACGAGGTGCCGAAGTCGCTCTCCAGCACCAGCACCGCGATCGACAGGCCCCACGCCACGAGCAGCGGGCCGAGGTCGCGCAGCCGGGGCAGGTCCATCCCCAGCAGGTGGCGGCCTGCGGTGGTGAACAGGTCCCGCTTGCCCACCAGGAACGAGGCCACGAAGATGATGACCCCGATCTTCGCGAACTCACCGGGCTGGATCGAGAAGCCCGGGACCCGGATCCAGATCTTGGCCCCGTTGACCTCGCTGAACCGCGCGGGCAGCACCGCGGGAATCGCGAGCGCGACGATGGCGGCCAGGCCCAGGGTGTAGCCGTACCGGGCGATGCTGCGGTGGTCGCGCACGACGAGCAGCACGGCCAGGAACAGCAGCACCCCGGCCGCGGTCCAGACCACCTGCTGGGTGGCATCCGCGGAGGGGGCCGCCTCGCCGAGCTGGCGGGCCGACTCGAGCTCGGCGAGGTCGAGTCGGTGGATGAGGACCAGCCCGAGGCCGTTCAGCAGCGCCACGCACGGCAGGATCAGCGGATCGGCGTAGGGCGCCAGCCGCCGCACGGCGAGGTGGGCCACGGCGAACAGGGCCAGGTAGGCCAGCCCGTAGCGCAGCAGGTCCAGCGTGACCGCCTGCTCCTGGTTGGCCTCCACGAGGGCGAGCGCAGAGGTGGTGATCACCGCGGCGAACGCGAGCAGTGCGAGCTCGGCGCCCCGCCGGGTGGGCCGCGGGGGTGCCGGCATCACCGTCATGCCGCCGGCCGGGCTCACCGGGTCGTTGGTGCTCGATCGGGTGGTCATCAGCGGCCGGTCCGACAGTTCTGCCCCGGTTCCTGGTCCGGAGCGGCCAGGTCGGTGCCGGTGGGCTGGGTGGATGTCGGGGTGGAGGACCCGGTGGCCGAGGACCCCGTGGCCGAGGAGGGCGACGACAAGGAGGACGCTGAGGCTGACGCCGGGGTGCTGCTGGTCGGTGCGGTCGGGGTGCGGCTGGCCGCGGCACCCGGTTTGCCCACGGTGCACAGCGGGAGCAGCGAGGTCGTGACGAGGCGGGTGATCTGGGCGCGCGCGTCGGTCAGCGAGGTGCCGGGCAACCCGTTGCTCACCTGGGTGCGCTCGGCCGGCTGCAGGTCTGCCAGCTGCAGCACGTTGCAGGTCGGGGTGAGCTTGTCGGGGGCCAGCAGCGTGACGGTCCCGTCGTCGCTCACGCACCCCTGCAGGGTCAGCTCCTGCAGCGCCACCCCCAGCACCGACCCGGGGGCACCCCGCAGCACGGCGACGGAACCGTCCCGCTCGCCCACGTAGTAGTAGGACCGCAGCCAGGCTCGCCCGCCGATCGCCGCGACCACGGCCAGCGCCAGCAGCACGGCCAGGACGATCAGCGCGCGGCGGCGGCCGCGGCTCGGGGGCGCGGGCGGGGTGGCGGTGGCCTCGACGCGCCGAGGACTGGCCCGTGTCGGGTTCATGGCGGCCGCTCGGCCGGCCGCGGTGTTCGGGGGTGGGCTGTCGACGTCCTGCCCGGAGACCGCGCCGCCGACGATGGGGAGGTCCTCGCCGTACTCCTGCTCGAGCACGTCGGCCACGATGACGGTGATGTTGTCGGGTCCGCCGCTGCGCAGCGCGAGCTCGACGAGGCGGTCGGCGCTCTCCTGCGGGTCGGGGATCCGCAGGGCCTCGGTGAGGGTGTCTGCGCTGACGACTCCCGACAGGCCGTCGGAGCAGAGCAGGTATCGGTCGCCCGGGCGCGCCTCCCGCACGGTCAGGCTCGGCTGGACGTCGTCTCCGTTCAGCGCCCGCAGGATGAGGGAGCGCTGGGGGTGGTTGGCCGCCTCCTCCTCGGTGATCCGGCCCTCGTCCACGAGGGACTGCACGAACGTGTCGTCGTGGGTGATCTGGGTGAGGGCGTCGTCGCGGACCAGGTAGGCGCGGGAGTCCCCCACGTGGGCGAGGCCGAGCCGGCTGCCGGCGAACAGCACCGCGGTCAGGGTCGTGCCCATGCCGGCGAGGTCGGGCTCCGCCTCGACCAGCTCGATGATCGCTTCGTTGCCGGCCTGGACCGCTTCGTTGAGCTGGGCCAACAGGTCGCCACCGGGTTCGTCGTCGTCCAGCGGCGCGACGGCGGCAATGACGACCTTGGAGGCGATCTCTCCCCCGGCGTGGCCACCCATCCCGTCGGCCACGGCCAGCAGCCGGGGCCCCGCGTACACCGAGTCCTGGTTGTTGGAGCGGACCAACCCCCGGTCGGAGCGTGCGGCGTAGCGCAGGACGAGGCTCACGGGCGCAGCTCGATCACGGTCTTGCCCACCCGCACGGGGGTACCGAGGGGGACCTTCACCGGCGAGGTGACCTTGTCGCGGTCGAGGTAGGTGCCGTTGGTGGAGCCCAGGTCCTCCACGTACCAGTCGGTGCCGCGGGGGGAGAGTCGCGCGTGGCGGGTGGAGGCGTAGTCGTCGGTGAGCACCAGGGTGGAGTCGTCCGCTCGGCCCAGCAGCACCGCCTGGGTGCCCAGGGTCAGCCGGGTGCCGGCCAGCGCGCCGTGAGTGACGACCAGCTGCCGGGCGACCTTGCTCCCGCGGGCGGCGGGCCGTGCGCCGGTGTTGCGCCCGGTGCGGGGCACCGCGACCCGGAAGCCGGACGCGGCGTACAGGTCGGTGCGCAGCACACGGAGCACCGCGAGGACGAACAGCCACAGCAGGATCAGGAAGCCGCCCCGGGTGAGCTGGAGGATCAGACCCTGCACTGCGCGCTGCACCTCCCTCTCGTCTGGTCCTGTCGTGGCCGCCGGGGCGCGGCGTGCGGGGACGATACTGCCGCACCCGGCGGCCAGGGCCGCCGCTGTACCGGCGTCGGGCCGTGCCCGAGCAGCGCTGGGCGACTCGGCGATGCGCCTGTCAGCCCTGGAGCCGGACCACGATGCTGGAGTGGCCGGCCCGCACCACGTCGCCGTCGGCGAGCTGCCAGCTCTGGACGGGCGAGCCGTTGACGGTGGTGCCGTTGGTCGAACCGAGGTCGGTCAGCATGGCGACCTGCCCGTCCCAGGAGATCTCGAGGTGGCGACGCGAGACCCCGGTGTCGGCGAGGCGGAACTCCGCGTCCTGTCCCCGTCCGATGACGTTCGTGCCCTGCTTGAGCTGGAAGGTGCGTCCTGAGCCGTCGTCCAGGTGCAGCGAGCCCGTGATCTGCTGGCCCTCCCAGCCGCCCTGGCCCTGGTACCCCCCCTGGTCCGGGTAGCCCTGGCCCTGGTACCCCCCCTGGTCCGGGTACCCCTGGTCCGGGTACCCCTGGCCCTGGTACCCCTGGCCCTGGTACCCCTGGCCCTGGTACTCCCCACCTCGGTAGCCCTGGTCCTGCTGGTAGTAACCCTGGTCAGGACGGCCCGGCCCTTGCTGGGGATAGCCCTGACCTCCGTAGCCCTGCTGGTAGTAGCCCTGGTCGGGCTGGCCCTGACTCTGCTGCGGATAGCCCTGGGGCGCGCCGTAGGCCTGCTGGGGCCAACCCGGTGCCTGCGGCGGGTAGTCCTGCCGCTCCTGTGGGGGGTAGCCCTGCTGGGGCCAGCCGTTGCGCTCGTCCCACCCGCCCGGCGCCCTCCCTCCCTCGGCCGCGGGGCTCTCGTCGTGGCGGTCGTTCTGACTCATGGGTGCTCCTGTGCGCTGGTCGGGGCCGGCATCGGGGTCGACGAACGAGCTGGTGCGGAACTGTCCGGTGTGCAGCGCGGAGGAGTCGACGAGGTCGACCACGACGGTGCCGAACGTCTGCCAACCCTGTTCGACGACGTGCTGGGTGAGCCACCGGGCCAACACGTGCGCCACCTGCTGCTGATCACGCTCGCGCACAGCCTCTCCGCCGTGCTCGCTCTCGGCACCACCTTCTGCCAGTCGTGCGAGATCGCTCCTGCTCAAGGTGACGGTGAAGTGGTTGGGGGCGAGCCGGTGACCGCCGTCGAGCTGACGGACTCCGTCGTCGACCTCTCGCTGCAGCGCTTGCTCCACCTCGCGAGGCACCACGCCACCACCGAAGACGCGGGCGAAGGCGTCACCGACGGCGCCCTCCAGCTTGCGCTCGAAGCGCGTCACGATCCCCATGACCCTCACCTCCTCGTCATTGCGTCGAACCGACGTCCGTCTGCCCGCGCGCCTCGATGGACGCACGAAGGATTGATGGTATCCGTCCCGTCGGCTGGGCGTGTGGGCCCCGATGCTCACCGTCGTGTAACCTCGCCTCGTTGCTCGGGCGAGTGGCGGAAATGGCAGACGCGCACGGTTCAGGTCCGTGTGTCTTCGGACGTGGGGGTTCAAGTCCCCCTTCGCCCACCACAGGTGTTTGAGGATTCAGGTCTGCTCGGCTAGCTGGAGCTCACCACCGGAGATTGGCACGAACGTCAGCCTGCGCCGGTCAGCTCGATCGCCAGATCGCGCACGGCGTGACGCATCTGGTCTGGACCCAGGACGGTGAAGCGCGTGCCCGTTCCCAGCAGGTAGACCGCAATCGCGCGCCAGCTGTCGGCGCCTGCGGTCAGTAGGCACGTCGTGGCCGTCTCAGGCTCCAGCAGCTGCGCCGCTCCGTAGCGCTCCCGGGCCTGCGCCAACGACAGGTGCAGACGCAGGGTCGCCTGACACGGGTAGACGGTGGCACCCACCGCCTTGGCCACCATCGCGGCGGCGTCGGGCTCCTCGGTGCGGGCGAAGCGGGCGCCGGTGCCTCGGACGGTGATGATGCGGTCCACCCGGAACGTGCGCCAGGCCCCGCGCTCGAGATCGTGGGCCACCAGGTACCAGCGACGTCCGGTGCTCACCAGACGGTAGGGCTCGACGTGGCGACGACTGTCCTGCCCGTCGCGGCTGCGGTAGTCGAAGCGCGCCCGCTCGGCGTCTCGGCAGGCTCGGGCCAGGGTGGCGAGAAGGTCCGGGGCGATGGTGTCGGCCTCGCGCCGACCCGCCAGCACCACCGCAACCGACAGTGCCTCCACCTCTCGGCGCAGCCGGGTCGGGAGCACCTGCTCGAGCTTGGTCAGCGCGCGGAGCGCGGTCTCTCCCCCCTCGAGCAGCGGTCCGGTGGCCGCGGACTGCAGCGCCACGGCGACCGTCACCGCCTCGTCGTCGTCCAGCAGCAGCGGGGGCAGCTCTCGCCCCGCGCCGAGCCGGTAGCCACCACCGACGCCACGAGCGCCCTCGACCGGGTATCCGAGCTCGCGCAGGCGCTCGACGTCACGGCGCAGGCTGCGCGGCGTCACCTCCAGGCGTTCGGCCAGGTCGCCTCCGCTGCACACCGAACGAGCCTGCAGCAGCGAGAGCAGCCGCAGCAGCCGGGCCGAGGTGGAGAGCACAGCAGAAATTCTCTCACGAACAGAGGACAGAAAGTGTCCGCAATTGGTTCTACGGTCGGGCCATGACCACGACGTGGAACGCCACCCTGCTGAAACAGCTGACGCAGCACTGGGACTCCCAGCTGCGCCCCCGCCTGGACGGACTCAGCGACGACGAGTACTGCTGGTCGCCCGCACCGGGCGCGGTGTGGACGGTGCACCCCGTCGGAGCGGGGATCGACGACCACGGAACGGGTGAGTTCCGTTGCGACTTCAGCGTTCCCGAACCGGTGCCGCCGCCGGTGACCACCATTGCCTGGCGCCTGCAGCACCTGGTGGTCGGTGTGCTCGGGATGCGGGCCGCCACCCACTTCGGTGGTCCGGCCGTCGACTACAGCAGCCACGCCTACGCCGGCACCGCGGCGGAGGGCCTGACCCAGCTGGACGACGGCTACCGACGCTGGGTCGACGGCGTCCGCTCCCTCGGCGAGGACGGACTGCTGCGCCCGTGCGGCGAGGCTGAGGGCCCCTACGCGCAGGAGTCGATGGCCACGCTGGTGCTGCACATCCACCGCGAGGTCAGCCACCACGGCGCGGAGATCGCCCTGCTCCGCGACCTGTACGCCGCCCAACCCTGATCGTTGCCCACCATCGACACGAGGAGAACGTCATGCCCGGAATGCCAGGACACGTCACCGACGAGCGGGACAACCTGCTCGCCTTCATCGACCAACAGGCCTACACGCTGGGGCTGTCCGCGTGGGGGCTCACCGATGCCCAGGCCAGCAGCCGACCGACGGCGAGCGCGCTGAGCGTCGGCGGCACCATCAAGCACGTGACCACCGTGGTGCGGGGCTGCGCCCGGCAGGTCGCCGGCGAGCCGATCCCCGACGGCGACCGCGCCGTCGAGTTCACGATGGGACCGCACGAGCGGATCACCGAGATCGTCGCGGACCTGAAGGCCTCGGTCGCCGAGCTGCGGGTGGCCGCCGCCGACCAGCCGCTGGACCGCCAGCTGCCGATCGAAGCAGCACCGTGGATGCCCGACGTGGGCGCCCTCGCACTGCGAAACCGGTTGGCGCACATGATCGACGAGATGGCCCGGCACAACGGACACACCGACATCCTGCGCGAGGCCATCGACGGGGTGGACGCGGGATCCCTCATGGCCGGCGCGGAGGGGTGGGCGGAAAACCCGTGGATCACCCCTTACGTGCCTTCGGCGTGAGACCGGCGCTCAACGCGGGCTGAGGTCGGTCAGCGGCGCACCGCGGGAGGTGAGGGTCGCCGCGGTGCGCTTGGCCGAGAACTCGGGCGCGAGGCGCACCACGTCGGACGGGGCGTCGACGAAGGTCGGTATGTAGCCGGCCCCGGTCACCGCGTAGCCGCCCGCGGACGGGGCCACGGTGACCTGGACGATCACGCCGTCCCGGTGCGGGGGTGTGGGATCGGCGGGCTGCACGTCCTGCTGGGCGAGGAAGTTGCCGAGGCCGTAGAACACCCAGCGCCCGTCGGGCAGCTGCTCGGCGGGCTGGACCACGTGCGCGTGGTGCCCGATCACGAGGTCCACCTCCGGTCCGGCCATCACCTGGGAGACCACCTGCTGCTGGTAGGCCGAGGGCACCGGGTCCTTCTCGGTGCCGAAGTGCAGGCTCGCCACCACGAAGCTGGCCCCGGCGGCCCGCAGCGCGGCGGCGTCGGCGCGCACGGTGGCTGCGTCGATGAGGTTCACCGACCACGGCGCCGGCGCGGGCAGCCCGTTGAGCCCGTAGGTGTAGGACAGGTGCCCCACGCGCACCCCGGCGACGTCGTAGATCCGTGGCTGCACCTGCTCGTCAGCACTGCGCGCGCTGCCCACGTGCTCCAGTCCCACCCGGTCCATGGTGGTCAGGGTGGCGTCGATGCCGCCCTGGGCGAGGTCGACGGTGTGGTTGGAGGCGGTGGAGCAGCCGTCGTAGCCCACCGCGGCCTCGGCCTCGGCCAGCTCGAAGGGTGCGTTGAACGACGGGTAGCCGGACAGCCCCTCGTCGTCGTCGGAGAGGGGGGTCTCCTGGTGGCACAGCGAGAGATCCGCGTCGGCGATCAGCGGCGCCACCTCGGCCAGCATGGGGGCGAAGTCGTACCCGGTGCCGTTGGCGTTGCGAGACGCCTGGGCCTGCACGGCCTCCCCGGCCAACATGTCGCCGGTGAAGCGCAGCCGCACGGAGCTGGGCGTGACGCTGGTCGCTCTCGCCGCCCCGGTCGGCCCGACGGTGGCCGCTCCCGACGGGGCCGTGGCCGACGTTGGGCCGGCGGAGGTCGGAGGGCCCGTGCATGCGCTGAGCGTCAGCGTCGCGACAGCGACCCAGCTCGACGCCCTCCGAGGGTCGGCCACCGCCGCACGCTACCGGAAGGCTGATCGCTCAGCCGGTGATCAACCACCGCCCGGGTCGAGCGAGCTCGTCGGCGGCCTCCGGGCCCATCGAGCCCTTGGCGTAGCCCTGGACCGGTGGTCGAGCGTCGAGAAGGGGCTGCGCCACCTCCCACACGTGCGCCAGCCCGTCCGGTCGGGTGTACAGCGACCGGTCACCGAGCAGCACGTCGTGCAGCAGCCGTGCGTAGGGCGGCAGCGGAGTTCCGCCCTCGACGCTGTCCAGCTTCAGGACCGTGGCGGCCTGCGTCAGCTTCAGCTCGGGGCCCGGCTCCTTCAGCACGACGGACAGCGAGATCTCACCGTCACCGGTCAAGGAGAACTGCAGCACCCCGGCCGAGCTGGGTACCCCCTTCAGCGGCCCGTCGGGCTCGCGCAGCACCAGGCTGACCGTCTGCGCACCCACCGCGAGCTCCTTGCCGGTTCGCAGCAGGAACGGCACGCCGTGCCAACGGTCGGTGTCGACCCACAACCGTGCGGCGACGAAGGTGTCCATCGTCGAGTCGTCGGCTATCCCCTCGGTCTCGGTGTAGCCCTCGAACTGGCCCAGCACCACCTCCGACGGGTCGAGGGGGCGGAACGCTGCGATGACCTCTTCGCGCGCGGACTGCAGGTCCTCGGCGTCGAGGCTGATCGGCGGCTCCATGGCCACCTCCGCCGCGACCTGGAACAGGTGGGTCACCAGCATGTCGAGCACGGCACCGGTGGCGTCGTAGAACTCGGCACGGTCGGCGATGCCGAGGGTCTCCGGCACGTCGATCTGCACCTGGGCCACGTGCCTGTTGTTCCACACGTCGGCGATCAGGGAGTTTGCGAAGCGCAGCACGTGCAGGTTCTGCGTCGCCTCCTTGCCCAGGAAGTGGTCGATCCGGTACACCTGCTCCTCGTCGAGCACGGCGTGCACCGCCTTGTCGAGCTCCCGGAACTCCTCGGGAGAGGTGCCGAACGGCTTCTCGTAGACCACCCGAGAGCCCTTCGCGAGCCCGTGGGCGCCAATACCCTCGGTCAGCTTGCCGAAGGCCACCGGCGGGACCGCGAGGTAGTGGACGTGCTGTGCGTCGTCGCCGAGCTCGGCCTTGGCCTGCGCCAGCACGGCGAGCATCGAGCCCGGGTCGTCCTTCTCGAAGCCGCCGCCGGCGAACAGCAGCTTCGTCCTGAACTCCTCCCAGGGGCCGTCCTCGGGCTGCGGACCGAACTCGGTCAGCGCAGCGTGCATCTTCTCCTGGAAGTCCCAGTGGCTGACGTCGCCACGGCCGTTGCCCACCAGGCGCCAGTCGCTGGGCAGCAGGCCCGCGATCGCCAGCTCGAAGAACGCGGGCAGCACCATTCGCTTGGCGAGGTCGCCGGTGGCGCCGTAGAGCACGAAGATCGTCGGACCGGGAGTCGTTGCGTCAGGCACACACCCCACCCTGCCCACTTGCGGGCCCGCGCGCCAGACTAGGTCGATGGACACCGAAGGCACCCCCGTCGACCTGGCCGTCCCGGTGCTGCCGGTGCGCCTCGGTCAGCTGCTGCAGCTGGCCAACCTCGTCGACTCCGGAACCGACGCCAAGAACGTGATCGCCGAGGGGCTGGTCCGGGTGGACGGCGAGGTCGAGCGCCGCCGTGGACGCCAGCTTCGAGGTGGGGAGACCGTCCGGGTCGACGGGGCGGGTGCGGTTCGGGTCGCGGGGCCTTGAGCGGGAGGTGGGGAATGCTTCGCGCTGCTCACGAGTTTTCCCAGCCAAGCGTGTGCTCGAGCCACCGGGTGCACCCAGCGTGAGCGACGAGCAGGAGATCCTTGTGAGCAGTGTTCCCACCATCACCCTGAACAACGGCGTCACCATCCCCCAGCTGGGCTTCGGTGTGTTCCAGATCGAGCCGGCGGACACGCCGGAGGCGGTGCGCACCGCCCTGGAGATTGGCTACCGCCACATCGACACGGCCGAGATGTACGGCAACGAGGCCGAGGTCGGCCAGGCCATCGCCGACTCCTCCGTCCCCCGGGACGAGATCTTCGTCACCAGCAAGCTGAACAACGGCTTCCACGACCCGGCTGACGCGGCCAAGGCGATCGACGAGTCGCTGGCCAAGCTCGGCCTCGACTCGCTGGACCTGTTCCTCATCCACTGGCCCATGCCCGAGGTGGGCGACTACCTCGAGACGTGGAAGGCCATGGAGCGCATGCTCGCCGAGGGCAAGGCCCGCGCGATCGGCGTCTCCAACTTCACCCCGACGCACCTGCGGCGCCTCGCCGAGGCCGGCACGGAGACCCCTGCGGTCAACCAGGTTGAGGTGCACCCCTACTTCGTGCAGGACGAGGTTCGCACCTACTGCGCCGAGCACGGCATCGCCGTCGAGGCCTGGTCGCCCATCGCGCAGGGCGATGTGCTCGGCGACGACACGATCTCCGCGATCGCCGACGACCTGGGTCGCACCACCGCGCAGGTCACGCTGCGCTGGCACGTGCAGCGGGGCGACATCATCTTCCCGAAGTCGGTGACGCCCAGCCGCGTGAAGGAGAACTTCGAGCTGTTCGACTTCGAGCTGACCGATGAGCAGATGACCCGGATCACCGGGCTGGACCGCACCGACGGCCGCCGAGGCCCTGACCCCGACGAGATGAACATGGTGCCGTGACCAGGCACTAGCCTGCGCAGCCCACCAGCGCCGCGATCGGTCAGCACGGACCGGCTGTTTCCACCCGCTGAACGGCCTGCTGGAGTCGCTGCGCGCCAACCTCTGGGCCGCCTCGCAGACAACCATGCTCACGCGAGCACCCGCGGCCTGGTCGCCAAGGGTCGGACCGTGCTGATTTGCTGGGCCGACCCGCGTCGCTCGCAGAGCAACGCCGACCTCAGCTGCGGTCGAGGTAGAGCTCCGCGGTCTCGGTGACGACGGCACCCACCGTGGCGGCCAGCTCGGGCTCGAGATCCCCAGCGCGGCCGAGCTCGGCGACCAGGGCGGGACCGCGAAGGTCTCTCGTCCGCACGAGGTCCCACCCCTGGGTGACCAGTCGCACCGCATCCGGGTGGTCGAGGTCGGGCCGCAGCGAGCGCAGCGCCGTGGCCGCCCAGTCGGGATCGAAGGTGCCCCGCGGCGGTCCGAAGACCCGTTCACCGCTGCTGTAGGACTCCACGACCGACGACGGTAACGCCCGCGGCGGTCATCGACGCACCGAGCCGCTCACGCCCGGTGCTCGGCGTTGGCGACGATGACGTCGTGCAGCCAGCGCGCGAGGCCGGGCTCGCGCTGGTCGTAGTGCGCCTGGTAGCGGTCGTCGCTGACGTACATCCCCGCGATGGCGACCTGCATGGCGTGGTCGCAGTCGTAGTGCACGGCGATCTGCTCGCGGTGACGCTCGGCCAGGGCGTTGGCCGCGTCGGAGCCCGGCTGGACCCCGGCCCGCAGCGCTGCGGCCTGGTCGGCCTCGAGCGCGTCGGTGTCGTCCTTGATCCGCTGCCAGTCAGCCTTGCTGAAGGCGGCAGCCCGGGTCTGGCTCTGCTTCCAGGCGTCGGTGTCACCCCAGCGCTGCTCCGCCTCCTCGGCGTAGCCGTCCCACCCCTCGCCGAAGATCTTGGCCTGCTCCTCGGGCGTCAGTGCGGTTCCCAT
This sequence comes from Mycobacteriaceae bacterium, assembly GCA_039923155.1. GTDB lineage: Bacteria > Actinomycetota > Actinomycetes > Mycobacteriales > Mycobacteriaceae > Rhodococcus_D. Next base: position 11,687 of record JBDTDI010000189.1, on the reverse strand, counting down.
CGTGTGTGCCTCCATCAACGTGTCCACGGCGGCGACCATCCGGTGCAAGCGGTCGATGCGCTCGCCGAGCAGCTCGCGCTGGCGGCGCAGGTGCGCCAGCGCGTCGACGTCCACGTCGTCGAGGAGGGTCGCGATCTCCTCGAGGGACAGACCCACCTCGCGGTACAGCAGCACCCGGTGCAGGCGCTCGACGTCGGCGCCGGAGTAGCTGCGATATCCCGAGGGGGTGCGCGTGGTGGGCCGGACCAGGCCGATCTCGTCGTAGTGGTGCAGCGTTCGCACGCTGACCCCGACGATCCGGCTGACCTGTCCCACCGTTCTGTCCTCGCTCACACCGCCCACGGTGGTGCCTCCCCTTGCGTGAGGGTCAAGCGTGAGGGTCAAGCCCCCTTCAGAATCCTCGTCTCGTCCTCAGGCGTCAGTCCCGACTTCCGCTGCCGGCCCAGGCCCAGGGTCTTCTCGTGGGCCAGCGCGCGCTGCGCGGTCTCGGTGAGGGGCCGCAGGGCCAGGCCCGCGGCCAGGGAGGCGCTCACGTCGCGTGCGCCGAAGCCTGCCATCTCCGGTTGCGGAGCCCACAACGGCAGCGACCGGGGACCGGACCAGGGCGACACCCCGGCCGCCAGGAGCGCGTGCTGGCTCACCGGCACCAGCTCGGCGCCCGCCCCACCGCTGCGCGCCAGCACCTCGCCCAGCGGCTGAGCGGGGGCGACGGCGTCGAAGCAGCCGTGCAGGCGGTGCTCGGCCGCGGTCACGATCCACGCGGCCACGTCGCCGACGTCGATGACCTGGGTCGGTGCGGCCAGCGTGTCCGGGACGGCGACGGGGCCGCCGCGGGTGAAGCGGGCGGGCCAGTAGCCGTAGCGGTCCGAGGGGTCACCCGGCCCGGCCACCAGACCCGGGCGCACGATGAACGCCCTGTCCCCCATGGTCTCCAGCACTGCGTCCTCGCTGCTGCGCTTGGCCCGCACGTACTTCTGCTCGTCGGGGGTGTGCGCGTCGAGCACGGCGACCCGTTCGGCCGAGGCGTCCTGGCCCGGGGTTGCGGTGTCGGCGTAGACGGACACGCTGGAGACGAAGGTCCAGTGCTTGGCCCCGGCCGCGAGGACGGTCAGTGCCTCCCGGACCCAGCGCGGCTCACGGGTGGCCACGTCGACGACCGCGTCGAAGCGTCGTCCCGCCAGCGCCTCGCTTCCGTCGGCCGGGGCATCGTCGCGGTCGAGGAACAGGTCCTTCGCCCCCGCGGGGGCCAGACCCGAACGTCCGCGGTGCGCGCACACCACGGTGTGCCCGCGACGCAGCGCGACCGACGCCACCGCGTGGGAGAGGAAGACCGTCCCGCCGAGCACCAACATCTTCATGGACCCCACGGTGGCCGATCGCGCGCGCGGATGCCACTTCGACCGCCCCGGCGGCCCGGAACAGGACGGGTGGGTGCTGACGCTGAACCAGGTGAACCGAGAACCAGAACCGAAACGAGGAGGATTCGTGCGCGTCGTCATCGCCGGAGGACACGGCAAGATCGCCCAGCTGCTCATCACCGCCCTCGCCCGCCAGGGGGACATCGGCGTGGGCCTGGTGCGCAACCCCGACCACGTCGCCGACCTCGAGGCGCTCGGGGGCGAGGCGGTGGTCGTCGACCTCGAGCAGTCCAACCCCCAGGAGCTGCAGAGCACGCTTCGCGGGGCGGACGCGGTGGTGTTCGCCGCCGGGGCCGGCCCGGACAGCGGGCCGGAGCGCAAGGACACCGTGGACCGTGCCGGCGCCGAGCTCACCGCCCGCGCCGCCGAGCTGGCCGGGGTGCGTCGCTACGTCCAGGTCAGCTCGTTCGGGGCCGGCGAGGACATCCCCGACGGCACCGACCCCGGCTTCGTCGCCTACCTGCAGGCCAAGACCGCCGCCGAGCAGGACCTGATGTCCCGGGGCGGTCTGGACTGGACCGTGCTGCGTCCCGGCGGGCTGACCGACGACCCGGCCACGAACCTGGTCACGTTGAGCGCGCCGCCGCTGGCCTCCGGCTCGGTACCCCGGGCCGACGTGGCCGCCGTCCTGCTCGCGCTGCTGCACAACCCGGGCACCGCGGGCAAGATCCTGATGCTGACCGACGGTGCCACCAGCGTCGCGGAGGCGGTCGCCGCGCACGGCAGCTGAAGCGCGGCCGTGCCCAGCCCAAAAACCCCGAATCGTAGGCACGAAGAACCGCCTGCGGCCTCCACGTTACCCAAACGTGACCAATTGTCTGCGGCACCAGGCTGACCTGGGACGTTGACCCGCGAGAACCGTCTCCCTGCCCGCCCGTCGTGCCGTCGCCGTTTGCTCCCTTCTCATGAGTCCCTCAGGGTTGGGCCCGACCCAAGGCGGCGGGAACTTCTCGTGCGCCGCGGTCGACGAGGAGGCCGACGCACTGGTGAACAGTCTCTGGGACTTCATCTCGAGCAGGCGGGACCAGCTGCTCAACGATTCCTACCTGCACGTCAGCGCGGTCGTCCAGACCATGCTGCTGGCGACGGTCATCGCCATCGTCGTCGGGGTGCTGGTCTACCGCAGCCCTGGCGGGTCAGCGCTCGCGACGGCCCTGTCCAGCGCGATCCTCACCGTGCCCTCCTTCGCGCTGCTGGGACTGCTCATCCCGCTGCTCGGGCTCGGAGTGAAGCCGACCGTCGTCGCCCTGACGCTGTACGGCCTGCTGCCGGTCGTGCGCAACACCATCGTCGGCCTGCAGGCCGTCGACCCGGCCATCACCGACGCGGCCAAGGGCATCGGCATGAACCGCATGAAGGTGCTCACCCGGGTGGAGCTGCGCCTGGCGTGGCCGTCGATCCTGGCCGGCATGCGGGTCAGCACCCAGCTGCTGATGGGCATCGCCGCGATTGCTGCGTACGCCAAGGGGCCCGGCCTCGGCACGCTCATCTTCTTCGGCCTCAACGGCCTCGGCACCCCCTTCGGCGTCAACCGCGCCCTCACCGGGACCCTGCTGATCATCATCCTGGCCCTGCTGCTGGATGCCGTCCTCGTCCTCCTCGGACGAGCAACCACCTCGAAGGGTCTGCGTGCCTGACATGACCATGACCGAGCCCAGCACGGCCAGTGCAGTTCCCAGCCCCGACGCCACCTCCGACAGCACCGTCTCCGGCGTCGAGATCGTGCTCACCGGCGTGACCAAGCGCTACGCCGGACAGCAGGACGCGGCGGTCGAGGCCGTCTCGATGACCATTCCCGCCGGGAAGATCACCGTCTTCGTGGGTCCGTCCGGCTGCGGCAAGACGACGACCATGAAGATGATCAACCGGCTGATCGAGCCCTCGTCCGGGACGATCAGCATCGGTGGGCGCGACGCCCTGGGCCTGAACGCCGACGAGCTGCGTCGTGGCATCGGCTACGCCATCCAGCAGGCGGGGCTGTTCCCCCACATGACGGTGGCCCAGAACGTCGGCATGGTGCCCGGGTTGGTGGGGTGGGACAAGCCGCGCACCGCCGCCCGGGTCGACGAGATGCTCGACCTGGTGGGTCTGGAGCCCGACGAGTACCGCGACCGCTTCCCCCGACAGCTCTCCGGCGGGCAGCAGCAGCGCGTCGGCGTCGCGCGCGCCCTGGCCGCGGACCCGCCGGTGCTGCTGATGGACGAGCCGTTCGGTGCGGTCGACCCCATCACCCGCGGGCTGCTGCAGGACGAGCTGCTCCGCCTGCAGGCCGAGCTGGGCAAGACGATCGTCTTCGTCACCCACGACTTCAGCGAGGCGGTCAAGCTCGGGGACAAGATCGCCGTCCTCGGACCGCAGTCGCGGATCCTGCAGTACGACACCCCGGAGGCGATCCTCGCCAACCCCGCTGACGAGACCGTGGCCGGCTTCGTGGGGGCGGGAGCCTCGCTGAAGCAGCTGACGCTGATGCGGGTGCGTGACGTCGAGCTGATGGAGTACACCACCGCGCAGGTGGACGACTCCGTGGAGTCGCTGCGCGCCAAGATCGGTTCCACCCGAAACGACTGGGCCGTCGTCCTGGATGCCCGCAAGCGCCCGATCCGATGGGTCAACGGCAAGCAGCTCGCGACCGCGACCGATCTGCGCACCGCCGGTCAGCCGGTGGGTGAGGGGGTCTCGACCAGCTCGACCCTGCAGGACGCCCTGGAGGCGCTGCTCGCGGAGAACAGCGGGTCGACGGTCGTCACCGGCAACCGCGGCGAGCACGTCGGCGTCATCAACATCGACACGCTGGTGAACACCATCCGCGCCCTGCGTGAAGGGCACGAGAACGACCACGAGAACGACGAGGACGCCCAGTGAGCGCGCCGACGCTGGCCGCCCCGGACACTGGGGTCGACCCCGAGGAGCTGGTCGGCCAAGCCCCGGTGCCCGCGGTGGACGCCGGTGCCCGCCGGGCGGAGCGGGTGCGACTGGTGGCTCAGCCGGTCGTTGTGGTGGTGATGGTCGCCGCGGTGCTCGTCTGGGCCCTGACCAGCAAGCTCGACGAGATCGAGCGGGCCCAGCTCACGTGGTCCAACCTGTCGAACCGCACCGAGCAGCACGTGCTCATCACCGTGGCGGTGGCCGTGATCGTCCTCGGTGTCGGGGTGCCGCTGGGGGTCCTGGTGACGCGTCCGTGGGCGAAGTTCCTCTCCCCGGTGGTGGTTGGCATCGCCAACGTGGGGCAGGCGGCACCCGCCGTCGGCCTGCTGGTGCTGTTCTACCTGGCCACCGGCCAGGCCGGGTTCTGGACCGGGGTGCTGCCGATCGCGCTCTACGCCCTGCTGCCCGTCCTGCGGAACACGATCCTGGGCCTGCAGGAGGTGGACTCCTCGCTCAAGGAGGCCGGGCGTGGCTGCGGCATGAGCTCGGTGACCGTGCTGCGGCGGATCGAGCTTCCCCTGGCCGTGCCCTACATCCTGGCTGGGCTGCGCACCGCGCTGGTGCTCGCGGTGGGTACCGCAACGCTGGTGTTCCTGGTCAGCGGCGGCGGTCTGGGCGTGCTGATCGACACCGGCTACAAGCTCAACCGAACCTCCGTCCTCGTGGTCGGTGCCGTCCTCGCGGTCGCCCTGGCCCTGCTCGTCGACTGGCTCGGCGCCGTCGCCGAGAAGGCACTCTCCCCGAAGGGACTCTCGTGAGAAGCACCCGCCCGTTCCGCCGTCGTTGCGCCGTCCTCGGGATGGCCGCCGTCGCTGCGGTCTCGCTGAGCGCCTGCGGCCTGCAGTCCGGCGGAGCCGTTCCGTTGAGTGTGGGGCCCGCAGCGATCCAGCCGGTGCCGTCGCTGAAGGGCGTCTCCCTCACGGTGGGGAGCAAGGACTTCACCGAGAGCATCACCCTCGGCTACATCGCCGAGCTGGCGCTGTCCGCCGCGGGGGCGAACATCCGTGACCTGACGAACATCCAGGGGTCCAACAGCGCCCGGGTGGCCCTGACCAGCGGCCAGATCGACATGTACTTCGACTACACCGGCACCGGGTGGATCAACTACCTGGGTCACACGAAGCCGATCCCCACCCAGCAGGGGCAGTACGAGGCGGTCAAGAAGGAAGACCTGAAGAAGAACAGCATCGTCTGGACCGACCTGACCACGGTGAACAACACCTACGCACTGGCGCTGAACAAGAAGAACGCCGCCAAGCTCGGGGTGAACACGCTCAGCGACTACGCGGCGCTGGTGCAGAAGAACCCGGCCGCGGCGAAGACCTGCGTCGAGACCGAGTTCGCGAGCCGCCCGGACGGGTTCCCCGGGATGGCCAAGGCCTACGGGTTCAGCAGCACCCAGGCCCAGACCCAGATCCTCGCCACCGGGGCGATCTACCAGTCGACGGCCAACGGGTCGTGCACGTTCGGCGAGGTGTTCACCACCGACGGTCGCGTCAAGGGTCTCGACCTCTCCGTGCTGAAGGACGACACGAGCTTCTTCCCCATCTACGACGCGGCGCTGAACATCCGCGAGTCGGTGGCGACGAAGTACCCGGCGATCGCCACGGTGCTGGAACCGATCGTCAAGAAGCTGACCACCGAGACCATGACCCAGCTCAACGCCGAGGTGGACGTGGACGGACACGAGCAGGCCGACGTGGCCAGGGACTGGCTGGTCGAGGAAGGGTTCGTGACCAACCCGAACGCCTGAGGCCCCGAAGACCCTGAGCCGTCAGCGCACCTTGAGCCGGGCCAGCAGGTCGGCGTCGACCCGGTCGAGGTCGGTGGCCACGGCCTGGTGCGCGGCCCGGCGTCGCGGGGTGGGCATGCGCTCCGCGGCGTGCACCGCGGTCGACAGCTCAGCGAGACGGCCCGTCGTCGCGTCGCGGAACCCGCTGTCGTCGGGGTGGGCCGCCACCAGCTCGTCCAGCGCCCGCTCGATCCCGTCGATGCGGGCGCTGAGCGCTGCACCGTGCCCGGTGAACTCGGAGAGCTGGTCGACGCCGACCCCCAGCTTGCGGGCGCGTGCCGTCTCGATCTGGCCGCGGAGCTGCGTCGCTCCCCGGTAGGCGAGCGGGGCGAGCACCGGGGTGAGCAGCTTGGCCACCCCCAGGTAGTTGCGGACCGTCGACGTACGAGCCTTGTTCCGGGCCTTGTTGGCCTTCTTGATGACCTTTTTGCCCACCTGGTCGGAGACGTCCTTGGCCGCGGTGGGCAGGTCACCCACCTTCTCCAGCTGCGCCGGTGGGGCCTTGCGGGCCTTGGTGGCCTTGCGGGCCGCATCCTTTGCGCTCGACTTGTCCTGCTTGGCGCGGAACTTCTTCTCGGCTGCGGCCTGCGCCTTCAGCTGCTTGGTGTGGGCCTTGCGCAACGCCCGTCGAGACGTGGACGGCGTGCGCTTGCGGAACAGGGCCATGATCGCGGGCCTCCCGGTGGTGGTGAGTCGGTGAGCAACCTTAGGGGAGCCCCTACAGTGTGCCTGCGTGGAGCCCGTCGGAGTCCCGCTGCGCAGGCAGCTGCTGGACGCGGGGGTGCTCACCGGGTGTCGGCACCGCGTGGGCCTGGACCACGACCCGACGGCCGTGTCGCCGCAGGGTCCGGAGGACCCCGGGGTGGCCCAGCGCCGGGCAGGGGCCGTCGAAGCCCGCGCGCGAGTGCGCGAACGGTTGCGGGCCGAGGCTGCGCGCACGGGTGGGCGGTGGGTCGACGTCACGGGCACCGGCGGGCGTGAGCGTGTCGCCGCCACCGTGGCCGCCCTGCACTCGGACGCAGAACGGATCTGGGGAGCGACGCTGCCGGCCGACCTCGATGCCGGGCGCCGGGGTTCGGTGGAGCTGCTGGTGCGCTCCGCCGCCGGGGGCTGGATCCCCGTGCTGATCACCAACCACCGGGTGAGCGACCCCGGTTCCGGGGCGCTCACCACCGACCTGCACCGCTGGGCTCCTGCCTCCGACGAGACCCGCTCGGCCCGTCGCCACCCTTGTGACCAGCTGCGCCTGGCTCACGCGTTCCGGCTGCTGCAGCACTGTGGGGCCGCTGGGGCCGATGGTGACAGCGGTGCGGTCGGCGGGGTGATCGGGCTGGACGCCGACTGCATCGTGGTGCACGAGCTGGACGCCCCCACCTGGGCAACCACCCCGGGCGCCGCCCCGCACAGCACGCTGACCGAGCTGGACCTGCGCTTCGCCGACCGGCGCGCGGTGGCCGACGGGGTGCTCGCCACCCGAGCTCGTCGCGTCGGCGAGTGCCGAACCTGCCCGTGGTGGCCCCGCTGCTCGGCGGAGCTCACGGCGGCCCACGACGTCTCGCTGGTCGTGCGGGGCGCGCAGCTGGACGTGCTGGGTGCTCTCGGCGTGAGCACCATCGACGCGCTCGCCGCCTGGGAGGGGCCGGAGCCTGCCGAGTGGCGGGGCGGGGCGTTCGCCGACGCCGTGGTGCTGGCCCGCGCGTGGCTGGCCGGGGTCCCGCTCGTCCGTCGGGGGCAGGTGCACCTGCGTCGAGCCGACGTCGAGGTGGACGTGGACATGGAGAGCCACCTCGAGGACGGCGCCTACCTGTGGGGCACCCTGCTCACCGAGGGTGGGCACAGTGCGGGCTACCGACCCTTCGTCACGTGGGAGCCGCTGCCGTGCGCCGACGAGGCCCGTTCCTTCGCCGAGTTCTGGGCGTGGCTGAGGGCGGTGCAGGCCGACGCGACGGCGCGGGGGCGGAGCTTCGCCGCGTACTGCTACTCCGAGGCGGCGGAGAACCGCTGGATGCTGGGCTCGGCGCAGCGCTTCGCCGGGGTCGCCGGGATACCGACCCTCGCGGAGGTGCAGGCCTTCCTGGACAGCGACGACTGGGTCGACGTCTACGCCACCGTGGCCAGGGATTTTCTGTGTCCCAACGGCAAGGGGCTGAAGAAGATCGCGCCGGTCGCCGGCTTCGGATGGCGTGACGCCGACGCCGGCGGTGAGGCGTCCATGGGGTGGTACCGGCGCGCGGTCGGTCTCGATGGGCCGGTGGAGCCCGACCAGCGCCAGCGTCTGCTCGACTACAACGCCGACGACGTGATGGCCACCAAGGTGCTGCGCGAGTGGATGACGTCGGCGGCGGTGCTGGACGTGCCCGAGGCCTCGCAGCTCTGATTCCTCGTTGCGCCTCGGTGAGCACCGTTGCCCCGGATTTGCGCTACCGCGTGGCTTCCCACGCCCGGGGCCGGATCGGGTGCAACCTCGCCAGGGCGCGCCATCTCCGGTCCTTCGGGGAACTCTCGCCACCGCGCCGTGCGTTGACCTTCAGACAGGACCGAGCAGAGCGGCGCAGCCGCTTCGCGAGACCAGAGGAGTGATGGACATGGGCGTCAGCCTGAGCAAGGGCGGCAACGTCTCGCTGACCAAGGAGGCCGGGTCCGCGGGTCTGGCCAACGTGACGGTCGGGCTGGGGTGGGACGTCCGCTCCACCACGGGAACCGACTTCGACCTCGACGCCACCGCAATCGCGTGCGGCGCCGACGGCAAGGTGCTCAGCGACGGGCACTTCATCTTCTTCAACAACCTCAAGCTCGCCGACGGCACCATCGAGCACACCGGGGACAACCTCACCGGTGAGGGTGAGGGTGACGACGAGGCGCTCAAGGTGAACCTGGGGGCGATGGCCCCCGAGGTGGACAAGATCGTGTTCCCGGTGTCGATCTACGAGGGCGACACCCGCAGCCAGAACTTCGGCCAGGTGCGCAACGCGTTCATCCGCGTCGTCAACGAGGCCGGAGGCACCGAGCTGGCCCGCTACGACCTCTCCGAGGACGCCTCCACCGAGACCGCCATGGTCTTCGGCGAGCTCTACCGCAACGGGGCCGAGTGGAAGTTCCGCGCCGTCGGGCAGGGCTACGCCAGCGGGCTCAAGGGCATCGCGCAGGACTACGGCGTCAACGTCTGAGCCTCACCCGCTCCCGCGCCCCTCGACCACGTCGGCCGAGGGGCGCGTCGGTGTGCGCGCTCGTGGCGGCTGCGCTGCTGCTGAGCAGCTGCGCCGGGGGCACGGCAGCGTCAGGGCCCGCACCTGAGTCGCAGCCCGCACCTGAGTCGCAGCCGGCACCCACGAGCTCGACCGCCCCGCCCCGCCCTTCCCCGCCCTCGAGCAGCGCCGCGCCGGACGCCCGGGCGCGTTGCGTGAGCAGCATCGTCGACCCCCTCGACCGCACCACCCGCGCGCAGCAGCTGCTGATGGTCGCGGTGCCGCTGCAGGACCCGGGGGCCGGAGCCGAGCTGGTGGGCACCGACCACGTCGGTGGCGTGTTCCTGCAGGGCCGCAGCAACCGCGGGGTCAGCGCGACCGCGGCCGACGTGCGCGCCCTGCAGGCCCGGGCGCGGACCCCGTTGCTGGTGTCCATCGACCAGGAGGGCGGGCAGGTGCAGAGCCTGTCCGGGCCCGGGGTGCCCGCGGTGCCCTCGGCCCTCGTGCAGGGCCGCGACGGCGAGGCCACCCTCGCCGCGGGCACCCGTGCCTGGTCCGCCGCCCTGGGTGAGGCCGGGGTCACCCTCAACCTGGCTCCGGTGGCCGACGTCGTCCCCGCGGGGACCGCGGCGCAGAACCCGCCCATCGGGGCCTTCCAGCGGGAGTATGGATCCGACCCTGCAGCCGTGGCCGCCGACGTGGCCACGGTGGTGACGTCGTCACAGGCGGCAGGGGTGGACACCACCGCGAAGCACTTCCCCGGGCTCGGCCGGGTCCGGGTGAACACCGACTCCGGGACCGGGGCGGTCGATGACACCACCACCGCCCAGGACCCGGCCCTGGCACCCTTCCGGGCCGCGATCAGCGCGGGGACCGCGGCGATCATGATATCGCTGGCCAGCTACCCGGCGCTGGACGCGAACAACCTGGCCGTGTTCTCCGAGAAGATCATCACCGGCCTGCTGCGCGACACCATGGGCTTCGGCGGGCTGGTGGTCAGCGACGACCTCGGTGCCGCCCGTGCGGTCGCCTCGACCAGCCCCGCGCAGCGGGCGGTGCGCTTCGTCCGCGCTGGCGGTGACCTGGTGCTGACCGTGCAACCCACCGACGTGGCCCCGATGACCGCGGCCCTCGTGGTGGCCCAGCAGGACCCCGCCTTCGCCGCCCGGGTCGAGGACGCCGTGGCCCGCGTGGCCACGGCCAAGTGCTCGCGCGCGTGACTCCCGGTCTGGCAGCGGTGTCGCCGGGGTGCAGGCACACTGGAGCCATGAGCTCCTCCCGCATCCGCTGGGCCGTGCCCGTCGTGGTCGCGGCCACCGTCGCGGGGTCGGTGCTGGTGGGCAGCGCCACCGCAGGCGCCGACCCGTCGACCCTGGCCCCGCGCACCGCCGCAGAGCTGCTGGCCGACCTCGCCGCCCCGACCACCGATGCGCTCAGCGGCACGGTGACCGAGAGTGCCGACCTCGGGCTGCCCGCCCTGCCCACCACCGGCCACGACGCCCTGGGCCCGACGACGCTGCTCACCGGGACCCACACCCTGCGCGTGTGGACCGACGGCCCCGACCGCAGCCGCGTGGCCCTGCAGGGTCAGCTCGCCGAGTACGACGTGGTCCGCTCCGGGGCGGACGTGTGGACCTGGAGCAGCCAGGGTCGCGAGGCCACCCACCTCAGCCTGCCCGCGCGCAGCACGGGGGCCGTGCCGCCGTCGGGGTTGCCCTCCACGCCCGGTGAAGCTGCCTCGGCCGCACTCGCCGCCATCGGACCCAGCACGACGGTCGCCGTCGACGACGCGGTCAGCGTCGCCGGTCGCCCGGCCCGGCAGCTGGTGCTCACCCCCCGCGGCGGCGACACGCTGGTCGGCAGTGTTCGCATCGCCGTCGACGCCGAGACCCACGTCCCGCTGCAGGTCCAGGTCTACGCGGCAGGGGCCGGCGCCCCGGCCTTCCAGGTCGGCTTCAGCTCGGTCAGCTTCCGCGCCCCCGCCGCCGACGTGTTCGCCTTCACCCCTCCTGCCGGGGCCACGGTCCGTCAGCTCACCGCCCCGACCACGCCGGCCGGGGCGGCAAGGCCCGAGCGGTCCAGGCCCATCCTGAGCGGCACCGGGTGGAGCTCGGTGTTGACCCTCACCGGCGTCCGCCCCACCCCCGCGCAGATTGCACAGCTCGACCAGCTTGCCACCGTGGTGCCTCAGGGTCGGCTGCTGAGCACGGCCCTGGTGTCGGTGCTGCTGACCAACGACGGCCGACTGCTGGTGGGAGCTGTGCCCGCACGGGTTCTGCAGGCCGCGGCCTGAGCCCTGGATGGCCGAGATCGCTGCTGCGCCGAGGATGGCCGTCTCGACCAGCGGGTTGAGCAAACGGTTCCGCG
>JBDTDI010000188.1:0-5011 GCA_039923155.1 Mycobacteriaceae bacterium | reverse complement strand
GCCTTGTCCAACGACACCGCCGCAGCCGTGTCCGACGACGTCCGTCGTGGGCGGCGCTGGTGCAGCAGGTACAGCCCGGCCCCGAGCAGCACGAGACCAGCCACGCCGCCGGAGAACAGCACTCCCTTGCCCGGTCCGATCTGTCCCACGGCGCTCAGCGCCAGCAGCACGATCAGCACGATCGCTGTCCTGCGGGCCATCGAGCTTCGAGGCCCAGAGCTTCGAGGCCCAGAGCTTCGAGGCCCACCCCCGGAGGAGAACGAGGCGCCCCCACGACCGAGCAGCGCCTCCCCGCCCGACACCGCGTCACCCGCGGCGGGCAGGAACAGCCAGCACGCGAGGTACACCGGGATACCCGCACCGCCGAGCAGCGTGGCGACCCCGAAGGCCACCCGGACCAGCACGGGGTCGATCTCGTACCGTCGGGCAAGGCCGATGCAGACGCCCCCCACCGGCCCGTCGTCGGGGAACCGGCAGGGCCGGTTGTCCCAGATCTCCCGGAGCAGCTGGGTGCCTGATGCCCCGCCCGATGTCCCGGTCCCACCGGAAGGGTCGATCCCCGAAGCGCCACTTGTCGTCATGAGCACGACTGTTCACGGTGAGCCCACGGCGACACATCGGGGACAACCCTGATCTTGCCGGGCCCGCTCACCAGGGCTGACCCCGATGTCCGGGTCCGCTCTCCGTGCCAGGATCGGGGCATGAGCACGACCACCGCCCCGGCGACGCTGCAGCGTCGCACCGGTGCGCGCGTGATCGGGGGGGTCGCCGGCGGGGTCGCCGACCACCTCGGGGTCGATGCCCAGCGGGTGCGGATCGCCTTCGTCGTGCTCGCGGGCGTCGGCGGCGCGGGGGTGCTCGCCTACGGGGCCTTGTGGCTGCTCACACCGTCCGCTGAGGACACCGGTGTCCTGGCCCCCGGTGAGCGCAGCCGGGCGCTGGGCCTGGCCCTGCTCGGCGTCGGGCTCTCGGTCAGCATCACCCTGCTGGTGGACGGCAGCCTGGCCGCGGCCCTCATCCCGGTCGTGGTGGTGGCCGTCGGTGCTGCGGTGGTGTGGCGTGCCGCCGACGGGGAGGCGGCCCGCCCGCGGGTGCTGACCACCGCCCGCGTGCTGGGTGGCGCGACGCTGGTGGTGGTCGGTCTGAGCGTGGTGGTGATCGCCCAGGTCGACCTCGGTGCGGTGCGCACGGGGCTGCTGGCCGTGCTGGCGACCCTGGTGGGCGTCGCCCTGCTCACCGTGCCGCTCTGGTTGCGCCTCTACCACGCCTTCGAGCAGGAACGGCACGGGCGCATCCGCAACGAGGAGCGCGCCGAGATCGCCTCCCACCTGCACGACTCCGTCCTGCAGACCCTGGCCCTGATCCAGAAGCAGAGCGAGCATCCCCAGGACGTCGCCCGCCTGGCGCGGCGCCAGGAGCGCGAGCTGCGAGCGTGGCTGTTCGACCACGACGGAGCGCCGACGGCCACCCTGGCGGGAGGGCTCAAGGCGGTGGCCGCTGAGGTCGAGGACGCCCACGGCGTGCTCGTTCGTCCCGTCGTGGTGGGCGACTGCGCCCTGGACCCGGCCGCAAACGCCATTCTCGAGGCGACCAGGGAGGCGGTGCGCAACGCCGCCGCGCACTCCGGCGCCGAGCAGGTGGACGTGTTCGCCGAGGTGGAGCCCACGCAGGTGAGCGTGTTCGTGCGCGACCGCGGTCGCGGGTTCGACCCCGAGGAGGTGCCGGTGGACCGCCACGGCCTGGCCGGGTCGGTGCACGAGCGGATGCATCGGCACGGCGGGACCGCGCAGGTGCGGAGCGCCCCCGGCGAGGGAACCGAGGTGCGTCTCAGCGTGCCCAGGGGCAGCGGCAATGGCTGAGCCTCCTGCCGCCGGGCCGTCCGGCGTGGTCCGGGTGTTCCTCGTCGACGACCACGCCGTGTTCCGCTCCGGGGTCCGCGCCGAGCTGGCGGCGGAGGAGAGCCTGCGGGTGGTGGGCGAGGCAGGCACCGTCGCCGAGGCCGTCGCCGGGATCGACACCGTGGCACCGGACGTGGTGCTGCTCGACGTGCACCTGCCCGACGGGGGCGGTCTCGCGGTGCTGGCCCGCATCCGGTCTGGTCCCGCCTGCCTGGCCCTGAGCGTGTCCGACTCCGCCGAGGACGTCATCGCGGTGATCCGGGCCGGCGCGCGCGGCTACGTGACCAAGACGATATCGGGGGCGGAGCTGGCCAAGGCCGTGCTGCGGGTGGCCTCGGGGGACGCGGTGTTCAGCCCCCGTCTGGCTGGGTTCGTGCTCGACGCGTTCACGGCGGATCCGCCCGGTGTGCGCCCCGGCGTGGAGCCCTCCGACCCCGAGCTGGACGGGCTCACCCCGCGCGAGCGCGAGGTCCTTCGGCTGCTGGCCCGCGGCTACACCTACCGGGAGATCGCTGGCGAGCTGTTCATCTCGGTGAAGACCGTCGAGACCCACGTCTCGGCGGTGCTGCGCAAGACCCAGCAGTCCAACCGCCACGCCTTGAGCCGGTGGGCCAGCGAGCGGCGCATCGTCTGAGGGGCATTTCCGTTCGGGGCCGAGGGGTCTACAGTCGCCTCTGTGCAGCGTGAGCTACTGCTTCGCCGCCGCGACGAGGTCTGACCCAGACCGGCTCCTCGTCGCGGGGCTCCACCGCGTGTCCATCCCGCGCCCGCTGGTCGACCTCCCCGAGCGACACGTTTTGGAGCCTGCACCATGACCTCACCCATCACCTCGCGAGACGCCTTCACCCCGTCCTCGCGCACCCTGCGCACCCCGGCCCGGCCCGCGCCCGCCGACCAGCCCCGCTTCAACCCGCAGCTGGGTTCGTCGATGCCCGTGCACCGCTACCTGCCCTACGCCGAGGAGGTCGCCCACGTCGACCTGCCCGACCGCACCTGGCCGGGCGCGAGCATGGACCGTGCTCCGCTGTGGTGTGCGGTCGACCTGCGCGACGGCAACCAGGCCCTCATCGACCCGATGAGCCCGGCCCGCAAGCGGCGCATGTTCGAGCTGCTGGTCCGCATGGGCTACAAGGAGATCGAGGTCGGGTTCCCGGCCGCCAGCCAGACCGACTTCGACTTCGTGCGAGAGATCATCACCGACGGAGCCATCCCCGACGACGTCACCATCCAGGTGCTCACCCAGTGCCGCCCCGAGCTCATCGAGCGCACCTTCGACGCGTGCGAGGGCGCCGAGCGGGCCATCGTGCACTTCTACAACTCGACCTCGATCCTGCAGCGGCGGGTGGTGTTCCGCGCAGACAAGCCGGAGATCGTGCGGATCGCCGTCGACGCCGCCCGCTACGCCGTCGAGCTGGCCGCCGCCCGGCCCGAGACCCAGTGGCGCTGGGAGTACTCGCCGGAGAGCTAAACCGGCACCGAGCTGGAGTTCGCCAAGGAGATCTGCGATGCGGTGACCGACGTGCTCTCACCGACCCCGGACAACCCGGTCATCCTCAACCTCCCCGCGACGGTGGAGATGGCCACGCCCAACGTCTACGCCGACTCCATCGAGTGGATGCACCGCAACCTGGCCCGGCGCGACTCGGTGATCCTGAGCCTGCACCCGCACAACGACCAGGGCACCGGGGTGGCGGCGGCGGAGCTCGGGTACCTGGCCGGTGCCGACCGCATCGAGGGCTGCCTGTTCGGCAACGGTGAGCGCACCGGCAACGTGTGCCTGGTGACGCTGGGGCTCAACCTGTTCAGCCGGGGCATCGACCCGCAGATCGACTTCTCCGACATCGACGAGATCCGCCGCACGGTGGAGTACTGCAACCAGCTGCCCGTCGGCGAGCGCCACCCCTACGGCGGCGACCTCGTCTACACGGCGTTCTCCGGCAGCCACCAGGACGCCATCAACAAGGGCCTGGACCAAATGAAGATCGACGCCGACACGGCCGACTCCGACGTCGACGACCTGCACTGGGCGGTGCCCTACCTGCCCATCGACCCCAAGGACGTGGGCCGCAGCTACGAGGCCGTCATCCGGGTGAACAGCCAGTCCGGCAAGGGCGGCGTCGCCTACATCATGCGCAGCGACCACAACCTGAACCTGCCGCGGCGGCTGCAGATCGAGTTCTCGCGCATCGTGCAGCAGGTGACCGACAGCGAGGGGGGCGAGGTCAGCCCGAAGGCCATGTGGGACGTGTTCGCCGGGGAGTACCTCGACCCGACGACGCCGCTGGAGCGCATCCGACAGACGGTCACGGCGGCAGAGACCGACGACGGGTTGGACGCCATCGCCGCCGTCGTCATGGTGGACGGCGTGGAGAAGGAGATCGCCGGCTCCGGCAACGGACCACTCGCTGCGTTCGTCGACGCCCTCGGCGGCGTCGGCTTCGACGTGCGGGTGCTGGACTACTCCGAGCACGCGATGACCGGAGGCGAGGACGCCTCGGCCGCTGCCTACGTGGAGTGCGCCGTCGGGGAGAAGGTGGTGTGGGGCGTCGGCCTGGCCACGTCGATCACCACCGCGTCGCTGCGCGCGGTCGTGTCGGCGGTCAACCGGGCCTGAGCCCCCTCCCCCACCCGATCCGGAAGCAGGCGCGGTCACCACGACCACGGGTGCTTCCCGATCGGTGGGCGGGGCTCAGGAGAAGTAGCGCGCCGGGGTGGCCACGAGCATGGTGTCGATCTGCTCCTCGGTCACCCCGCGCTCGCTCAGCATGGGCAGCACGTCATCGGTGATGTGCGTGAAGTGCCAGTTCGGGGCCACCTGGGCCACCGCGGCCTGCGCCTCGCCGGGGAACCAGTCGATGTAGCAGCTGGCGTCGTGGGCCAGCACCAGGTTGTCGACGTAGCCGCGCTCGATCAGCGACACGATCGTGTCGACCCGCGAGCCGGTGGGGTTGTACAGGTCCAGCCCGAAGCGGTCCATGCCCAGCAGGCAGCCCGCCTCCGCGAGCTCGACGAGGTAGTCGAGGTCGTTGGAGTCGCCGGCGTGGCCAATCACCACCTTGGAGAGGTCCACCTGCTCCTCGGTGAGCACTTGCACCACCAGACGTCCCGCCTGG
>JBDTDI010000187.1:0-4879 GCA_039923155.1 Mycobacteriaceae bacterium | reverse complement strand
TCGCCGACGAGACGGCGAGCGGGTGGCAGACCCTGCAGCTGAGTGCCCCGATCACCGTGGTCGCGGGTACCACCTACCTGGCCTCGTACTTCACCCCGCAGGGTCGCTTCGGCTACCGCACCGGCTACTTCACCACTGCGCGCGCCAACGGTCCGCTGTCCGCTCCGCAGAACACCCCCACCGCGGGCAACGGGACGTACCGCTACGCCGCGACCAGCACGTTCCCCGTCTCCTCCGGCGGTGGATCCAACTACTACGTGGACGTCGTCTACACGCCCACCACGCCGCCGGCGGACCCCCCGGTAGGGGCTGTGCAGCCCGGCGCCGTGCCGTGACCGTGCCGCGGGGGGCGGCTCGGTGAGCTCGGTCGGCGTTGTCGTCCCGTGCTACCGCTACGGGCACCTGCTCCGGCAGTCCGTGGGCAGTGTCCTGGACCAACCGGGCGTGGACGTGCGGGTGCTCATCATCGATGACGCATCCCCGGACGACAGCGCCGAACGGGCCCGAGAGCTCGCTGCCGAGGACCCGAGGGTCGAGGTGCGCGTGCATCCCGAGAACCGCGGTCACATCGCCACCTACAACGAGGGCCTGCTGGCGTGGTGCGACACCGACTACGCCGTGCTTCTCTCGGCCGACGACATGGTGACTCCGGGCGCGCTCACCCGGGCGGCCAGCTTTCTCGACGCCCACCCGGGCGCCGGGATGGTGTACGGCCGGTACGTGCGCTTCGACGGGGGTTCGACCCTGCCCGCGGTTCGGACGGGCAGACCGGACTGGCGGCTGCACGACGGTCAGCAGTGGCTGCGTCGGCGCTTCGAACAGGCCAACGGATGCATCGCGTCGCCGGAGGTCATGGTGCGCACCGCCGTTCAGCGGGAGGTCGGCGGGTACGACCCGGCGCTGCCGCACACCGGGGACATCGAGATGTGGATGCGCTTCGCCGCCCACGCTGACGTCGGTCACCTGGGGGGTGTCGACCAGGCCTACTACCGCGTGCACGGTGCCAACATGTCTGCCACCTACCTGCGTGACGCCGGAATCGGTGACCTCCGGCAGCGGTGGGCCGCCTACGAGTCGACCCTGGACAAGGTGGGCGACCGCATCGAGGCGCGGAAGGAGCTGGAGGGGATCGTTCGTCGTCAGCTTGCGCGCGACGCGCTGTGGCGTGCCTGCCGGGCCTACGACCACGGGCGCACCCAGGCCGAGCCGGTCGCCGAGCTGGTGGCCTTTGCCCTGTCGACCTGCGACGAGGCCACGCACCTCAAGGAGTACCGGGGACTCGTCGCGCGTCGGTGGATCGGCACCAACGTGATGCCGTCGCTACGGCCCCTGGTGCTCAGCGCGGCGTGGCGCCGGTTCAGGCGGGAGCTGTGGTGGCGGCGCTGGGCCAGGACCGGCGGGTGAGGCTCTCCCGGTACTTGCTGGTCGAGATGGGTTTGTCGACCGCGTGCCTGTTGGTCGCGGGCTCGCTCGCCGCATGCTCGGCGGGCCCCGCACCACCGCCCCCGGGCAAGTCTTCGACCCCGCAGACCACCAGCCGGGAAAGCAGCTCCTACGTCCAGCCTGGATCGGTCGGCTACCGGGGTGATCCCGCAGCACTCACGCTGCTGACCAAGGACCGGCCGCTTCCACACGAGCTCGGCGACTGCGCCTGGAAGGACTACGGGCTCCGCTGCGACACCAAGGACCTGACGCTGGACCGGGTCCACCTGCAGGGCGGGCTGTACTGGACCGGGGCCGGCACCCTCACCATCACCGATTCGGTCGTGGAGGGTGGTGCTGCGTGGTACGTGGTGAACGCCGTGAGCGCCACGCCTTCGACCATCCGGGTGGAGGACAGCACGCTGTCCTGGCCCCGGTCCATCCCCTACCCCCAAGGTTACGACGTGGGGGTGGTCAACGACGGCAGCGGCGTGGGGTCGACGATGCTGCTGCACCGGGTGGACATCAGCGGGATGCCGCAGGGGATCGACCCCAGCGGTGACGGGTCGGTGATCGACTCCTGTCACATCCACGACCTGCTGGCCTCGGGCGACATCGAGTCCGGCACGAACATGCACGTGGACGGCATCTTCTCCCAGGGAGGTGACCACATCACGATCACCAACAACTACATCGACATCCCGGTGAAGCTGAACCGGTGGGCCACGGCCTCGGTCTTCTTCCAGAGCACCGGCCCCACCAAGGGCCACAAGGTGATCGGCAACTACCTCGGCGGCGGTGCGTACTCCTACCGGAACGAGACCGCTCGTGACGTCGAGGTTCGGGACAACACCTTCAGTGGCACGGCCTCCTTCGGGGACGCCTTGGTGACCGCCCCCGCGACGACGGCCGCGTGGAGCGGCAACCGGCGGATCGACGGCACACAGGTGCCACGACCGTGACGTCCCGTCGAAGCCGGGTCACGGCGGCGTCCACGAGGTGTAGTAGCTGTCGGGGTTGACGAGGTAGCGCACCGTGGGCTCAGGGACGTGGGTCGTCACCCGGGATCGGGACATCCGGTGGACGAACTCCCAGTCCTCCTTCGGCATCGTCGCCCGGGTGCGCGGGAGGCGGCTGAACCGGACCGACCGATCGCGCCGCACCACCAGGGAGTTGGCGTCGACGTAGGCCGGGCCGTCCCGCAACCGTGTGCGGTCGAACGGCGTGGACAGCACGTCGAGGACGGTCCCGTCGGGCAGCTGACGCTGCACCGCGGTGTAGACCACGGACGCGCCCGCGCCCAGCGCGGCGAGCGCCACCTCGAGGTGGTCGGGGCGCCAGAAGTTGTCGTCGTCGAGGAAGGCGAGAAAACGGGACTCGGTGAGCCGGATGCCGACGTTGCGCACCAGCCCGAGCACTGCCGTGTTCCTGGCCAGCGAGACGGTGTGCAGTCCAGGATGGGCGGGCAGCGATGGCAGTCCGCCGCCGTCGTCGACCACGATCACCTCGTGATCGGTGACGCTCTGGGCGAGGGCGGACTCCACGGCGCGCAGCAGCAGCTCGGGTCGGCGGTGGGTGGGAATCACCGTGGCCACCAGCGCGGTGCGCCGCGGTCCCCGCAGTGCGAGTCGGTTCACCTCCACGTCCTCGAAGCGACGCAACCCGGGAACCGCTGACCCCAGCCTGACCCGGTTGGCCATCTCGCGCAGGGGCCAGAGACCGACGTGGGCGCGCAGCTGCTTCTTCGCGGCCCCGAGCGGAGACGCCGCACCCTGGACACTGTCCATCAGACCCGCGCGTGCCGTCTGGACCGCACGTGCAGGCGGGTGCGCCAGGGAGCGGGCAGCAGTGACCGCAGGGGCGCGACCACGGGGAGGTACACCAGGGCCGCCGCCAACCCCCCGACCAGCAGCTGGGGCAGGGCACCGACAACGAGCCCACGGACCACGACGGTGGAGGCCGCGATCAAGAAACCCCCGAGTGCGGGTCGGCTGCAGCTGCGCAGAACACGTCCGGGTCGCAACCCGAGATGTCGCAGGACGACGAAGAAGGCGGGGGCCACCACGAGGCCCGCGACGGCGGCGTGCGCCAGACCGGCACCGCGGATGCCGTCGACCCGCACCCCGACCACGAGAGCGGGGACGAGGACGACGAGCCAGAGCAGCTGGAGCTCAACGAGCAGCCGCGACCGGGCGAGGGACACCAGCACGTCGTAGCAGACGAACAGGGCGACCCGGATCAGGCCCAGGAAGGCGAGCGGCGGCAGCACCACCGCTGCGGGCACCCACCTCGCGCCGTAGACCACTCGGATCAACGGTTCCGCGTAGCAGGCCAGCAGCACGCACACGGGCACGGTGGCCGCCATCAGGAGCGCGAAACCTCGGGCGAAGGCGCGACCCAGCGCCTCGGGGTCGTGGGACAGCCGGGAGAACCCGGCGAGGGAGACTCGGCGGGCGGCTTCCGAGAACACCGTCAGCGGCCAGCTCGACTGGTTGAAGGCCAACAGGTACAGCCCGAGCGAGGCTTGACTCAGCGCACCTCCCACGATGAGGTTGTCGACGTTGGAGATCGACAGCACCAGCAGGCTGGCTCCGGCGAGTGGGAGTCCGAAACGAAGCAGTGGACCGACCTGGCTGCGGTTCCAGCCCGGCCACACCCGGACGGGCGAGAGCCACACGTACACCACGGTGGCCAGCAGCCCACCGGCCACGCGCCCCCAGGCGAAGCTCAGGGGCCCGGCGCCGAGCGCGGCGAGCAGGATGGTGGTGGTGGTGGAGGCCAGGAACGATGCTGCGTCTCCGGCGAAGCGTTGGCGCTGCATGAAGGTCCGGTTCAGCAGGCCGACGGGCACGGTGGCCACGCCGTCGATCACCACGGCCACGCACATCAGCCGGACCACGCCGACGGCCTCCGGGGCGCCGAGGAGCCCACAGAACGCCGGGGCGGCGACGTAGGTGACCGCGTACAGGATGGCGCTGGCGCCGATCGAGACGGTCATGACGGTCGCGGCGATCTGTCGCACGTCACCCGCCCAGCGGACCAGGGCGAGGCTCACGCCGAGCTCGTTGAAGCTCTGCAGCAGGGTGAGAACCACGAGGGCGATCGCATAGACCCCGTAGTCGGTGGGGCTCAGCAGCCGGGCCAGCACGATGCCGGCCGCGAGAGACCCCAGCCTCAGCATGGAGGTGTTCAGCAGGCTCCACGCTGCGCCCGCCCCGACGCTCGAACCAAGCGCCGCAGCTGGGGCGGGACCACCGTCACGATCAGGGGGAGCGCCATGAGGCGATGACTCCGCGCCCCGGTGACCTTTGTCTGTGATCTTGGTCACAGTCACTCTGGGTTCCACAAAACCCCCCTGCTCACACGAGTTCGGAGTGTTTCGTGGGGCTCCAGCGTACGAAATATCACAGAGAGTGCAAGTGTGCGCAATGATCTCGATCTGGTAACGAGCCTGAAC
>JBDTDI010000186.1:0-5577 GCA_039923155.1 Mycobacteriaceae bacterium | reverse complement strand
AGCACCGTGATCACGGAGGTCACCAGCGCGATGGCGACCGAGTTGCCGAGCCAGGTCGTCACCGGGACCGACCCGAACACGCGGTGGAAGTTGTCCAGGGTCAGTGAGCGCGGGATCAGCCGCAGCGAGCCGCCCAGCAGCTCGGTACGTGAGGACAGCGCCACGACAACCATCCAGTACAGCGGGAACAGCAGCACCGCCGAGACGACGATCGCGGCGGCCAGGCGGAGGATTCGACCGCGCCGCGCCGACGCGTGCCGCGCTTGGGCTGCACCACGGGACCTGCCCGCCGAGGCGGGTGCGGCGGCGGCAGTGGTGCCGGGCAGGGTGGCGGTCATCTGAGGGTCCCTACTCGGTCAGGTCGCGGGAGCGGGAGGTGCGCCACTGCACCGCGGTGAAGGCGAGGGTGAGCAGCAGCAGCACCATTCCGATGGCTGCGGCGTAACCCTGGTCGCGGGTGACGAACCCGGTGTCGTAGGCGTACGTCACCAGCACCGACGTGGCGTTGCGGGGCCCGCCGCCGGTCATGACGAACACGATGTCGAACACCTGGAAGGAGTAGATGACGTTCATGATGAGCAGGAAGAACGTCGACGGACCCACCAGCGGCACGGTGATCGAGCGGAACTGCTGCCAGGCGTTCGCCCCGTCGAGCCGTGCGGCCTCGTACAGGTCAGGACCGACGCCCTGCAGCCCAGCCAGGTAGATGAGCATGTTGAACCCCACGCGCCACCACAACGTGACCAGGATGATCGAGGTGAACGCGGCGGCCGACCCGGACTGCCACGCCACCGCCGGCAGACCGACGGCCCGGAGCAGCTTGTCGAGCACGCCGCTGTTCTGGTCGAAGATCAGCACCCCGAGCAGGGCCGTCGCGACGCCGGACACGGCCATCGGCAGGATCAGGATCGAGCGGAACACCCCGCGGGCGGGCAGCACCGAGTTCAACAGCACCGCCGCCCCGAGGCCGAGGGCCATCGAGACCGGGGTGACAATGACCGTGAACAGGGCGGTGTTGAGCGTCGAGCGCCAGAACAGCGGGTCGCTGATGAGCTTGGTGTAGTTGGCCAGCCCCGAGAAGGCCCCGTCGCCGAAGCCGTTGGTCTGCTGGAAGCTGATGACCACGGCCCAGATCACCGGGACGAGCAGAAAGATCGCGAACAGCAGGAAGTTCGGGGTCAGGAAGGCGTAGCCGGCCAGGGTCTCGCCCCGCGTGGAGCGTCTGCGCCGACGCCGCGCCCCCGACGGAGCGTTCGTCGGTGCGACGGGCGGGGCGACCACGGCAGAGCTCACCCGGTGACCGCCTGCATGATTCCCTTGGCGATGCCGGCGACCGCGTCACTGGCGGAGGCTCCCCCGACGAAGGCCTGCTCGAGGTTGTCCTTGAGGACCGGGATGATCTTGGACATGTCCGGCGAGGCGACCTGGCTGGAGTCCGAGGCCCGCACCGTGGAGGCCTGTCCGGTGAAGATCGGGGAGAGCTCGGGACGGACGGCGAGGGTGATGCCCTTGGCCACCAGGTCCGCCCGGGTGGGCAGCAGCGAAGCGGTCTCGCAGAAGGCGCGCATCTGCGCCTCGTTGGTCGCGTAGTCGAGGAAGGCGGTCGCCAGCTCCGGGTTCTGGGACTTCGCCGTGACCACCAGGGCGTTTCCGCCGAAGTCGGAGGCGGATCGGGACTTGCGGGGGGCGAAGGTCACGCCCCAGTCGCCCTTGGCGGTCTTGTCGGCGTCCGGAACCATGAACGCCCCACCCCACACCATCTTGGCGGTGCCGGAGTACCAGAGGTCGGCGGCGTAGGTCGTGGACTTGACCGAGGCGTTCGGCGGGACGTACTTCTTGGCGAAGAAGGACTGGGTGAACTTGACCGCTTCCAGGCCCGCCGGCGAGCTGATGGCCGGACCGTCCAGAGACTCGGTCAGGAACCGCCCGTCAGCCTCGAACAGCCAGGTCAGCCAACGGGTGACCCCGTTGCCCTGCCAGTTGTAGGCGAAGGGGAACGCGGAGTCGGGCAGGGCGGCCCGCAGCTTGTCCGCCACCCCGCTCAGCTCGTCCCAGGTCCACGACTTGTCCAGCGAGGTCGGCACGGAGGTGACTCCCGCCTTGGCCAGCGCCGCCTTGTCGTAGAAGATCACCGAGGTGTCGGTGTGGTGCGGCACGCCGTAGGGCTTCTTCTTGCCCTGCACCGCAGCCCAGGCGGCCGGGGTGAAGCGGTCAGCGAAGCCCGAAGGCAGGTGGCTGGACAGGTCGAGCAGCTGCCCGCGACCGGCATAGCTGCCGAAGGTGTAGTACGGCACCCGAAAGACGTCCGGTGGGTTGCCGGCCTGCAGCTGTGCGTCGATGGTGGAGAACATCTGCTGGTACGGCACCGAGTTCAGCTTGACCTTCTTGCCCGGGTTCGCCTTCTCGAAACCGCTGATCAGGGTCCGGAACCCGGCCAGCTCGGCGTCGGTGCCCCACGTGGTGAACGCGAGAGTGTCGGTCCCGGTCGACTTCTCGGCCCCGGAGGTGGTGAAACCGCCTCCACACCCGGCCAGGACAGCCGGTAGCGCGAGCACGCCCGCCGCACTCAACAGCTGCCGCCGCGTGAGATCCATCGTGTCGCCCTTCGCAGTGCCGTTGATCGCGAGCGGACGCTAACAGCCGGGATTGAACTCGGCTGATCGACTTCACGCGTGGCGGGAGTCGACACAGGTTCTTGACTGATCGTTCTTGAACGGGCATTCTTGCTGGGTGGGAAGAACTCGAGGCTTCGACACCGACGCGGTGCTCGCCACGGCGGCGGGGCTGTTTGCACGACTCGGCTACGAGGCGACGTCCGTCGACGACCTCGTCCGCGAGCTGGGCGTGCACCGAGGCAGCCTCTACGGGGCCTTCGGCAGCAAGCGTGGGCTCTTCGGCGCCGTGCTCGACCACCTCGCAACCCGCCCAGAGCTCAGCACCGACGTCGCGAAGGACACGGTCCTCGTCGCGCTGATGGAGCTGGCCCCGCACGACCCTGCGGTCCGGGAGCAGGCCGCGACCCTGATCCCCACCGTGTTCGGAGCGGACCCTCGGGCGATCGGCGCCCGCCTGCTCACCCGGGCCGAGATCGGCCCTCAACCTGGAGTCAGACCATGAACAACACCGTCACCTGTACCGAGCACCACCTGGTCGTCGAGCCTGTCGGCATCGACAAGCTGTGGAGCTTCACCCGGCGTCTGGAGATCCCGCTGGCCCACGTGCGCGGGGCCACCCACGACCCCGGCATGCGCAACGAGCCGAAGGGGTGGCGTGGCCCGGGCCTGTCCTTGGGCCAGAAGCTGTCCGGGACGTTTCACGCCGAGGGCGAGCAGCAGTTCTGGAACGTCTCCGGCTACGAGAACGCGGTGGTCGTCGAGCTGGCCGACGAGGACTACACCCGGCTCGTGCTCAGCGTCGAGGACCCGCGTGCCGTGGTCGACCTGATCAACCGCGCGATCGTCGCCTGAGAGCCGTCGACCGGCGCTCACCCCACCTTGGGGGTGTGCCGGGCGATGATCGACCTCGAGTCGACACCGCGGGGCAGCTCACCGAAGGTCCCGGAGGAGCCCTCACCGAAGCGGCTGGCGCAGAACGCGTCCGCCACCGCGGGATGCCCGCCCCGCACCAGCAGCGCACCCTGCAGCGCGAGCGCCATCGCTCCGACGACGCGTCGCGCCCGGTGCTCGAGGTTGTCGGTGTCCGCCAGCTCGGCCCGGAGGTTGGCCACGGCAGCATCGAGTCGCACGTCACCCCCGGCCGCGGCATCCAGCTCGTCGAGCAGCACCGCGACCGTCTCCGGGGTGCGGGCCATCGCCCGCAACGCGTCGAGCGCCGCCACGTTGCCCGAGCCCTCCCAGATCGACAGCAACGGGGCCTCCCGGTACAACCGGGGCATCCGGGACTCCTCCACGTACCCGTTGCCGCCCAGACACTCCAACGCCTCTGCGGCGTGGACCGGGCCTCGTTTGCACACCTGGTACTTGCTCACCGCCAGCGCGATGCGCCGCAGCAGCGTGGCCCGCTCGTCCCCGGCGAGCGCCGCGTCGGTCAGCCCGGCCAGCCACACCGACACCGTCGTCGCGGCCTCGGACTCCACGGCCAGGTCGGCGAGCACGTTGGCCATCAGCGGCTGGTCGACGAGAGGCCTACCGAAGGCCGCACGATGGGTGGCGTGGTGGACGGCATGCTCGGTGCCGACCCGCATCAGTGCGGCCGAGCCGAGGGTGCAGTCCAGGCGGGTCGTGTTGACCATCTCGACGATTGTGCGCACCCCGCGGCCCTCGTCGCCGACCCGCCACGCGAGGGCCTCGTCGTACTCCACCTCCGCCGAGGCGTTGGAGTGGTTGCCCAGCTTGTCCTTGAGTCGTTGCAGCGCCATCGCGTTGCGGGTGCCGTCGGGTCGCAGGCGGGGCAGCAGGAAGCAGGTCAGCCCACCGGGTGCCTGCGCGAGGACCAGGAACAGGTCCGAGCGGGGCGCCGAGGTGAACCACTTGTGCCCGGTGAGCACGTAGCTGCCATCGCCCTGCTCCACCGCCCGCGTCGTCCCGGCCCGCACGTCGGAGCCGCCCTGCTTCTCCGTCATGGACATGCCCGCGGTCAGACCCGCCTTGTCCGACGCGACCATCGAGCTCGGGTCGTAGTGCTGCGAGGTCAGCAACGGCTCGTAGGCCGCGGCCAGCGCGGGTGCCACCCGCAGGGCGGGCACGCTCGCGTACGTCATCGAGACCGGGCAGCAGTGTCCAGCGTCAACCCCGTTCCAGACCAAGAACTTTGCCGCCCGCGCGGCGTGGGCGCCGGGCCGGGGATCGGCCCACGGCGCGCCGTGCAGGCCGTGTCGTACCGCCGTCGTCATCAGCTCGTGGTAGCCGGGGTCGTAGTCGACCTCGTCGATCCGGTGGCCGTAACGATCGTGGGTGCGCAGGAGAGGTGGGTTGGCCTCGGCGCGGTCGGCCCAGTGCTGCGCCTGCGCGCTTCCGGCCAGCCGGCCGAGCTCGTGCAGCTCCTCGGCCGCCCAGCCGGCCCCGGCCCGGTGCAGGGCCTCCAGCAGCGGCGGATGGTCAGCCTCGTCGTGTCCCACCAGGGGCGGCACCTGGTTGACGACCTCGTGGGTGGACCTCATCACTACCTCCGATACCGCGAGCAATGAGTGGGAGGATCGCCCCAGGCTCGACCCACGAGGTTCGCTGCCAGGATAGGTGAGCAAGAGCACAGCGGCCTACTGTGACAGTTGATCCGCCACCCGCCCGGACCGAGCTCCACACCGGGACACCGCACCACACCCTTGGGGGACCCGATGACCCGCACCCCACCGACCGCCTCGCCCGACCGCGGCCTCGGGGCAGAGAACCCCGACGTCTCCGCGCCGCTCGACTCCCTCCTCGTCGACACCGTGTTCAGCCCCCTGCGCCGGTTCAACCCGGGAATGTCCGGGGTACGCCTGGCGGCCCGGCTGATCACCCGACCCCGCCCGGTGGCCAAGCGCGCGGCCGGTACGGCCAAGGAGCTGGCCAAGGTCGTCGTCGGCTTCTCCGACGTCGCCCCCTCCAAGAAGGACCGACGATTCACCGAGGAGGCCTG
>JBDTDI010000185.1:0-5192 GCA_039923155.1 Mycobacteriaceae bacterium | reverse complement strand
AGCTCGGCGACAGCGAAGCCCGGACGAGCATCGACGTGTTGACGCTCTGGTCACGCCTGGTGGAGTCCCCTCCCACGACGTAGTCCTGACCCGACCGGCGCAGCCGCTCGGCCAGCCCGGCGGCGTAGGAGCGTGACGCCTCGGGCAGGGCGACGACGTCCGCCCCGGAGGTCCGGATGGCGTCGGCGAGCACCGCGGGGTCGGCGTTGTCGAAGCGGACGTTGGCCGAGAGCACGGTGAGCCGGGCCGCGCCTGACGGCACCGCCGTGTCGGTGACCCGCGGCACCAGCAGCGCGCCGGAGACCAGCACGAGCAGGACCAGGGGGATCACCGCCGCCCGCAACCACCACCCCAGGATCGCTGCCGCGACCACGGCGACCATCGCCCACTGGGTGCGGAACGCCGTCACCTGCGCCAGCACGGGTAGCCGGTCGAGACCGAGGTAGCCGCTGAAGGAAACCGCGAGCAGGCCCAGCGCGAGCAGCAGGCCCAGGCCCCACCGCAGGCGCGAGCGGCCGCCGGGCGGGTGCCGTTCGAGGCTCAGAACAGGACCTGGGCGACGGTGTAGATGACGAGCCCGACCAGTGCGCCCACCACCGTGCCGTTGATGCGGATGAACTGCAGGTCCCGCCCGACCTGGAGCTCGATCTTGCGGGAGGTCTCCTGTGCGTCCCAGCGGCCGACGGTGTCGGTGATGATGCTGGTGATCTCCTGCCCGTAGTGGGTGACCACGTAGCGCAGGGCCTCCTCGAGCCACCCGTCGACCTTGCCGCGCACCGCATCGTCGGTGGCCAGGCGGGATCCCCAGCCGGCGATCATGCGCTGGGCCTGCACGCGGAGCTGGCTCGACGGGTCGTCGGCGGCATCCAGGATCATCCGTCGCGCGGTGGACCACGCCTTGCCCGCGAGCTTGGCCACCTCGGGGTGCTCCAGGATCTGCGCCTTGACGGCCTCGGCGCGGGCGATCGTGGCGTCGTCGTGCTGCAGGTCGTCGGCGAACTCGGCCAGGAACGTGTCGACGGCCAGACGCATGGGGTGCTGCGAGTCGTCGCGGACGGCACGGGCGAACTCGAGCACCTCGCGGTGCAGCCGGTCGGCGAGCACGGAGTCCAGAAAGCGGGGGGACCAGCTCGGCGCCTGCTGGGTGACCACCCGGACGACGACGTCGTAGTTGTTCAGCACCCAGTCGTGCGCACGGTCGCAGATGAGGTCCACCAGCTTGTGGTGGGCGCCGTCAGCGGTGACCTCGCCGAGCAGCTTGCCCAGCGGCGGACCCCACGGGACCTCGACCAGGCGCCGCACCAGGGTCGCGTCGATGACCTGTTGCACGTCCTCGTCGCGCAGCACCGTGACCGCACCCTTTAACAGCACCGCCGCCTCCGCAGTGATGCGGGCGGCGTTGTCCTCCTTGGCGATCCAGGCTCCCAGGCGGCGGGGGACCTGGGCGCTGCGCAGCTTGGTGACGACCACGTCGGGGGCGAGGAAGTTGGTGCCCACGAACTCACCGAGGCTGGCACCGAGCTGGTCCTTCTTGCGCGGGATGATCGCGGTGTGCGGGATGGGCAGGCCCAACGGGTGACGGAACAGGGCGGTGACGGCGAACCAGTCCGCGACGGCACCGACCATGCCGGCTTCCGCGGCCGCGCCGACGTAGCCGGTCCAACCTCCGGCGCCCCGGCTCTCCAGCCACCGGGCGAACAGGAAGATCACCGTGGCCAGGGCGAGGAAGCCCGCGGCCACGCCCTTCATGCGACGCAGGCCGTGCCGCTTGGTGGCGTCGTCGAGGGTCAGGTCCACCGGGCCATCCTTCCAGGTGTCCTCACCGGCTAGACGAACGCGCGCTTGTTTGCCTATCATGCAAACATGCTGGTCACGGTGGACACGACGTTGGCGGTGCCACTCGGTACCCAGATCGCGGCGGGGATCCGCGGCGGCCTGGTCCGCGGTGAGATCGTTGCCGGTGAGCGGCTCCCGTCGGCGCGGGCGCTGGGGGCGTCTCTGCAGGTGAACCTGCACACGGTGCTGCGGGCCTACGCGGAGCTGCGGGACGAGGGGATCATCGAGCTGCGCCGCGGCCGGGGTGCGGTGGTCAGGCGAAACCTGGACCCCGAGCACACCCGCGTGCGTGAGCTCGCCCGGGCCTTCGTGCGCGAGGCCCGGAGTCTCGGTCTGGACCCGGCGGCTCTCCTCGCGGAGTCCGGGGCATGAGCACCCGCGGCCGCCGTGCGCTGGGCGGGGCGCTCGGCCTGCTGCCGGTGGCGATCGTGCTGGGCACGGCGGCGGCATGGTGGTCGCGGCTGCCGGCGCAGATGCCGACGCACTGGTCGGGGGTCGCGGAGCCCGACGGGTTCACCTCCCGCTCGGGGACCCTGGCCCTGACCCTGGCGTTCGCAGTCGTGGGCGCGGTGGTCTGCGCCGCGGCGGCGGGGTGGCACCCGCGGAACCCGTCGCTGGCGCGCGGTGTTGCGGCGTTGGGGGCATCGGTGGCCGGGCTGTTCGCCACCACCTGGTTGGTGTCCAGCCTGGCCGTGTTGGTGGCCTCCAGCGCTGAGACCGCCATCCTCGGCTGGCGGCTGGCGCTGCTCCCCGCCGGAGTGGCGTGGGGAGTCATCGGGCTGCTGCTGCCCGGCGGGGCCAGCGCGGCCCAGCGCCGAACCGCGGACGAACGGGACGCCCACGCGGCGCCGGCCCCGCACCGCGCGATCCGCCCGGGCGAACGGGTGTCCTGGAGCGTGGTGCTGGTACCCCGCTGGCTCATCGCCGTGGCCGTCGGCGCGTTGGTCGTGCTGGTCGTCGTCGTGGCGTTCTTCGTTCCGGCCACGATTGCTGCGGTGGTGCCCGTCGCGGTGGTGGCGGTGGTGTTCAGCCGGATCGAGATCACGGTCGACCGCCGGGGGTTGCGGGTGGTCGCGGGCCTCGTGCGGGTGCCGATCAAGCGGATACCGCTGGAGCAGGTCGACCAGGCCCGCGCCGAGGACATCCGCCCCGCCGACTGGGGCGGGTGGGGCTACCGTGTCGCTCCCGGCCGTTCGGCGCTGGTGCTGCGAGCGGGGCCGGCGCTGGTGGTGGAGCAGCGGGACGGTCGCCGCTTCGCCGCCACCGTGGTCGACCCGGAGCCCGCCGCCGCGCTGCTCAACGGCCTCGCCGCGCGGCAGTAGGCGACTGGCCCGCCCGGCCGACGGGTCCGCCGCCGGTCAGTGGTTGCGGAGCGCGTCGATCAGCTCGTCCTTGGTCATGTCCGAGCGACCCTCGACGTCCAGCTCCTGCGCGCGGCCGTACAGGTCGTCCTTGGTCCAGTCCTCGTAGCTGGGCGACTCGCCCCCCTTGGCCGCAACCTGCTCACGCCCCCGGTTCGCCGAGGCGTTCGCGATGCGGGCGGCCTTCTCCTTCGACGCACCCTCCTCGCGCAGCGCTTCGTAGACGTGGTGGTCCTTGATCGGGTCCGAGCGGTCAGCCATGCGCCCAGTCCTACTCGCACGGCGGCGCGCCAGCAGCACGGAACCGGCCGCACGCCGCTCCCCTCCCCTCTCCGCCCGCCGGCGGTGCACTCACCCGGCGCGCGCCTCGGGCCGGCCTCCCCGACGCAGCTGCTGGCCGAGCTCGGTGGCGGCGCAGATGGAGTCGTGGACGGTGTTGCGCAGGGGATTCTGGTGGGGGTCAACGGTCCGGGGTGGGATGAACCACGGCACCCCGTTGCGGGAGGAGATGCGCCAGCGACCGTGGTGGATGAGGGTGTGGTGGGTGGTGCACAGCAGCACCCCGTTGTCAGTGCTGGTGGGCCCACCCCGTGACCAGAACAGGATGTGGTGGGCGTCGCACCAGCTGGGTGGGCGGTCGCAGCCCGGGAAGGCGCACCCGCCGTCGCGTGCGGCGAGCGCCCGGTGCTGGGCGGCGGTGAACACCCGGCCCAGGGTGGTCATGGCCAGGATCCGGCCCGCAGGGCTGAGCACGACCCGGTCGATCACCGCGTCACACGCCAACCGCGCCAGGATGGAAGGACTGACCGCCCCGGTGCTCTCGCAGTGCGCCGCCCCCGCCAGGGCAAGGGGCACCGCACCCCCGCTGTGGTGGGCGTCAACGCGGTCGGCGGCCTCAGCGAGCTGGTCGGCGCTGGCGTGCACCACCACGCGGGCGGACTCGCCGAACCCCCCACCCGCGGCCATGCGGCCGTCGGCCAGGCGGGCCATCTCCACCAAACCGTCCGCCCGCCGCTGGGCGGGGGTGCGAGCATCACGGGCCCCGTCCTGACCCGGCCGCGGTGCGGACAAGGCGTCGAGCACAGCCTTGACGGTGGCGGTACCGGCTGGGTCGAGCTGACCCCGCAGCCGGCCCATGCCGGTGTCGTCCACCCCCAGGTGCAGCTCACGGCGCAGGTGCGCATCGGGGTCGAACCGCTCCTCCTTGTCCGGGACCAGGGCCGCCAACAGGTACCGGCCCAGATCGCGGCAGGTGGCGGCGGTGAACGCCCGCGCGTGCGACACCAACGCCGCGTCCAGGGCCGCCCGGTGCGCCGCCACCACCCGAACCGGGATCCGCGACACCGTGCTCACCGCCGTCTGCACGTGCTCGGCGCTGATCTCACCCGCGGCCAGAGCCCGTCCCATGGCGGGCAGCGTCCCGCCGGGGCCGATGATGCGGGCCTCGCGCAGGTCGGCGCGCACCCGGGCCTCGCTCACCCGCTGCGAACCCGCCAAGCCGGCCACCGCACAACGGCCCACCGACCTGTCGTCGCGACCGTCGGCCTCCACGAGCAGGGCCAGGTACGTGGCCCGAGAGGACGCCTGCAAGCGGTAGGCCACCGCCAGCGCCGTGGTCGCGTCGTCGTCCGACGCCGTCCACGACAACCCACGGGCCACGGCCAGCCCGTCCTGCACCGAGGCCAGGGCAGCGAGCACCCCGGCCCCGTGCACATCCGCCGTCGTCATGAATAGAACGTATCGGCGAGGACCGACAGCATCGGCTACCTGCGGCACCAGGTGGGCAGCCGTCCACCGGGCACACGGGCCACTCCCAGCGCCGTCCAGTGATAGTTCTACCCTCGAACGACTCGACGGAGGAGGGGCCGTGAGCACCGACGAGAACGACGCTTCAGGATGGGCGCGGACCGCCTACCTGCTGACCCGCGACGGTGACCGGGCGCTAAATCTGGTCGCCGCGACCATGGACACCGCCCGACGTGCAGAGCCGGACCC
>JBDTDI010000184.1:0-18670 GCA_039923155.1 Mycobacteriaceae bacterium | reverse complement strand
GACCGCTCCAGCGTACCCGGCACGGCCTATCCGGCGACCTTGAGCGGGCCCCCGGTCATCCCGCCGAGGCCCTCCCCGCCGAGGACGTGCACGTGCAGGTGGAACACCGTCTGTCCAGCGTCGACCCCGGTGTTGGTGAGCAGCCGGTACCCGGTGGCCACGAGGTTCTCCGCCTCCGCGACGGCCACCGCGTCGCAGAACACCTCGGCCAGCAGGCCCGGATCGGCCGCGGCCATCGCGGCAGCGTCGGGCTGGTGCACGGTGGGCACCACCAGCACGTGGGTGGGCGCCTGGGGGTTGATGTCGCGGAAGGCGACGGTGCGGGCGCCGCGGCGCACCACGGTAGCCGGGACGTCGCCGGCGACGATGGCGCAGAACAAGCAGTCGGGTGAGCTCACACCGGCCACGCTAGCGGGGTTCGACGGGGGAGAGAACGGCATCCCGGCACGTCACCCAGGCCGGAGTGGTCGGGTCGATCAGCGCGAAGTGGTCCACCCCGGCCAACCGGTGCAGCCTCGCCGGGTCGCCGGACGCGGTGGCGGCCGCGGTGTAGGTCTCGCTCTGGCTGATCGGCACGTTCGCGTCGGCGTCACCGTGCACGCACACCACGGGCACCCCCAGCGGCAGCAGGGCCAGCGGTGACGCGGCCGCGTACCGCTGCGGCTGGTGCTCCGCGGGACCGCCCAGCAGTGCCTCGCAAGCACCGTCACCGAGCTGCTGGTCGCTGGCCCCCACCAGGTCCAGCACCCCCGCCTGGCTCACGACCCGGGACAGCCGCACCACCGGGTCGGCACCGGGGGTGCCGCACGGCAGCAGCGGACGTCCGGCGGCCCACACCGCCAGTTGGCCACCAGCGGAGTGGCCGAGGCCGCGGACGTCGTCGAGATCAAGTCGCCCACCGGCGCGGTCCTGCACCACCGACGCGAGCGCGTCCACCGCCGCGGCGACGTCGAGGAAGGTTTCGGGCCAACCGCCACCGTTGCCCACCCGCCGGTACTCGATGTTCCAGGCGGCCACCCCGCGCGCGGCCAGGTCGGCGGCCAGCGGGGCGCCCAGCTCGTTGCCGTAACGGCGGCGCCAGAAGCCGCCGTGCACCACCACGACCACGGGCACCCGGTGGGTCCCGTCGGGCAGGTACAGCTCACCGAGCTGGGATCTCTCGCCTCCGTAGGTGATGCGCACGGCCACCAGGCTCACACAGCAGGCGCCCTGCCACTCAGCGGGCGCCCGGTCAGACGAAAGGAGGCAAGGACCAGCGGGCCGTCAGCACGCCGATCGCCCCCAGGGCCACCGCGGCCGCGGTGGAGGTGCGCAGCACGGTCGGGCCCAGGTGCACGGCCTGCGCACCCGCCGCCGCTAGCAGCTCCAGCTCGACGTCGCTGATCCCGCCCTCGGGGCCGACCACCAAGACCAGCGGACCGTTCAGGGCCACCGCGGCGAGCGCGGTGGTCGCCGATTCGTGCAGCACCAGTGCGGTGCCCCCGCTCTGCGTGCACCTGAGCACCAGGGCCACCACGGCGGTGGTGTCGGCCAACGGGTGCACGACCGGCACCCGGGCGCGCCGTGCCTGCTTGGCAGCCTCCCGCGCGACGCTGCTCCACCGGGCAAGGCCCTTGTCGACCTTCGGTCCGCTCCAGCGGGCCACGCACCGCGCCGCCCCCCAGGGCACCAGCTCGTCCACCCCGGCTTCGGTGGCCAGCTCCACCGCCAGGTCGCTGCGCTCGCTCTTGACCAGCGCCTGCACGACCGTGACGGGCTGGGCGGGGGCGGGCACGAACCGCGGCGGGTCGACGTCGAGCTCGAGACGGTCCTTGCCGCAGGCTCTCACCGTCGCGTCCGCCACCCCACCCCGGCCGTCGGACAGCAACAGCCGCTCCCCCACCCGCAGCCGGCGCACCGTCGCCGCGTGTCGACCCTCCGGCCCGTCGAGCAGGACAGCGCCGCCCCCGGAGGGCAGGAGGTCGAGGTGGAACACCGGCGGAGCCACCGAGCAGGGCCCGCGCTCAGCGACCGGCGAAGGCGTCGCGCAGGCGGTTGAACATGCCCCCACTCTGCCGCGACCCCGCCCGTACCACCTCGACCACGTCGTCTCGGCGGGTCGTGGCGAAGCGACGCAGCAGATCCTTCTGCTTGCCGTCCATGCGGGTCGGCACGACCACGTCGAGGTGCACGTGCACGTCGCCGCGCACCCCGGAGCGCAGCCGGGGCATGCCGTGGCCCTTCAGGGTGACCACGGACGCAGGCTGGGTGCCGGCGTCGATGGTGATCTCGGCCTGCCCGTCGATGGTCTCGAGCTTCATCGTCGTGCCCAGCGCGGCGTCGACGACCGGGACCCGCACCGTGCAGTGCAGGTCGTCTCCGTCGCGGACGTACACCTCGTGCGGCTCTTCGCCGACCTCCACGTAGAGGTCGCCGGCCGGGCCGCCACCCGGGCCGACCTCACCCTGGCCGGTGAGCCGGATGCGCATGCCGTCCCCGACCCCGGCGGGGATCTTCACCGTCACGGTGCGCCGCGAGCGGACCCGGCCGTCGCCGCCGCACTGCACGCACGGCTCGGGGATGACCTCACCGACGCCGCGGCAGGTGGGGCAGATCCGTGCGGTGACGACCTGACCGAGGAAGCTGCGCTGCACCGACTGCACCTCCCCGGCCCCCCCACAGGTGTCGCAGCTCTGCGCGGAGGTGCCGGGAGCGGTGCCGGCCCCGGTGCACACCGTGCACAGGACGGCGGTGTCGACGTTGATCTCCCGGTTCACCCCGGTGGCGCACTCGGCGAGGGTCAGGTCGGCCCGCAGCAGCGCGTCGGAGCCGGGTTGGACCCGGCTGCGCGGACCCCGTCCACCGCCACCGCCCTGCCCGCCGAAGAACGCGTCCATGATGTCGCCAAGTCCGAAACCCTGCGCCCCGCCCGCGAAGCCGTTGCTGCCGCCCCCGGACTCGAGGGGGTCCCCGCCGAGGTCGACCACCTGCCGCTTGGCGGGGTCGCTGAGCACCTCGTAGGCGGTGCTGACCTCGCGGAAGCGCACCTGGGCCGCCTCGTCGGGGTTGACGTCAGGGTGCAGCTCGCGGGCGAGCTTGCGGTACGCGCGCTTGATCTCCTCGGGGCTCGCCTTCGTCCCGACGCCCAGCGTCCCGTAGTAGTCCCGTGCCACAGCCAGCCACACCCTCTTGAGTCGTTCGTCCTGGTCAGAAAACAATCAACGGCGGCGGTACCCGAGCTCGTGTCCGCAACCTCAGCGGCCCGCGAGCACTTCCCCGACGTAGCGCGCGACGGCGCTCACCGACGCGATCGTGCCCGGGTAGTCCATCCTCGTCGGTCCAAGAACGCCCATACCCCCCAGGACTGTTCCAGCCGCGCCGTATCCGGTGGACACCATCGAGGTGACCCGCATCTGGTGAGCCTCGTTCTCCTCACCGATCCGCACGGTCACCGTACCGGCGTCCTGGGCGGCCGCGAGCAGCTTGAGCACCACCACCTGCTCCTCCAGGGCCTCCAGCACCGAGCGCAAGGAGCCCGGGAAGGCGGCGAAGTCGGCGGCGTTGCGGGTCAGGTTGGCTGCTCCACCGAGGACCAGACGCTCCTCCGGGTGCTCGACCAGGGTCTCCACCAGCACCGTCGCCGCACGCAGCACCGCGTCGCGCAGGTTCTCGGGTGCGTCGACGGCGAGCTCGGCGACCGAGGTCGACGCGTCGCTGAGCCGCTTGCCCTCCATGGCGGCCCCGAGCAACCGCCGCAGCTGGGTGAGCCCCTCCTCGCCGAGCACGTCACCGAGCTCGACGATGCGCTGGTCGACCCGTCCGGAGTCGGTGATCAGGACCAGCAGCAGCCGCGCCGGAGTCAGCGCCACGACTTCCAGGTGACGCACCGAGGACGCCGACAGGGTCGGGTACTGCACGACCGCAACCTGGCGGGTGAGCTGGGCCAGCAGGCGCACCCCGCGGCGCAGCACGTCGTCGAGGTCCACCCCGGTCTCCAGGAAGGACTGGATGGCCCGCCGTTCGGCGGCCGAGAGCGGCTTGACGCTGGCGATGTTGTCCACGAACTGTCGGTAGCCCTTGTCCGTGGGGATCCGACCCGCCGAGGTGTGGGGCTGGGCGATGAGGCCGTCGTCCTCCAGCGCGGCCATGTCGTTGCGGACGGTGGCACTGGAGACACCCAGGTTGTGGCGTTCCACCAGCATCTTCGACCCGACCGGTTCCTGGGTGGAGACGTAGTCCGCGACGATGGCGCGCAGCACCGCGAACCGCCGCTCCTCGGTCGTCGACACCGTGCACACCTCCCTGGTCGTGCCGTGATTCTAGGTGCCGTCCGGCACGTGGGCAGGAGCAGCACTCCCGACGGGGGCACTACTGTGCGGCAGGTGATCTTCCGTGCCGTCCAGGAGGGGCGTCCCTACCCCGACCACGGACTGTCGAGCAAGGACTGGTCGAAGATCCCGCCCCGCCAGGTGCGCCTGGACGAGCTCATCACGATCAAGAAGGTGCTGGAGCTGGAGACGCTGCTCGCGGAGGACTCCACGTTCTACGGCGACCTGTTCCCGCACGCGGTGCAGTGGGAGTCCCGGATCTACCTCGAGGACGGGCTGCACCGGGCGGTGCGGGCCGCGCTGCGCAACCGGACCGTGCTGCACGCACGGGTCTTCGAGCTCGACTTCCTGACCGCGCCCGCCTGGGACTGAGCCGGGCCGCGAAGCACGTCAGCTGCCGGCGAGCAGGACGTCCCGGATGACGGCGTCGGCGAGCAGCCGGCCGCGGGGGGTCAGCACAAGGGCGTCGTCGACCTCGGTGAGCAGGCCGTCGCGCACCCGCTGGTGCGCCACCGCGAGCTCGCTCTCGTCGAGGTCGGCCGGGTCGAGGCCGGTGCGCAACCGAGTGGTGAGCATCACCCGCTCGGTGTGCACGTCGGCGGCGCTGAGCACCTCCTCGTCGGCGGCCGGCGACTGCCCGTCAGCCAGCAGCTCGGCGTAGCGGGCCGGGTGCTTGACGTTGCTCCACCGCACGCCGTCGACGTGGCTGTGCGCCCCGGGTCCGGCGCCCCACCAGCTCCCACCGGACCAGTACCCCAGGTTGTGCGCGCACCGCGCCCCCTCGTCACGGGCCCAGTTGCTCACTTCGTACCAACCCAGCCCGGCGGCCACGAGCCCTGCGTCCAGACGCTCGTAGCGGTCGGCCAGGACGTCGTCGTCGGGCGCCGGCAGCTCACCCCGACGCACCTTGCGGGCCATTGCCGTGCCGTCCTCGACGATGAGGGCGTAGGCGCTGACGTGGTCCACCCCGGCGTCCAGCACCGCGTCCAGGGAGGCGACGAGGTCGGCGTCGGTCTCGCCCGGGGTGCCGTAGATCAGGTCCAGGTTGACGTGGTCGAAGCCCGCCGCGCGGGCCTCCCGCGCGGCGGCGACGGCCCGCCCCGGGGTGTGCGTGCGGTCGAGGGTGGCGAGCACGTGGGGCGCCGCCGACTGCATGCCCAGCGACACCCGGGTGTAGCCGGCCCCACGGATACCGTCGAAGAAGGCGGGTGAGGTCGACTCGGGGTTCGATTCGGTGCTCACCTCCGCGCCGGCGGCGAGGCCGAAGTTGTCGCGGACGGCGTCCAGCACGTCAGCCAGACCCTTGGCCCCGAGCAGCGACGGGGTGCCGCCGCCGACGAACACGGTGTCGACGACCGGAGACCCGGTCTGACGAGCGCCGAGGGCGAGCTCGGTGCGCAGCGCCGCCAACCAGCTCAGCGGCGAGGCTGAGCTGCCGAGCTCGCCAGCGGTGTAGGTGTTGAAGTCGCAGTAGCCGCAGCGGGTGGCGCAGAACGGCACGTGCACGTACACCCCGAACGGTGTTCGGCGGGCCTGTGTGGACGTCACCGCCCCATTCTCGCGTACTACCGTCGTCCTCATGACCGACACCGCTGCCGACCCCACCGACATCGAGCTCGTCCACCTGACCGTTGCCGGCGGGGTGGCGACCATCACCCTGGACTCCCCCGGCAACCGCAACGCGCTGAGCGCCCAGCTGCGCTCCGAGCTCCGCGAGCGGCTGCGGGCCGCGGGCGACGACGACCAGGTGCGGGTGGTGGTGCTCGAGCACACCGGCTCGGTGTTCTGCTCGGGCATGGACCTGCGTGAGTCGCGCGGGGCGGGGGCCGACGACCAGGGCGTCAACGAGTTCCCGGAAATCCTGCGGCAGATCATCGAGCTCGACAAGCCCGTGGTGGCGAAGGTGGGTGGTCCCGCGCGCGCTGGTGGTGTGGGTCTGGTCGCGGCGTGCGACCTGGCGGTGGCCTCGGACAAGGCCACCTTCGCGTTCACCGAGGTGCGCATCGGGGTGGTGCCCGCGGTGATCTCGGTGGTGGTGCTGCCCCGCATCGCCCCTCGCGCCGCCCAGGAGCTGTTCCTCACCGGCGAGGTGTTCACCGCCCAGCGCGCCGCGGAGGTCGGTCTCATCAACGAGGCGGTGCCGGCCGAGGACCTGCACGACGCGGTGCTGCACCACGCCACCGCGCTGGCCAAGGGTGCGCCCGACGCGGTGGCCCGGACCAAGAAGCTGCTCGCCGAGGCCAGCTACTCGCGCCTGCCGGAACGCTTCTCGGAGATGTTGACCCTGTCTGCGGAGATGTTCGCCTCCGAGCAGGCCCAGGAGGGAATGGCGGCGTTCGCCGAGAAGCGGGCTCCCCGCTGGGTGCCCGGCGGTGTCGATCAGAGTGCGCGCACCAGGTAGCCGACCACCACGATCAGCACCAGCACCGCCAGGGCCAGCCGGATCCGAGCGCCAGGGTTCACCCCTTCACCGTAGGCGTCGCGCCGTTCAGGTGCGCCCACCCTCGTCCGGCGCGGGCCCGGTGTCGTCGTCGTCGACGGGCCGGACGGTCAGCGTCGTCGCGACCTTGTCGAGCGCCCGCGCCGCGAACGCCGCCAGCGGCAGCAGCACCACCAGGACAATGGTGACCTGCAGCGGGAAGGACAGACCGGTGAGCCACAGCTCCACCCCGTCCCACCACCGCGCCACCGCGCCGAGCACGCCCATCACCCCACGATAGCTCCGGTGCTGGCTAAGGTCAGTCCATGTTTGCCGTCTACGCTGCCGAACCCAACGCCGAGAACCCCCTGGACAGCCTGCGGGTGGGTGAGCGCGACGCCCCGACTGCGCCCGAGGGGTGGGTGACCGTCGACGTGCGCGCTGCCAGCCTCAACATGCACGACCTGTGGACGCTGCGCGGGGTGGGGATCAAGCCCGAGCAGTTCCCCATGACCCTCGGGTGCGACGGCGCGGGCACGCTGCCCGACGGGCAGAACGTGGTGCTGCACTCGGTGATCACCTCGCCCGGCTACGTCGGCGAGGAGACGTTGGACCCCAGGCGCACCCTGCTCACCGAGAACCACCAGGGCACCATGGCCGAGCAGGTGGTGGTCCCGGCGCGCAACGTGGTGCCGCTGCCGGCGGACCTCAGCTTCAGCCAGGGCGCGGTGATGGGCACCGCCTGGCTGACCGCGTACCGGATGCTGTTCGTGAAGTCGGGGCTGCGGCCGGGGCAGACCATCCTCGTGCAGGGGGCCTCGGGCGGGGTGAGCACCGCCCTGGTGCAGATCGCCTCCGCGGCCGGCTACCGGGTGTGGGTCACCGGACGCACCGAGGCCAAGCGGGCGCTGGCCGAGCGCCTCGGTGCGCACGCCAGCTTCGAGAGCGGCGCGCGGCTGCCCGAGAAGGTCGACGGCGTCTTCGAGACGGTGGGCAAGGCGACGTGGAGCCACTCGATGCGCTCGCTGAAGCCGGGCGGGGTCATCGTGGTCTCCGGGGCCACCTCAGGCCCCGACCCGTCGGCGGACCTGCAGCGGCTGTTCTTCCTGCAGATGC
Organism: Mycobacteriaceae bacterium; assembly: GCA_039923155.1. GTDB lineage: Bacteria > Actinomycetota > Actinomycetes > Mycobacteriales > Mycobacteriaceae > Rhodococcus_D. The sequence goes on along the minus strand of JBDTDI010000184.1, from coordinate 10,828 downwards.
GGGTCGTCGGCTCGACCATGGGCACCAAGGAGGAGCTCGCCGACCTGCTGACGTTCTGCGCGAACACCGGCACCCGCCCCGAGATCGGTCTCGAGCTGGACATGGCCGAGGCTGAGCAGGGCTTCCGCGCCATGCTCGGCGGCGACACCGCGGGCAAGATCGTCTTCACCCGCTGAGCCGGCGTCCCGCGGGAGGAGTCACTTCTTGGGCTTGTCACCCGCCTCGGAGCTGAGCGCGGCGACGAAGGCCTCCTGGGGCACCTCGACGCGACCGATGTTCTTCATCCGCTTCTTGCCCTCCTTCTGCTTCTCCAGCAGCTTGCGCTTCCGGCTGATGTCGCCGCCGTAGCACTTGGCGAGAACGTCCTTGCGGATGGCGCGCACGTTCTCCCGGGAGATCACCTTCGCCCCGATGGCGGCCTGGATGGGCACCTCGAACTGCTGGCGCGGGATCAGCTCCCGGAGCTTGCCCGTCATCCGGTTGCCGTAGGCCCCGGCGTTGTCCCGGTGCACGATCGAGCTGAAGGCGTCCACCGGCTCGCCCTGCAGCAGGATGTCCACCTTCACCAGGTCCGACACCTGCTCGCCGGACTCCTCGTAGTCCAGGCTCGCGTAACCCTTCGTCCGGCTCTTCAGGGCGTCGAAGAAGTCGAACATGATCTCGCCCATCGGCAGGGTGTAGCGCAGCTCCACGCGGGTCTCGGAGAGGTAGTCCATCCCGAGCAGCTCGCCGCGCCGGTTCTGGCACAGCTCCATGATCGCGCCGATGTACTCGCTCGGGGAGATGACGGTGGTGCGAACCACCGGCTCGTGAACCGCGCGCACCTTGCCCTCCGGCCAGTACGACGGGTTGGTCACCACCACCTCCTCCCCGCCCTCGACCTCCACCCGGTAGACGACGTTGGGCGCGGTGGAGATGAGCTCCAGGTTGAACTCGCGCTCCAGTCGGTCACGGGTGATCTCCATGTGCAGCAGGCCGAGGAACCCGCAGCGGAACCCGAAGCCCAGCGCCACCGACGTCTCCGGCTCGTAGGCCAGGGCGGCGTCGTTCAGGCGCAGCTTGTCCAGGGCGTCGCGCAGCACCGGGTAGTCTGAGCCGTCCATGGGGTACAGCCCGGAGTAGACCATCGGCTTGGGGTCGCGGTAGCCGACGAGCGGCTCGGTGGCGCCGTGGCGCGCCGAGGTCACCGTGTCACCGACGCGGGACTGCCGGACGTCCTTGACCCCGGTGATGAGGTACCCGACCTCGCCCACCCCCAGCCCGACGCTGGCCTGCGGCTCCGGGGAGATGATCCCGACCTCGAGCAGCTCGTGCGTGGTCCCGGTGGACATCATCGTGATCTTCTCGCGCGGGGTGATCCGACCGTCCACGACCCGGATGTAGGTGATGACGCCGCGGTAGGCGTCGTAGACGGAGTCGAAGATCATCGCCCGGGCCGGGCCTTCCGCCTCCCCCACCGGGGCCGGCACCAGGCGGACCACCTCGTCGAGCAGCTCCTTGACGCCCTCGCCCGTCTTGCCGCTGACCCGGAGCACCTCACCGGGCTCGCAGCCGATGATGTGCGCGATCTCCTCGGCGTAGCGGTCGGGATCCGCGGCCGGCAGGTCGATCTTGTTGAGCACCGGGATGATCGTGAGGTTCTTCTCCATGGCCAGGTAGAGGTTGGCCAAGGTCTGCGCCTCGATGCCCTGCGCGGCGTCGACCAGCAGCACCGCGCCCTCGCAGGCCTCCAGCGCGCGCGACACCTCGTAGGTGAAGTCGACGTGTCCGGGGGTGTCGATGAGGTGCAGCACGATCTCCTGCTGCTGGCCCGTCTCGTCGGTCACCACCCACGGCAGGCGCACGTTCTGCGCCTTGATCGTGATGCCCCGCTCGCGCTCGATGTCCATCCGGTCCAGGTACTGCGCCCGCATCTGCCTCGGGTCGACCACGCCGGTCAGCTGCAGCATGCGGTCGGCCAACGTCGACTTGCCGTGGTCGATGTGGGCGATGATGCAGAAGTTGCGGATGCGCTCCGGCGGCGTGAACGTCTGGTCGGCGAAGCTGGGCACTGAGCTCCCTGGTTGCTGCGGGGTGACGGTGATCTGACGAGGTGCGGTCCGGCCCATCGTCCCACGCGTCGGTAACGTCATCCGACGTGGCGAGCATGTGGAGCACGATCGGGCGGACCGTGGGCAGGCTGTTGGTCCAGCAGGGCCCAAGACTGGTCCGTGAGGCTCCCCGCCTCGTCCGCCAGCTCCAGTCCGGACGGACCGACCCTCCGCCCGGGACGGGCCGACCCGTCGCGCACCGCACCCGCCCCAGCGCCGAGCGGGCGCGCACGGTGTCCTACTCCCCCGACCTCGACGGCAAGGCGGATCCGGGCGAGATCGTGTGGACCTGGGTGGTCTACGAGGAGGACCGGTCGCAAGGCAAGGACCGCCCCGTGCTCGTCGTCGGCCGCGACGGCGCCACCCTGGTCGGCCTGATGCTCTCCAGCCAGTCCCGGCGGGACGGCGACCCCGACTGGCTGGCGCTGGGCCCCGGCAGCTGGGACGCCGAGCGGCGTCCGAGCTGGGTGCGCCTGGACCGGGTGCTGGACGTGCCCGAGGACGGCATCCGCCGAGAGGGCGCGGTGCTCGGACGGGCGCGCTTCGACGCGGTGGCCGCGCGGCTGCGCGGCGAGCACGGCTGGAGCTAGGGGGACCCGCTCCGGACGTGGTCGGGAGCGGGACCCGACCTGCATCCCCCTACCGGGGAGGTGCCGCAGGACTCACCCCCGGTTGGCCTGGCCGCCGCGTCGGGATTGGGTGATGTGGCGCGGCGCTGGTAATCTCGCAGGTCGGCGCACGGGGCAGACCGGGCGCAGACCGTAGATACTCCAACACACACGATCCGAGGGTGCACGCGTGGCGAACATCAAGTCCCAGGTGAAGCGAATCCGGACCAACGAGCGTCAGCGCCTGCGCAACCAGTCGGTGCGCTCGTCGGTCCGTACCGCCATCCGTCACTTCCGCGAGGCCGTGGCCACCGGGGACCGTGACACCGCGTCGGCCTCCCTGCTGGTGGCCAGTCGCAAGCTCGACAAGGCCGCCGGCAAGGGTGTCATCCACGCCAACCAGGCCGCCAACAAGAAGTCGGCCATGGCGATCGCGGTCAACCAGCTCGACTGAGCCTCGTTTCACCGCAGCCTCGGCTGCGACGGCAGAGCCCTGGTCCACCTGGACCGGGGTTTTGCCGTGTGGCCAGCACCCGTTCGCGACCTCGGGTCGGTCGAGCCGCACACGGGTACCCCGAAGCTCAGGTACCTCGAAGCTGGGTGACGGCCAGCACGGCTCGCTCGATCGCGTAGCCAGGGTCGGCGGCGGCGCCCTTGACGTCGGCGTTCAGTGCCGCCACCACCTGCAGCGCCTGCCCGACGGCAGCCCCGGACCACCCTCTCACCTGGGCCTGCGCGCGCCGGACCTTCCACGCAGGCATGCCCAGCTCGCTGGCCAGGGAGAAAGGGTCGCCCCGACCGGCGGCACCGACGCGGGCCAGGGTGCGCACCGCGTCGGCGAGCGCGTCCGCGAGCAGGACGTCGGCCACCCCGCGGTGCACCGCCCAGCGCAGCGACTCCAGCGCCAGCGCGCGGTCCCCGGCCACCGCCGCCTCGGCGACGTCGAAACCGGTGACCTCCGCCCGCCCGGAGTGGTAGTGGCGCACCGCGGCGACGTCGACCCGCGTGCCGGTGTCGGCCACCAGCTGCGCGCACGCGGCCGCGAGCTCGCGCAGCGACGAGCCGACCGCGTCGATCAGCGCCTCGACCGCGTCAGCGCTTGCGCGCGCCCCCGCCATCGCGAGCTCGGCGCGCACGAAGGCGGGCAGGTCCCCCGAGCGCAGCGGCGCGGCGTCGTGCCGGGTGGCCCCGGCCCTGGTGGCGGCGTCCACGACGCTCTTGCCCCGCGCTCCGCCGGTGTGGCGCAGCACCAGCGTCATGCCCTCAGGAAGGTCGTCGATCACCGCCACGATCAGCGACGCCGCGTCCTTGCCCGCCTCCTGGGTGGCCTCGAGCACCAGCACCCGGGCCTGCGCGAACAGGGAGGGGCTCAGCATCTCGATCAGCTCGGGACCGGTGACGTCGCCGGCCCGAACCCGTTGCGTGTCCGCCTCCGGGTCCAGGGCCCGTACGCCGGCGACGACGGCGCTCACCGCCCGCTCGCCCAGCAGCTCCTCCTCACCGAGCACCAGGTGCAGGGCGGTGCTGGTGCCCGCAGCGATGGTCCCGGCGGCGTTGCTCACGGCCGTGATGTTGCCACGACCGCAGGACAGGTCCGGGCCCGGTCACGGCGGGGGGCGAGGATCGCCGCGCCGGACCACCACCGGCCCGCCCGGCCCGGGCGCTACCGCGACGTCGCCGTCGGTGTCGGTGCGCCCGACCGTCGTGCCGCGGGCTGCCAGGTGCTCGAGCACACCGGCGTTGGGATGCCCGTAGGCGTTGCCCTGTCCCACGCTGACCAGGGCCACCCGGGCTCCGACGGAGTCGAGGAACGCCGGCGCGCTGAAGCGTGAGCCGTGGTGGGGCACCTTCAGCACGTCGGCGCGCAGGTCGACCCGGGCGGCCAGCAGGTCGCCCTGCTCGGCCAGCTCCGCGTCACCGGTGAGCAGCACCCGGCCGACGGTGGTCCGCGCGGACAGGACCAGGGAGGCGTCGTTGAGCACGGTGCCGGGGTCGGAGCCGAGGGTGGCCGTGACCGGGCGCACCGGGCCGAGCACGTCCAGCCTCAGCCCGGGCCAGACCAGCGAGGCTCCGGCGGCGAGGTCGACCAGCGGGACCCCGTGGGCGGCGGACCTCGCCCGGACCCGGCTCAGCGCGGCACCCGGCAGGCGCAGTGGACCGACGGCCACCGCCCCCACGCTGCGCCCCTGCAACACACCCTCGAGACCCCCGACGTGGTCAGCGTGCAGGTGGGTCAGCACCACGAGGGCGACCTCGGTGACGTGCAGGCGGTCCAGGCAGCCCGCGACGGCAGCCGGCTCGGGGCCGGTGTCGACGACCACGGCGCGGTGCGGTCCGAGGGACAGGACGACGGCGTCGCCCTGACCGACGTCGCAGGCCACCACCGCCCACCCGGTGGCCGGCCAACCCGGGGTGACGGTCCTGGTCGGCACCCACACCACGGAGACACCCAGCACGACCGCAAGAACGAGCCCGCGGACGGCGGGGTTGCGGGCCGCCACCAGCACGGCGACCACCACCGCGGCGAGGCCCAGCGCCCCCGCCGCACCGCCCGGCACCTCGATCGCGGCGCCGGGCAGCTCGGCACAGCGGCGGCCCACCTGCACCAGCCACCAAACCTCGGGGCCCGCGAGGCGCACCAGCAGGCGACCGAGCGGGGCCCACACCGGCAGCGCCACCGTCGCGGCCACCCCGAGCACGGTCGCCGGGCCCACCACCGGGGCGACCAGCAGGTTCGCGAGCACCGCGACCAGGCTCAGCTTGCCGGACAGACCGGCGATGACCGGGGCGGTCACCAGGTGCGCAGCGGCGGGCACCGCCAGCAGCTCGGCGACCCCGGCAGGTACACCGCGGCGGCGCAGCGCCGCCACCCAGCGAGGTGCGAGCAGCACCAGCGCCCCGGTCGCCAGGACCGACAGGGCGAACCCCACGTCCACCGCGAGCGCCGGGCGCAGCACGAGCACGGCGCCGCACAGGGCGGGCAGCGCCTGGCGGCGGCGCCCGGTGACCAGGGCCAACAGCGCCACCGTGCCCATCACCGCCGCGCGGAGAACGCTGGGTGACGGGCGGGCAAGGACGACGAAGCCGGCCAGGGCCATCGCGGCGAGTGCAGCGGAGGTGCGTGGGCCGGCCCCAGCCGCACGCACCAGCAGCAGCACGGCGCCCATCACCAGGGTGATGTTCATCCCGGAGACTGCAGTGAGGTGGGTCAGCCCCGCCGTCTTGGCGTCGTCGAGCACCCGTTGCGACAGGGCAGAGGTGTCGCCGACAACCAGCCCCGGCAGCAGGGCACCGGTCTCGGGCCCGAGGGTCGAGAGGGCAGCGTCACGCAGCCCGGTGCGCAGGGAGCCAGCGGCGCGCTGCGCCGCCGCGGGCCTGCCCACCAGGGTGGGCGGATCGCGCACCCTGATCGATGCCACGGTCAGGTCGCGGCGCGACGGTGGTGCCGCCTTCCCGCGGGTGCGCACGTGCTGCCCGGGAAGCAGCCCGGTCCAGCCGCGCGCGGGGGCGAGCACCACGACGGCGCCCGTGAGGCGGCGGGCGCCGTCGGCGACGAGGTCGTCGCGCACCAGCACCTGGGCGGGGGCGCCCGGCAGGGCCGAGGACAGGGTGCGGGGGTCGTCGGTCAGCACCAGCTCCAGCGTCAGGCTGCCGCTGGTGTGGCGCAGTGGGTTGTTGGCCGTGGAGCGGGCGTGCAGCGCGGTGGCGGCCGCGAACCCGGCAATGGTGAGCAGCGTGGCCAGAACGGCAGTCGCCCAGCGCTCTCGGCCGTGCCGCACGCAGACGAGCACCGCCGCCGCGACCGCCGAGAGGGACAGCACGAAAACGCTGTCCGCACCGGTGAGCACGCCCAGCGCCACGGCCGTCCACGCCCCCAGCGCCGGAGCGAGCAACCGGACGTCCAGCACGCGCGCCGGCTCGCCTGCCACGCTCACACCCGCACCAGGGCCTTCAGCTGGGCGAAGCGGGCGTCCCCGATCCCGGGGACATCGGTGAGCTGCTCGACCCGGGTGAAACCGCCGTTGTCCTCGCGGTGGGTGATGATGGCCGCGGCCATCACCGGCCCCACCCCCGGCAACTTCTCCAGCTCTGCCTCTCCAGCGGTGTTCAGGTCGATCAGCGCGTCTGCCGACGCACCCGCGCCGGTGTCGCCCCCCGAACCGCTGCCGCTGACCGGGGGGTCGTCCACCCCGATGAGTACCTGTTCACCGTCGCCCAGTGCACGGGCGAGGTTCACGGTCAGCAGGCTGGTGCCCTTGACCGCACCGCCGGCGGCGGCGAGCGCGTCCGCCACCCGGGCTCCCGCCGCAAGGGTGACGAGGCCCGGCTTGGCGACGGCACCCGCGACGCTGACCACGATGGGGCCGGCGGCCTTGGCGGCCACCGGGGCACGGGAGGTGACCGCGGCGGCGGCCGTGACCACGGGCAGCGGTGGCGCCACCTGGGGCACCGGACGCTCACGCCACACGCCGACCGCGGCCAGCACGGCGGCTGCAGCTGCGACACCGGTGAGGGCGACGCTACCTCGCCGCCCAGGGTCGACGCGGGCACCACACCACGACTCGGGCAACCACCGCTCCCGCCACCCGTGCGGAGGCGGCGTCGAGGTGCCACCCGGCGCGGGCCCGGCCTCAGGCCCGGGTGCCGGCTGGGGTTCCGGCTCGAGCGGGGTGGGTTCCTGAGGCTCGGGGTGGGGCCGGGGGCACGGCGACGGGCGACGCCCCGGGTCCGGTGCGGTGGTCGGGGCTGGGGCGGTGAGCAGGTCGAGGCGGTGACGGGCGATCGAGCTGCGGTCGGTGGCGGACACCTGAAGGACGCTAGGGAGGTGGGCGGGGGCTGGGCGGGTGGACCGTCATGGCTGTGGACACCGCGTCGGGGTGTGGACAACCCCGCCGCTCCTGCCGTGCCCGTCCCGGCGCCGACTACCCTGGGCGCCCCGCATCGGCCACGGCTGACCGAACGGCACAGACCACGGCCCGGGCCACCGCGTCATGACCCTCCCAGCCCCAGTGCACCCCGTCGGGGTTGCCCCGCCCGGCGCGCACGTGCTCGCCCACGGCGGCAGCGAGGTCCACCAGCGGCACCTGCGTGCGTTGCGACCACGCGCGCAGCGCACGCTCGGCGGCCGGGCGGCCGGCGTGCACCCGTCCGTACGCCGGGGCGACGTGCACCGCCGGCAGGGTGGCGATGACCGGCAGGTCGGGGCGCAGCACCGCCAGCGCCGCCCGGCAGCGCTCCAGGTAGGCCACCGACAGCCGGGGTGGCAGCGCCACCGGCCAGCCCAGCGGCGCGAGTCGCGGCTGGGCCCACCCGTAGGCCGCCCGGGCGGCCTGGCGCACCCACGGGGGGCGGAGGTAGCGCAGCTGCTCGCGCAGGGCGGTCGGCAGCGGTGAGGGCAGGGTGTCCATCCCCCCCACGGCCAGCACGACCGCACCGGCCCCTCCCAGCGCGGCCCACACCCGGGGGTCCTGGGTCATCGCCCACCAGGCGTCGCGGCTGGTCCAGCCGATGCGGGCCACCAGCTCGCTGTCCCACCCGAGCGCGGCCGCGGCCTGCACGGGCCAGATTCGGGGGTCGTCGGCGGGGTGGGCCCGCTCGGGTCCGTGGTGGGCGAGGCTGTCGCCGATGACGAGCAGCACCGGCCGCCCCGAGACCGACCCGGATCCCCCGGGTCCAGCCACCGAGGAGTCAGTCACGACCGGGCTCGGCGGCGCCGACGTTCCAGCCGTGCAGACGCCATCCCGCGGCCCCCTTGAGGCGCGTCGGACCCAGCTCGGCCCAGTGGGTGTTCTGCAGGCCGCCCATGGCCGACCAGCGCTCGGGGGGCAGGCCGATGGCCCGCGCGGTGACGGCGGCGATGAGCCCACCGTGCGCCACCAGCACCACCAGCCCCCCGTCCGCCACCGAGCTCAGCGTCTCCTGCAGCACCGCCGAGCCACGCTCGGCGACCTGCAGGCGGTTCTCCCCGCCCGGCGGGGCGTCCGTGGCGCTGGTCAGCCATCCGCCCATCAGCCCGGGGTAGGCGTCCTCGACCTCACCGTGGGTCAGGCCCTGCCACTCCCCCAGGTGCGTCTCGCGCAACCGTTCGTCGTGGGTCACCGGCACACCCGCGGCGGCCCCGACGGCCTGGGCGGTCTCGGCCGCGCGCGCCAGGTCCGAGGACACGATCCGCACCGGGGCGCGAACGGCGAGCGCCGCCGCGGCCCGGGCGGCCTGGGCGCGACCGGCGTCGTTGAGGGACACGTCGAGATGACCCTGCATGCGCAACCCGGCGTTGTGGTCGGTCTCGCCGTGGCGCAGCAGCAGCACGCGGAGCGGCGCGCTCACTCCTGCTCGAGCAGGCGCGTCAGGCGCTGCTGCTCGGTGAGATCACCCGTCTCGGCGTCGGTGCTCTCCTGCTCACCGACCGGGGTGTGGGCGTCGGCGTCGAAGGGGATGACGGGGCAGTCCTTCCACAGCCGTTCCAGGCCGTAGAACGTGCGCTCCTCGGTGTGCTGCACGTGCACCACGACGTCGACGTAGTCCAGCAGCACCCACCGCCCCTGCTTGGCGCCCTCTCGACGCACCGGCTTCAGCCCGTGGCGGCGCATCTGCTCCTCGACCTCGTCGACGACGGCCCCGGTCTGGCGCTCGTTGCGGGTGGAGGCGATGACGAAGCAGTCGGTGATGGCCAGCTGCTCGGAGACGTCCAGCACCGTGATGTTGGTGGCGAGCTTCTCGGCGGCCGCCGCGGCGGCGACGAGGGCGGACGCCCTGGCGGTGTCGGTGGCAGTCACGGGGTGGCTCCAGATGTGCTCAGCGGGACGGGATCGGACGTGTGCGGTCGGTCGGGGCGGTAGAGGTCACGCTTGGAGATGTACTGCACCACACCGTCGGGGACCAGGTACCAGACGGGGCGGCCCTCCGCGGCGCGCGTGCGGCAGTCGGTGGAAGAGATCGACATCGCGGGGATCTCGACCAGCTCCAGCGCGCCCGGACGCAGCGGTGGGAGGTGCTCGACGCCGAGCTCGTAGCCGGGGCGGGTGACCCCCACGAAGCGGGCCAGCTCGAACAGCTCCTCCACCTTGTGCCAGGACAAGATCGCCGCCAGCGCGTCCGCCCCGGTGATGAAGAACAGCTCCGCGTCGGGCCGCTGGGCGCGCAGGTCGCGCAGCGTGTCGACGGTGTAGGTGGGCCCGTCTCGTTCCAGGTCGACCCGGCTCACGGAGAAGCGCGGGTTGGACGCCGTCGCGATGACCGTCATCAGGTAGCGGTCCTCAGCGGGGCTGACGGTGTGCTCCGGCTTCTGGTATGGCTGCCCGGTGGGGACGAAGACCACCTCGTCGAGGTCGAAGCGCTGCGCGACCTCACTCGCTGCGACCAGGTGACCGTGGTGGATGGGGTCGAACGTGCCGCCCATCACCCCCACCCGTCGGTTCACCAGGCCCAGCCTAGCCGGGGTGAGCACCGGCGACCGGCGCGGCTCAGACGGGCAGCAGCCGGGCGATCACCTCGGCGAGCTGCTCGGCGTTGCGGCACTCGTGCATCTCGACGACGGACGCGTACTGGTCTGCCGCCGAGTCACCGGTGCCCCACTGCGCCCGCGGCTCCGGGTTGAGCCAGTGCGCGTGCCGGGCGGTGGTGGCCAGGCGCCGCAGCACCGCCAGGTTCGGGTCGCGGTAGTTGGTGCGGGCGTCGCCGAGCACGATCAGCGACGCCCGCCCGGTGAGGGTCTCGCTCCAGCCCTCCGCGAAGTCACCCAGCGCGTTCCCGTAATCGGAGTGACCGTCGAAGGCCACCAGCCGGGCCTCGCTGCTCATCCGGGCCATCGCCGAGGCCAGGTCTGCGCCCGGTGCGAAGAACTCGGTCACCTCGTCGGTGGTGTCGACGAAGGCGAACACCCGTACCCGGCTGAGCTGCTCGCGCAGGGCGCTGACCAACAGCAGGGTGAAGTGGCTGAAGCCGGCCACCGAGCCGGACACGTCGCACAGGATCACCAGCTCGGGTCGTCCCGGGCGGGGCTTTCGCCGCTCCAGGCGCACCGGCACCCCACCGGTGGACATGGACCGCCGCAGGGTGCGGCGCAGGTCGATCGCACCGCGCCGGCTGCGCCGCCGCCGTGCCGCCAGGCGGCTCGCCAGGCGCCGGGCC
>JBDTDI010000183.1:0-3780 GCA_039923155.1 Mycobacteriaceae bacterium | reverse complement strand
GCTGGCCCTGCACCAGCTGGTGAGCACCCGGTTCCGCGGAGATGCCCTGTCGCTCATCGGGTTCGGACGCCACGCGCAGGTTCTCACCCCGGAGGAGCTGACCTCGCTGGACGGCGCGTACGAGCAGGGGACCAACCTGCACCACGCGCTGCTACTGGCCGGGCGGCACCTGCGACGGCACCCGGGCACCCAGCCGGTGGTGCTGATCGTCACCGACGGCGAGCCGACGGCGCACCTGGAGCCTGACGGTCACGCGAGCTTCGACTACCCCCCGCGGCCTGAGACCTTGGCCATGACCGTGCGGGAGCTCGACCAGATCGCCAGGCTCGGTGCCCAGGTGACGATCTTCCGCCTCGGTGACGAACCTCGGCTCGAGCGGGTGGTGGACACCCTGGCCCGCCGGGTGGCTGGTCGGGTGGTGGCGCCGGACCTCGACGGCCTGGGCGCCGCGGTGGTCTCCGACTACGTGCGGACGCGTCGCCGGGCGGGTTGAGGGTCCCGCTCACGACCAGGCGTCACCCCAGCTGAGGGCGCGGGCGGCCCGGTAGCGGGCCCCTTCGCGCTTGCTCACGACCTCCGTGCGCAACCCCTCCTCGCGGGTGCACAGCTGGAGCTGGACGAGCCCTTTCCGCATGGTCGGGTGACGCACCACCCGTGCGGGTGCAGCCTCTGCGGGCTCACGCACCGCCACGAGGTAGGCAAGCTTCTCGTCCTCGAAACCCAGGGCCGCCCCCTTCGCGCGGCGGTGCTCCGGGCTGCGTGGCAGCCGTACCGCAAAGTGGCACCAGTCCCGGGTACCGACCATCGGGCAGGTGTGGGAGTGCGGGCAGGGCGCCAGCAGGTGCAGGCCCGCGGCCAGCACCTGTTCACGAGCGGCGAGCACGCGCTCGTGTCCGGCCACCGAGCCGGGCTCCACGACCACCAGCACCCCGGCGGGGTCGGACAGCTGCCCGAGCAGGCGCTCGACCAGCGCCGCCCGGGTGTCGGCGTCCAGCTCACCGAGGACGTAGGACGCGGTGACCAGGTTGGCGCGGGGCAGCTCCTGCGGGTCGGCGAGGTCGCCCAGGGTCCACGTCGTGGTGCGCACCCCGTCGCCACCGTCGGCTGCCAGCTCGGCACCCAGGCGGGCCACGGCCGGAGCCTGCTCCAGCACCGTGTGCTCGGTGATGCTCGGCCAGACCGCGGCGGCGGCCCACACCGCCGAACCCGTCCCACCGCCGACGTCCAGGTGCGAGGTCGGCGCCAGCGACGGAGCGAGGCGGGCGGTTTCACCGAACACGGAGCGCACCGCCGCGAAGGTGGCCGGCATCCGGTAGGTGGCGTAGGCCGCGGCGTCGAGGTCGCTGGTCAGCAGGGGCGCCCGGGCAGGGGTGCCGAGCTGGTAGCGCTGCACCAGCCGGGCCGTGGTCTCCTGAAGTGCGGGCCCCGGATGACGGGTCGAGGTGGCCGCGAGAGCAGCCCGCAGCGGGGCAGGGAGCTCGTGCATCCTCACGCCCGCAGGATCTCGACCAGAGCCCGGCGCAGCGCGGTCGGGTCGGACACGACGGAGGTGACCACGGCGTCGGAGTGCTCGGCCGCCACGACCTGGGCGTGCACGGCCCGGCCGGCGGCGGTCGTGGTGACCACCACCCGCCGCTCGTCGGCGGAGTCGGTGCTGCGCTCGACGAAGCCGCCGCGGACCAGCTTCTCCACGGTGCGGCTCATCGTCTGGTCGGTCACGCGGCAGGCCTGGGCGAGCTGGCGCTGCGGGAGAGCCCCGGCGCCCAGGCAGTGCAGACCGATGAGACCGGCGTGGGTGAGGCCGTGCTCGCGCAGCAGCCCCTCCCAGGATCGTTCGACCGCGCGCGCCGCCGCGGACAGGAGCCGACCCGTGGGCCAGTCGTGCACGTCCTCGACCACCTGGAACCCCTCCGACTTGCGCTTGCTCAGCATGCTGAACATCATGTCCTGGCGATCAACGTAGTTCACCAGCCTCGTGTCCGTCCCCCCTGTGCGTCCCACGTCCGTCCACGCCCAACCACCGGAGCCCGTCATGAGCCTGTTCTCCCACCGGCGGCTGCGCTGGATCCTGCCCGCCCTGCTCATCGTCGTGTGGTTGGGGATCGGCAGCTTCGGTGGACCGTTCGCGGGCAAGCTCGGCGAGGTCCAGTCCAACGACAGCGCCTCGTTCCTCCCCGCGTCGGCCGAGGCCACCCAGGTGGCAAAGCTGCAGAAGCAGTTCTCCAGCACCGACAACATTCCCGCGGTGATCATCGCCGAGCGTTCCGCGGGGATCACGCAGGCCGACCGGGAGTTCCTCACCCAGGTCACCGGTTCGCTCGAGGGCAAGAGGGGTTTCGGTGGCGCAGCCAGCCCGGTGATCCCGTCGAAGGACGGAAGGGCGTTGGAGGTGATCGTGCCCGTCAACGGCGCGGTCGACCCGGGGGTGACGGTCAAGAACCTGCGCGACGACCTGGCGAGCGCGACCCCGGAGGGCCTCTCGGTGCTGGTGGGCGGACCGGGCGGTCAGATCGCCGACCTCACCGCCGCGTTCGGCGGGATCGACGGGATCCTGCTGCTGGTGGCGGGACTCGTGGTCATCGTCATCCTCGTCGTGGTCTACCGCAGCCCCATCCTGCCGCTGCTCGTCGTCCTCTCCGCGGTGTTCGCGCTCGGGCTCGCGAGCCTGGTGATCTACCTGCTCGCCGACAACAACGTGCTGGCCCTCAACGGTCAGAGCCAGGGCATCCTGTTCATCCTCGTGTTCGGCGCGGCCACGGACTACGCGCTGCTGCTGGTGTCCCGCTTCCGGGAACAGCTGCGGGACACCCCCGACAAGTTTGACGCCCTGTGGCAGGCCTGGCGCGCGACGGTGGAGCCGATCGTGGCCTCGGGCGGCACCGTCATCCTCGGCGTGCTGTGCCTGTTGTTCTCCGACCTCAACTCCAACCGGGGCCTCGGCCCGGTCGCGGCCATCGGCATCGGCTGCTCGCTGCTGGCCTCGCTCACCTTCCTCCCGGCCGCCCTGGCCCTGGTGGGTCGGGCCGCCTTCTGGCCGGTGCGCCCCAAGGCGGGCAGCGAGCACCAGCAGGGACTGTGGTGGGGACTCTCGCGCCGCATCGGCGCCCGCCCGCGGGTGTTCTGGGCTGGGAGCCTGCTGGTGCTGCTGATCGCGGCGGCGTTCCTGCCCACGCTCAAGGCGGGCGGGGTTGCCCAGTCAGACCTGTTCCTCACCAAGGTCGACTCGGTGGCCGCCCAGAAGGTGATCGGCGCGCACTTCCCCGGCGGTTCCGGCTCGCCGGCCATCATCGTCACCGCGGCCGACCGGGCCGACGCGGTGGCCGTCGCCGCGAAGGTGGACGGAGTGAGCCAGGTGGTTCCGCAGTCCTCCACCGGCCAACTGGGCGGCCCGCCGAAGGTGGTCGACGGCAAGGTGCTGCTCGACGCCACCCTGACCGACGCGGCCGACTCCGAGACCGCCGTGGCCACCCTCAAGGGTCTGCGGGAGGCGGTGCACGCCGTGGCCGGGGCCGACGCCCTGGTCGGCGGACCCACCGCCACCCAGCTCGACACCCAGACCACCTCCGAGCGGGACCGACGGGTGATCATCCCGATCGTCCTCGTCGTCGTCTTCGGTGTCCTTGCCCTGCTGCTGCGGGCGCTGGTGGCCCCGCTGCTGCTCATCGCGACGGTGGTGCTCAGCTTCGCGGCGACCCTGGGGGTGTCAGCCCTGGTGTTCAACCACCTGTTCCACTTTCCCGGGGCCGACCCGACGGTGCCGCTGTTCGGCTTCGTGTTCCT
>JBDTDI010000182.1:0-17771 GCA_039923155.1 Mycobacteriaceae bacterium | reverse complement strand
GGTGCGACCGGGTGCCCCGCGAGCTCGCGACCCACCGGGCTGAGCGCCACCAGGGCGCTGAGGTGCCCGGTGAGCCAGCCCAGCGTCTGCACCACGAACCAGGCCGCGGCGACCAGGCTGAGCCAGCTCAGGCGCATCGACGCGGGGGAGAACATGAAGGCCATCGCGGCCAGGTCGACGGTGGCGATGATCACGATCGCACCGCGGGCCCCGCCGCGCAGGAGCTCGCTGAGCGCGAAAACGCCCATCGCCACGGCGGCCACCGCGAAGACGGCGACGCCGACGGAGGCGGGCACCACCACCGAGTGGGTGGGGGCAAACATGACGATCATGGCCAGCGACATCAGCAGGTGGCCGCTGTGCCAGAACCGGCCCTGGGCGGTCGCACCGCGGACGTGGTGGACGTGCACGGCGATGACCGCCACGTACGCTGTCGAGAGCACCCACCCGAGCCAGCTGGGCAGCCACGTGCTTCCGATCATCAGCTGCACCACATCCTGTCGGCCCGTGCGAACCCTGGTCAGAAGCGAATTTACTACACACTGTCGTCGAGCACAGGACACCATGAGCGCACTGCGACCGGCCGCCCACCCACCGCGGGTGAGGGTGGCGTGGTGGGTCGGCGTCGTCGGTGCCGTCGTGGTCGTCGTCGTTGCGGCCGTGCTGCTCGGCGGCAGCTCCTACCGGGTCGCCGGTGACACCGACCCAGGGCGGTTGACCACCCTGGTGGTGTCGCTGCTGCGGCTGTGCGCCACCGTCAGCGGATCGGTCTGCGTCGGGGCCCTGGTCTTCGCGGTGCTCTGCACCGTGCCTCGAGGCTCGGGCCGCATCGACGCCGACGGCTACGCCGCGGTGCTGCGGGCAGGTCGGGCTGCCGGAGTGTGGACCACCAGTGCGCTGCTGCTGGTCGGGGCGACCGCGGTCGACTCAGCCGGCAAGCCGCTGAGCACCTTGTTGCGCCCGGGCGCGCTGGCCGACCTCATCGGCGCCCAGGAGCTGCCGAAGGGGTGGCTGGTGGCCGCCGTGCTGGCCGGCCTGGTCGCCGTGGGGTTGCGCTTCGCGTTCTCCTGGTCGGGCCTGGCGGGCCTGGCCGTGCTCGCCGCCCTCGCCCTGCTCCCGCCGCCGCTGTCCGCGAACGCCGCCGAGGGGGCCGGGCACGACATCAACACCTCGGCCATCGTCGTGCACGTCGTGGCCGCCGCGGTGTACCTGGGCACCCTGCTGGCGCTGCTCGTCCACGTGCGCCGCGGAGGGGGGCACGCGTCGTTGGCGGCGAGGCGGTACACGATCATCGCCGGGACCTGCTGGGTGGCCGTGGTGCTCACCGGGGTGGTGCTCACGGTGTTCCTGCTGCCTCCGACGAGCGTGCTGAGCACCTCCTACGGGGTCCTGACCCTGGCGGTGGTGATCCTGACCGTGGCGCTCGGGGGCCTCGGGGTGCTCACCCGCCGTCGGCTGCGCCGCGCGGTGGCTGAGGGCTCCCGGAGGTCACCGCTGGCCTGGGCGGGACTGGACTTGACCCTGCTCGTCGTGGTGATGGGTGCGAGCGAGGCCGCGGCCCGTCAGCCCGCCCCGGTGTTCTACCTGCACCCACCCAGTGTTAGCGAGGTGCTGCTGGGCTATCCGCTGCCCGTCGCCCCCGACCTCGGACGGTTGCTCACCCTGTGGCGCCCGGACCTGGTCCTGGGCCCGGCCGCGGTGCTGCTGGCGCTGGCCTACCTCCTGGGCGCCCGACGGGTGCGCGGACGCTGGCCCTGGTGGCGGACCGCGAGCTTCACGGCGGGCTGCGTGGTACTGCTGCTGGCGACCTGCTCGGGGGTGAACGCCTACGCCCACGCCACGTTCAGCGTGCACATGGGCCAGCACATGGCGCTCAACATGGTGGCCGCCCCGCTGCTGGTGGTGGGCGCCCCGTTCACGCTGGTCGCGCGGGCGCTGCCTGCCGCCAGCACGCCCGGACCGCGGGAGTGGCTGCTGGCGGTGGCGCGCGCGCCGCTGGTGCGCGCGCTCACCCACCCCGTCGGGACGCTGGTCCTCTACGCGGGGACCCTGTTCGGGATCTACCTGACCCCGGCCTTCGAGGTGGTGGCCCAGTACCACTGGGCCCACCTGGCGACCTCGGTGATCGTGCTGGGCACCGGGTACCTCTTCTTCTGGCCGGTGCTCGGGATCGACGAGGGCCCCGCCCGTCCCCCGCACCTGGTGCGGCTGGGGATGCTCGTCGCGCTGATGTTCGTCAACGCCGTGTTCGGGGTGGTCGTCACCACCACCAGCCACGTGCTCGGCGGCACCTGGTACACGTACCTGTCGATGCCGTGGGTCAGCTCGCTCGCCCACGAGCAGCAGGTCGGTGGTCTGATCAGCTGGCTCGGTGGCGAGGTGCCGATGCTCCTGGCCGCGGTGGTCCTGCTGGTGCAGTGGTCGCAGACCACCGACGCCGACGACGGCCCGGAGCGGACGGCGCCCGGGACGCACGACGACTACGCGGACATGGTCGCGACGCTGGCCCGCGGCCGCCGGTGAGCACCGCTCGGCGTTCGCTGCCGCCACGGCTGGCAGGATCGCGCGGGTGAGCGCCACCGTGCACGCCCGACACCTCGCGGCCGGGCACGGCGACCGGACGTTGTTCACCGACCTCAACCTCGTCGTGGCCGCGGGCGACGTGGTGGGTCTGCTGGGGGTGAACGGCGCCGGCAAGTCGTCGCTGCTGCGCCTGCTCGCCGGGCTCGACGAACCGCAGGAGGGGCAGGTTGCGCTGAGCCCCGCCGACGCCACGGTCGGCCTGCTCCCCCAGGAAGCCGAACGCCGGCCCGGGGAGACCGTCCTGGCGTTCCTCGGTCGGCGCACCGGGGTCGCCGAGGCCGAGGCGGTGATGGACGTGGCCGCCGTCGGGATCGCCGAGTCGAACGAGGACACCTACACCCCCGCACTGGAGCGCTGGCTGGCCCTGGGCGGGGCGGACCTGGCCGAGCGGGCCGAGCAGGTGGCCACCGACGTCGGGCTCGGGGTGGACCTCACCGCGGAGATGTCGACGCTGTCCGGTGGGCAGGCCGCCCGCGCAGGACTCGCGTCGCTGCTGCTGTCGCGCTACGACGTTCTGCTCATGGACGAGCCCACCAACGACCTCGACCTCGACGGCCTGGCCCGCCTGGAGCGCTTCGTGGCCGAGCTGCAGACCCCGGCCGTGCTGGTCAGCCACGATCGGGAGTTCCTCTCGCGCACGGTCACCAGGGTGGTCGAGCTGGATCTCGCCCAGCGCCACGTCGGGGTCTACGACGGTGGTTACGAGGCCTACCTCGCCGAGCGGGCCGTCGCCCGGACCCACGCCCGCGAGGCCTACGACAGCTACGCCGACACGGTGGACACGCTCACCGCGCGGGCCCGGATGCAGCGCGGCTGGATGAAGGCCGGCGTGGGCAAGGCGAAGCAGGCCAACGACTCCGACAAGATCAGCCGCCGCTTCCACCAGGACGCGAGCGAGAAGCAGGCCGCCAAGGCGCGCCAGACGGAGCGCCGGATCGAGCGCCTGGAGGAGGTGTCCGAGCCCCGCAAGGAGTGGCAGCTGCAGATGGAGATCGCGCCCGCGCCCCGGGGTGGCTCGGTGGTGGCCTCGTGCGACGAGGCGCTGCTGCGGCGGGGCGAGTTCACCTTCGGGCCGGTCACCGCGCAGGTCGACGTCGGTGACCGCATCGTCGTCACCGGGGCCAACGGGGCCGGCAAGTCCACGCTGCTGGGGCTGTTGCTGGGGCGGTTGCGCCCCGATCAGGGTCGGGCGGGACTCGGGGCGGGGGTCGAGGTGGGCGAGGTGGACCAGGCGCGGGGGTTGTTCCTCGGCGGGGAGCCCCTCGCCCGCGCGTTCGGCGCTGCCGTTCCCGACTGGCCCGACGCCGACGTGCGCACCCTGCTGGCCAAGTTCGGGCTGAGCGGGCCCCACGTCGGGCGGCCCGCCTCCTCCCTCAGCCCCGGGGAGCGCACCCGAGCGGCACTCGCGCTGCTGCAGGCCCGCGGGGTGAACCTGCTCGTGCTCGACGAACCGACGAACCACCTCGACGCCCCGGCGATCGAGCAGCTCGAACAGGCGCTGGACTCCTACGCCGGGACCTTGCTGCTCGTCACCCACGACCGACGGATGCTCGAGGTGGTGCGCACCACCCGGCGCTGGAGCATGGCCGCTGGCCGGCTCGGCGAGCACTAGCCCCGTCCCACTGCCTCACCTGCCCCACCTGCCCTACCTGCCCCACCTGCTTTGGCCGGCCGCCCGCGATCAACCGGACCTGGAGGTGGCGACCGCCGGCCCGGACCACGCTGGTGTCCTGTTGATCATGAACTGGGCGGGGCCGGGCCGGGCGGGCGCGGCGGGGGTGTGGATCGACCGGGCCGTCGGAGCACCCACGCCGGGCGCCGCAGGGTGCAGTATGTGAACATCGGGTTTCGCATGGTGGCCACCGTGATTTATCGTTCGGCTGACGTGCGAACCACGTCGCGTTGCAAGCTTGGTCGATACCCGTGATCCTGGCCCGCGTGGCCCAACCGGACTAGGCGGTCCACGCGCGATCCGCTCTGCTGCTCTTTCGCCCGGCCCGACGTCGTGCCTGCGACCAGCTCATCCTGGCTGCCCCTCGCCGGGCGGCCACTGCCGCGGAAGAAGGCACATGACGACTCTCACCCCCGGCCCCCAGGGTCTGTACGACCCGGCCAACGAGCACGACGCCTGTGGAGTGGCCTTCGTGGTCGACATGCACGGTCGCCCCAGCCGCGACATCGTCGAGAAGGGGATCACCGCCCTGGTGAACCTCGAGCACCGAGGTGCCTCCGGGGCCGAGGTCAGCAGCGGTGACGGCGCCGGGATCCTGCTGCAGGTCCCCGACGCGCTGTTCCGCGCCGAGGTTGACTTCGCCCTGCCCGAGCCCGGCGCCTACGCCACCGGAATCGCGTTCCTGCCCCAGGGTCGCGCCGCTGCCACCGCCGCCGCGGCCGCGGTGGAGGACGTCGCGCGGGCCGAGGGCCTGCAGGTGCTGGGCTGGCGCGAGGTACCCACCAACGACACGGGCCTGGGTGCGCTGGCCCGCGACGCGATGCCCACCTTCCGTCAGCTGTTCCTCGCCGGCACCGGGTCCGATGGTGCGCCGTTGACCGGGATGGACCTCGAGCGGCGCGCCTTCGTGGTCCGCAAGCGGGTGGAGCACGAGCTGGGTCACGAGGGCTCGGGCCAGGCCGGGCCCAGCCGCACCGGCAACCCCGCCGAGACCGTGTACTTCCCCTCGCTGAGCACTCGCACCTTCGTCTACAAGGGCATGCTCACCACCCCTCAGCTGCGCGGGTTCTACCCCGACCTCGGCGACGAGCGGGTGGTCAGCGCGCTGGCCCTGGTCCACTCCCGCTTCTCGACCAACACCTTCCCCTCCTGGCCGCTGGCCCACCCCTACCGGCTGATCGCCCACAACGGGGAGATCAACACCGTCAACGGCAACGAGAACTGGATGCGCGCCCGGGAGTCGCTGCTGCGCACCGAGGCGTTCGGTCCCGCGAAGCACCTGGAGCGGCTGTTCCCCATCTGCACCCCCGGCGGCAGCGACACCGCGCGCTTCGACGAGGTGCTGGAGCTGCTGCACCTGGGCGGGCGCAGCCTCCCGCACGCCATGCTGATGATGATCCCCGAGGCGTGGGAGCGGCACGAGAGCATGGACCCCGCCCGGCGGGCGTTCTACCGCTACCACGCCTCGCTGATGGAGCCCTGGGACGGGCCGGCCTCGGTCGCGTTCACCGACGGCACCGTCGTCGGCGCGGTCCTGGACCGCAACGGCCTGCGCCCGAGCCGCATCTGGATCACCGACGACGGGCTGGTCGTGATGGCCTCGGAGGTCGGGGTCCTCGACATCGACCCCGCACGGGTGGTCCGCAAGATCCGGCTGCGCCCGGGCCGGATGTTCCTGGTCGACACCGCGCAGGGACGCATCGTGCGCGACGACGAGATCAAGGCCGAGCTCGCCGCCGAGCACCCCTACCGGGAGTGGCTGGACGCGGGCCTGATCCACCTCGAGGAGCTGCGTGCCCGCCCCCACGTGCGCAACGCCCACTCCTCGGTGCTGCGCCGCCAGCTGGTGTTCGGCTACACCTCCGAGGAGCTGTCCATCCTGCTCGCGGTGATGGCCCGCTCCGGGACGGAGGCCATCGGCTCGATGGGCACCGACACCCCGATCGCGGTGCTCTCCGCCCGCCCCCGGTTGCTCTTCGACTACTTCTCCCAGCTGTTCGCCCAAGTCACCAACCCCCCGCTGGACGCCATCCGCGAGGAGCTCGTCACGTCGATGGCCACCACCATCGGGCCCGAGGGGGACCTGCTCGACCCCCGGCCGGCCAGCTGTCGGCAGATCGTGCTGCCCCGACCGATCATCGACAACGACGAGCTGGCCCGGATCGTGCAGGCCAACGACGACGGCGACCTGCCCGGGTTCCGGTCCGTGGTGGTGTCCGGGCTGTACCCCGTGGCCGACGGCGGCGACGGGCTGCGCCTGTCCCTGGCCGCGATCCTCGCCGAGGTGTCCGCGGCGATCGCCGGCGGGGCGTCCATCGTGGTGCTGTCCGACCGCAACTCCAGCGCCACGCTGGCCCCCATCCCGTCGCTGCTGCTGACCTCGGCCGTGCACCACCACCTCGTGCGGAAGCGGACCCGGACCCAGGTCGGGCTCGTCGTCGAATGCGGTGACGCCCGCGAGGTGCACCACATGGCCGCGCTCGTCGGGTACGGGGCGGCCGCGATCAACCCCTACATGGCTTTCGAGACCATCGAGGACATGGCCGACCGCGGCCAGCTGCCCGGGGTGCCGCTGGCCGAGGGCATCGCCAGCTACATCAAGGCCGCAAGCAAGGGCGTGCTCAAGGTGATGTCCAAGATGGGGATCTCCACCATCGCCAGCTACACCGGTGCGCAGGTCTTCGAGGCCGTCGGTCTCAGCCAGGACCTCGTGGCTCAGCACTTCACCGGCACCGCGAGCCGCCTCGGCGGCATCGGCCTGGACCAGCTGGCCGCCGACGTCGCCAGCCGGCACCGCACCGCCTACCCCGACCGCCCCGAGCTGCGGGCGCACCGCGAGCTCGAGGTGGGTGGGGAGTACCAGTGGCGCCGCGAGGGCGAGTACCACCTGTTCAACCCCGAGACCGTGTTCAAGCTGCAGCACGCCACTCGCACCGGGCAGTACGACGTGTTCCGCGAGTACACCAAGCTGGTTGACGACTCCTCGACGCGGCTGGCCTCGCTGCGTGGGCTGTTCGAGCTGCGCAGCCCCCTGCCGGCCGTCCCGCTGGAGGAGGTCGAGCCCGTCGCCGCCATCGTCGCCCGCTTCTCCACCGGGGCCATGAGCCTGGGCTCGATCTCGCCCGAGGCGCACGAGACCCTGGCCATCGCCATGAACCGGCTCGGCGCCCGGTCGAACACCGGGGAGGGCGGCGAGGACCCGGCCCGCTACACCCCCGACGAGAACGGGGACCTGCGTCGCTCGGCGATCAAGCAGGTGGCCTCGGGCCGCTTCGGGGTGACCAGCGAGTACCTCGTCAACGCCGACGACCTGCAGATCAAGATGGCCCAGGGCGCCAAGCCCGGTGAGGGCGGCCAGCTGCCCGGACCCAAGGTCAACCCCTACATCGCCAAGACCCGTTACTCCACCCCCGGGGTCGGGCTGATCAGCCCCCCACCGCACCACGACATCTACTCCATCGAGGACCTGGCCCAGCTGATCCACGACCTGAAGAACGCCAACCCCGCCGCGCGGGTGCACGTGAAGCTGGTTTCCGAGGTCGGGGTCGGCACCGTCGCCACCGGGGTGAGCAAGGCCCACGCCGACGTGGTGCTCATCTCCGGTCACGACGGTGGCACCGGCGCCACCCCGCTCACCTCCCTCAAGCACGCCGGCGCGCCGTGGGAGCTCGGTCTGGCCGAGACCCAGCAGACGCTGCTGCTCAACGGTCTGCGCGACCGGATCGTGGTGCAGGTTGACGGTCAGCTCAAGACCGGTCGCGACGTGGTCATCGCGGCGCTGCTGGGTGCGGAGGAGTTCGGGTTCGCCACGGCTCCCCTCGTCGTCTCCGGGTGCGTGATGATGCGGGTCTGCCACCTGGACACGTGCCCGGTGGGCGTTGCCACCCAGAACCCGGAGCTGCGGGCGAAGTTCTCCGGTCGACCGGAGTTCGTGGAGAACTTCTTCCTCTTCATCGCCCAGGAGGTGCGCGAGCTGCTGGCGTCGCTGGGTTTCCGCACCATCGACGACGCCGTCGGTCATGCGGAGGTGATCGACGCGCGCAAGGCGATCGACCACCACGCCAAGGCCAGCCAGCTGGACCTCACGCCGATCCTGCACCAGCCCGAGTCGGCGTTCATGAACCAGGACCTGCGCTGCACCCGCGGGCAGGACCACGGCCTGGGCAAAGCCCTGGACAACGAGCTCATCGCCCTCGCCGCGCCCGCCCTGACCGGGGGGACCCCGGTTCGCATCGACGTGGGGATCCGCAACGTCAACCGCACGGTGGGCACCATGCTGGGCTACGAGGTGACCAAGGCCTACGGCGCGGCGGGGCTGCCCACCGACACCATCGACGTCACCCTCACCGGGTCGGCCGGCAACAGCCTCGGTGCCTTCCTGCCCGCCGGGATCACCCTGCGCCTGCACGGTGACGCCAACGACTTCGTCGCCAAGGGCCTCTCCGGCGGCCACGTGGTGCTGCGTCCGCCGTTGCGGACGCCGGCGTCGTTCGTGGCCGAGGAGAACACCATCGCCGGCAACGTGCTGCTCTACGGCGCCACGTCCGGGGAGCTGCTGGTCCGCGGTCTCGTGGGCGAACGCTTCGCCGTGCGCAACTCCGGGGCCTCCGCCGTCGTCGAGGGCGTCGGTGACCACGGCTGCGAGTACATGACCGGGGGCATCGTGGTGGTGCTCGGACCCACCGGTCGCAACTTCGCCGCCGGCATGTCCGGCGGGGTGGCCTACGTGCACGACCCCGCGAACACCTTCGCCGAGGTGGTGAACCCCGAGATGGTGGACCTCGATCCACTCGACGTCGAGGACGAACGGCTGGTCCACAGCCTGGTCACCCGCCACCTCGAGGCCACCGACTCGCCCGTGGCCCGTCGGCTGCTGGACGACTGGACCCAGACGTGCACACAGCTGGTCAAGGTCATGCCGCGGGACTACAAGAAGGTGCTGCGCGCGATCGACGCGGCCGAGAAGGACGGAGCTGACGTGAACGAGGCGATCATGGGGGCATCCCGTGGGTGACGCGCGCGCATTCCTGACCGTGGGGCGGCGGCTGCCGGTGCGTCGGTCGGTCGACGAACGGGTCCGGGACTGGAACGAGGTCTACGAGCCGTTCGCACCGGAGGCGCTGCGGGCCCAGGCCAGCCGGTGCATGGACTGCGGGATCCCCTTCTGCCACCAGGGCTGCCCGCTGGGCAACCTCATCCCGGAGTGGAACGAGCTCGTCCGCGTCGACGACTGGGAGCGGGCCAGCGAACGCCTGCACGCGACCAACAACTTCCCCGAGTTCACCGGACGCCTGTGTCCGGCCCCGTGCGAGTCGTCGTGCGTGCTCGGCATCAACTCCGACGCCGTCACCATCAAGCAGATCGAGGTGGAGATCGTCGACCGGGCGTGGGAGGCGGGCTGGGTGCGCCCGGTCCGCCCCACCCGCACCACGGCCCGGACGGTGGCCGTCGTCGGCTCGGGACCGGCGGGTCTCGCCGCCGCCCAACAGCTCACCCGGGCCGGACACAGCGTCACCGTGTTCGAGCGCGCCGACCGCATCGGCGGCTTGCTGCGCTACGGCATCCCGGCGTTCAAGATGGAGAAGCGGCACCTGGAGCGTCGGATCGCGCAGATGTCCGACGAGGGAACCGTGTTCCGCACCGGGATCGAGATCGGCGGCGACGGCGAGAACGACCTCTCCGCCGAGGCGCTGCGCGCCGACTTCGACGCCGTGGTGCTCGCCGGTGGGGCCACCGCCTGGCGCGACCTCGACGTGCCCGGTCGTCAGCTCGCCGGGATCCACCAGGCCATGGAGTTCCTGCCGCCGTCCAACCGTGTCGGTGAGGGCGACCTGGAGTCCAGCCCCATCTCGGCGGCCGGCAAGAAGGTCGTGATCATCGGCGGCGGTGACACCGGCGCCGACTGCTTGGGCACCGCGACCCGCCAGGGCGCCGCCAGCGTGCACCAGCTGGAGATCATGCCGCGACCGCCCGAGGAGCGGGCGCAGACCACCCCGTGGCCGACGTACCCGCTGATGATGCGGACTTCGTCGGCGCACGAGGAGGGCGGCGAGCGGGTGTTCGCGGTCAACACCGCCGAGCTCATGGGCGTCGGCGGGCACGTCACCGGGCTGCGGGGCCACGAGGTCGAGATGGTCGACGGGCGCTTCACCGAGGTGGTGGGCAGCGAGTTCACCCTGGAGTGCGACCTGGTGCTGCTGGCCATGGGGTTCGTCGGCCCCGAGCAGGGGGGTCTGGTCACCCAGCTCGGGGTGGGGGTGAGCGAGCGGGGCACCATCGTCCGGGACGCCGGGTGGGTGACCAACGTGGACGGGGTGTTCGTGGCCGGGGACATGGGTCGCGGACAGAGCCTGATCGTCTGGGCCATCGCCGAGGGCCGGTCGTGCGCGGCCGCCGTGGACGCCTACCTGCAGGGCGAGACGACCCTGCCCGCGCCGGTAACCCCGACCACCGCCCCGCAGCGCTAGCCCCCCACCCCCGCGGGGCCCCCCGCAGCGATTCGCCCACAAATCGTCGCGCGCAGGAAGGTCCGCACAGCGATTCGCCCACAAACCGTCCGGGGGCGGGGGCGGGGGCGGGTACGGGCCGGGTGGGAGACTGCATCCATGACATCTGCCACCACCACCCTGCCCACCACCACCCGCGAGGTGCACCTGGCCTCCCGCCCCTCGGGCTGGCCCGTGCCCGAGAACTTCACCGTGGCGGAGGTAGCCGTGCCGGAGCTGGCTGCCAACCAGGTGCTGGTGCGCACCGAGCTGATGAGCGTCGACCCCTACATGCGCGGCCGCATGGACGACCGAGCCTCCTACGTGCCCCCCTTCCAGGTTGGCGCCCCCCTCGACGGTGGCGCCGTCGGCGAGGTCATTGCCTCGACCAGCGACGACATCGCCGTCGGCACCCACGTGCTGCACGGGCTCGGGTGGCGTGAGCACGCCGTCCTGGACGCCCGCAAGGTGCAGGTCGTCGACCCCGACGTCGCCGGGCTCGGCGCCTACCTCGGGGTGCTGGGCATGCCCGGGCTGACCGCCTACGCGGGCCTGCTCGAGGTTGCGGCCATGCAGTCCGGGGACACCGTCTTCGTCTCCGGCGCCGCGGGTGCCGTCGGCTCGCTGGTCGGGCAGATCGCGAAGCAGCGGGGCGCCAAGCGGGTCGTCGGTTCAGCCGGCTCGGCGGAGAAGGTGGCGTGGTTGACCGACACCCTCGGCTTCGACGCGGCGTTCAACTACAAGGACGGCGACGTGCGCGGACAGCTGCGCACCGCGGCCCCCGACGGCATCGACGTCTACTTCGACAACGTGGGTGGGGAGCACCTGGAGGCCGCGATCTCCGCGCTCGGCCAGGGCGGGCGTGCCGCCATCTGCGGAATGATCTCCCAGTACAACGAGTCCGAGCCTGCCCCCGGCCCGCGCAACATGGCCATGATCATCGGCAAGCGACTGACGCTGCGCGGCTTCATCGTCAACGACTTCAACCACCTGCGTCCGGCCTTCCTGCAGGAGGTCGGCGACTGGCTGCGCGAGGGCAAGGTGCACTACCAGGAGACCACGGTCGACGGCGGGGTGGAGGCCGCGGCGCAGGCGTTCGTGGACCTGATGCGCGGCGCCAACACCGGCAAGATGCTGGTCCGCTTCTGAGGCCGTCCGCCCGGGTAAAGGACGAAACGCCAAGACCGACGCACGAGGTGCCGTTGACCGATGCAGCCGGAGCCTGAAGAAGACCATGTTGAGTTCGACGCGGGTCCGTTGGTGCCCGACGCTGTGCCCCCGCGGGCGTCGCACGCCACGGAGGTCGCCGACTCCGAACGACACTTGGTGATCGCGAAGCTCAAAGCGGCGGTCGGGGCAGGCGTGCTCGCGCTGACGACTTCAGCCAGCGCCTGGACACCGTGTGGGCGGCCACCCGCGGGAGGAGCTCGCCGTCGCCATGGACGCTGTACCGCAGGCCCCGCCGATCGGGGATGGCCGCTGGTCGCGCGCACGGCGAACGTGTTCGGCGACGAGCATCGCCGTGGCGCGTGGCGTCCGGCCCCGACGGTCACGGTGATCAACATCTTCGGCGACACCACCCTGGACCTGAGGGGTGCGCACTGCACCAGTGACGAGGTGGTCGTCCGGAGCTGGTCCGTCTTCGGTGACGTGGAGCTGATCGTCCCCGACGGCGTCGAGGTCGACCTCCCGGGGTTGTGCGTGTTCGGCGACCGCACGGTCGACGTCTCCCCCGTCGCCCGCGTGCCCGGAGCTCCCCGGGTGCGCCTGCTGGCCTGCTCCTTGTTCGGTGACGCCGGGGTGCGCAGCAACTCCCGGCTCGAGCGACGCACGAAGAAGTGGTGGTAGCGAGCGTCTGCCTCCGAGCCAGGAAGCGTCATCCATAAAGGTGACCTACTTGCCAAAGCGTTAGGTTTTTGTAACAGTTCATCGCATGAGTCCGGTGCGTCGTGGGGAGAACCTCCCCATTCACAACCGGATCTCTGTGCTCCGGGCGGAGCGGCGACTGAGCCGCACGGCCCTGGCCGCGCTGGTCGAGGTCAACCCGCAGACCATCGGGGCCCTGGAGCGGGGAGACCACTACCCCAGCCTCGACCTGGCCTTCCGGCTGTGTGCCGTGTTTGACCTGCCGGTGGAGGCGGTGTTCTCCCGCACGGAGTTCACCCCGCTCACCGCGGAGCGATGGAACAGCGAGGGGACGAGACGATGAACGCACGCACGACGTTCGAGACGCCCGACGGCAGCAGCTCCCACGGCAGCATCTCCAACGGCAGCATCTCCAACGGCAGTGGCGTGCCGGCCCGGTGGGGGCGGCTGCTGCAGACCCAGCACCGACGTCAGCAGCGCTTCGCCGAGCGGACCGCGCACCGCCTGCCCGGCTGGCGCAACCGTGCCCGGCGGCGGGCGGTGGTGCGCGTCAGCGTGGCCGCCCTCGCGCTGATGCTCGTCGGCGTGGGTCTCGCGGCCACCGGGCTCGACCACCGAGGCACCGCGATCGCGTTCGCGGTTGCCTGGCTCGGCGGCACGGTCGGCGTGGTGGCCGGATGGTTCGTCCTGCGGGTGCTCACCAGCAACGTCGCCGACCTGCCCGCGGACTTCCTCGACGAGCGCGAGGCCCTGCAGCGGGCCTCGGCGCGCTCGGTCGCGCTGACGTTCATCCTGTGGGCCGCGCTGGTGCCGACCTTCCTGCTGGTCTTCGGCTCCCAGCTCGGCGAGGCCAGTGCCGTGGCCTACCCGGCGGGCCTGCTGCTGGCCACCGTCATCATCGCCGGCGGTTTCCTGCCCGCGATGTTGCTGGCCTGGGACGCCCCGGACCCGGATCCCGAGGACACCGAACCGGGCGACACCTACCCGGCAAGCACCGATTCTGCCCAGACCGGAGAGCGCACCGATCCCGGAGCGGTCACCCTACAGGAGGGACAGCGATGAGGGAGGGACAACGATGAGCGAGCAGGGGTTGGACGTACGAGGGCTCTTCAAGAGCTACGGGGAGACCGTGGCCCTGGACGACATGAGCTTCACCGTCGCACCCGGCGAGCTGTTCGGATTCGTCGGCAGCAACGGCGCCGGCAAGACCACCACGATGCGCATCGCGATGGGGGTGCTGGTCGCCGACGCCGGTGAGGTCCACCTGCACGGGCAGCGCCTGGATCGCGACGCCCGCCGGCGGATCGGCTACATGCCCGAGGAGCGCGGGCTCTACCCGAAGATGAAGGTCGGCGACCAGCTGCACTACCTGGCGCGGCTGCACGGCCTCTCCGACGGCGACGCCCGCGACGCCGTGATCCGCTGGACCGAGCGCCTGGATGTCGCCCACCGGGTCGGTGACACGGTGAGCGCGCTCAGCCTCGGTAACCAGCAGCGCGTGCAGCTGGCCGCCGCCCTGGTCCACGACCCGGAGGTGCTGGTCCTGGACGAGCCGTTCTCCGGGCTCGACCCGGTGGCCGTGGACGTGATGAGCCAGGTCCTCGTGGAGAAGTGCGCCGAGGGCGTGCCGGTCATCTTCTCCAGCCACCAGCTGGAGCTGGTGGAACGGCTGTGCCACCGGGTCGGGATCGTCCGGGCCGGGAGGGTCCAGGCCATCGGCACGGTCGACGAGCTGCGCGACCGAGGTCCCAGCCAGCTGGTGGTCGACGCCCCACACGCTCCGCACGGCTGGGCCGACGGGGTTGCTGGAGTGCGCACCGTCGCCCAGGAGGGCTCAGCCACCGTGCTGGAGCTCGACGAGACCGCCGACGACCAGGCCGTGCTCGCCGCCGCCCTGCGCACCGGCCCGGTGCACTCCTTCACCGTCCGCCGACCGTCGTTGACCGATCTGTTCCGAGAGGTGGTGACGGCATGAGCGCCGACACAGCAACCCGCACCGTGCAGCACCCGCCCCTGGGGGCGACCCAGTCGGTGTGGCTGGTGGCCCTGCGGGAGATCAAGACCCGCACCCGGAGCAAGGCCTTCCTGATCAGCAACGCCGTCCTCGTCGTGCTGATCGTCGGTGGAATCATCGCGGCCTCGGTCCTGTCCGGAGGCTCGGACAGCCCCGACAAGGTGGGGGTGGTCGGCTCCCCCGCGCTGCAGCAGAACCTGGGCGCGGTCGGCAAGAGCCTCGGCACCCCGGTCACCGCCTCGGCCGTCCCCGACGCCGCCGCCGCGCGCAGCGCGGTCAGCTCCGGCGACCTCGACGTCGCCCTGGTGCCCGCCTCGGGCGGCGCCTACACGGCGGTCACGAAGGACGACCTGTCCGACGGGCTGCGCACGGTGCTGCAGAGCGCGGTGGGCCAGCAGGCCGGTGACGCCGTTCTCTCCGCCCAGGGCGTCGACCCTGCCACCGTGGCCCGCGCCACCGCCGCAGCCACGGTGAGCGTCGACGCGATCAACCCTCCGAAGGCGGTGAACGGTCAACGCCTCGCCCTGGCCTACATCTCCGTGCTGCTGCTGTACTTCCAGCTGCTCACCGCGGGGATCTCCGTGGCCACCGGGGTGGTCGAGGAAAAGACGTCACGGGTGGTCGAGCTGCTGCTCGCGACCATGAAACCGGTGCACCTGCTCGTCGGCAAGGTGCTCGGCATCGGCGTGGTCGGGCTGGTCCAGCTGGCGGTGTACGGCGTCGCCGGGCTGAGCGCCGCGCTCGGCACCGGCCTGCTCACCGTCACCGGGGCCGCAATCACGGTGTTCATCTCCACCCTGGGCTGGTTCGTGCTGGGCTTCGCGTTCTTCGCCATGCTCTACGCGGCCGCTGGCTCGATGGTCTCGCGGCAGGAGGACATCGGCTCGACCACCACCCCGCTGACCTTCCTGGTGGTGGCCATGTTCCTGCTGGCGCAGGTCACGCTGAGCAACCCCGATGGCACGCTGTCCAACGTCATGGCCTGGATCCCACCGTTCTCGGCCATCCTCATGCCGCTGCGCATCGCCGCTGGGGTGGCGAGCGGAGTCCAGGTGGTGGGTTCTGTGGTGCTGATGCTCGCGGTCATCGCCGCCCTGGCCCAGGCCTCGGCCAAGATCTACGAGCGCTCGGTGCTCCACTCGGGCTCCCGGGTCCGCTGGAAGCAGGCCCTCGGCCGGGGATGAGCGCAGGGGCGGGCGGGCGGCGCTGCGCGGGCCCGAGATCCTCAGAACACTCTCACCCTGGCCACAACGACGCTTCACGGTGCGCTCCTACCTTCAGGTGTGCGCCCGGGACCACCCCGGGACCTACCCTGAGGAGCCCACCGTGAACCGTCCCCGCGCCCTGCTCGTCGCCGGCGGATTCGCCCTGGCCGGAGCCGTCGCCGTGCCCGCTGTCGCCTTCGCCCAGAGCAGCACCCCCGCCCCGGCTCCCACACCGGTCGCCACCTCCAGCACCGCCACCACGGGTGCGCACTGCACCGCGCTGGACCGGTGGAACGCCCTCGCCGCGGCAGCGCCCAAGGTGCAGACCTACCTGCAGGCGCACCCCGAGCTGGTGACCGAGCTCGGCACGATCTCGGCCATCCCGAAGGGCCCTGCCCGCCACGCGGCGGCGAAGGCGTACTTCTCGGCCCACCAGGACCAGAAGGCTGCGCTGAAGGCCGCACGCGCGGCGGTGCGCGAGTTCCACGCCTCCTTCCCCAGGTCCTGAGCGGGCACGTCACACTGAACCGGTGACCGAGCCGCCGCAGGTCCTCGTGGTCGACGACGACGCGGACGTCCGCACGTCGTTGGAACGGGGACTGCGGCTGTCCGGGTTCACGGTGCGCACCGCGGACAACGGCGCGGCGGCGCTGCGTGCGGTGGCCGAGCACACCCCGGCCGCGGTGGTCCTGGACGTGAACATGCCCGGCATGGACGGGGTCGCGGTGGTCACCGCGCTGCGGGCGATGGGGCACGAGGTCCCGGTGTGCGTGCTCAGCGCCCGGGCCTCCGTCGACGACCGCATTGCCGGGCTCGAGGCCGGCGCCGACGACTACCTGGTCAAACCGTTCGCGCTCAACGAGCTGGTAGCCCGACTGCGCGCCCTGCTGCGCCGACAACCCGAACGCCCCACCAGCACGGGCGAGATCCACGTGGGACCGCTCTGCATCGATCCCGCCCGCCGCCTGGTGCTCTGCAACGACGTGCCGGTCGAGCTGACCAAGCGCGAGTTCGAGCTGTTGGAGGTGTTGGCGCGCAACGCGACCGTGGTGCTCGACCGCGCCCGCCTGCTCGAGCTGGTGTGGGGCTACGACTTCGTCGCCGACACCAACGTGGTGGACGTGTTCGTCGGCTACCTGCGTCGCAAGCTCGACGCGACCGGGGCACCACGGCTGGTGCACACCGTCCGCGGTGTCGGCTTCGTGCTGCGTGCGCCACAACCCACCCCGCGACCCACCAGGTGACCCGCTCCCCCTCGCTGCGCACCCGGGTCGCGCTGGCCAGCGCCCTGGGCACCACCCTGGTGCTGGTGGTCCTGGCCGTGCTGGTCGCGGTGACCCTGACCCGCTCGGAGTACGGCCGCCTCGACGCGCGCCTGTCCGCGGCCGCCGCCGCGGCGGTCGCCGACCCCACCGTGAGCTCCGACGCCGCGGTCACCGTC
This sequence comes from Mycobacteriaceae bacterium, assembly GCA_039923155.1. GTDB lineage: Bacteria > Actinomycetota > Actinomycetes > Mycobacteriales > Mycobacteriaceae > Rhodococcus_D. Next base: position 505 of record JBDTDI010000182.1, on the reverse strand, counting down.
CGCACCCCGCAGCGGGTGCGGGTGCTCACCGGCCCGGAGCTGCCTGCGCTGGCGCCGGGGACGACCACCGTCCGGGTGAACGGCACCCGCTACCGGGTGCGCACCCGCATCGTCGGGCGGACGGTGGTCTCGGTCGGCGAACCGGTGGCGGTCACCCAGGCCGCGGTCCGCAGCCTGCAACAGACCGTGATCGGTGTGGCGCTGGCCGCGGTGGCGGTCGCGGCCGCACTCGGCTGGCTGTTCGCCGGAGTAGCGGTACGGCCGCTCACCCGCCTCGCCGACCGCACTCGAGAGCTGCCCGGCGGTGAACACGCCGGGGGGCCGGCTCCGCCCACCGGGGTGCGCGGCGCCCGCGAGGTGGACCAGCTCGCCCGCGAGGTCGACGCGCTGCTCGAGCGGGTGGAGACGTCGCAGCGCGAGACCGCCCTCGCGCTGCAGAGTGCCCGCGACTTCGCGGCCACGGCCGCGCACGAGCTGCGCACCCCGCTGACCTCGATGCGCACCG
>JBDTDI010000181.1:0-4167 GCA_039923155.1 Mycobacteriaceae bacterium | reverse complement strand
CGCCATCCCGGCCTCGTGCTGCGCCGCCGCCGTGGCCACGGCGTCGGCCCGTTGTTCGGCGTCGCCCTGCACGCCGAGACGGCGGATCACCCACGGCAGCGTGAGGCCGTGCAGCAGCAAGGTGCCCACCACGGCCACGAAGGTCAGCAGCAGGATCTCCGCCCGGCCCGGGAAGTCGGCGCCGGTCGCGGTGGTGAGGGGTATCGCGAATGCCGCCGCCAGCGACACCACCCCGCGCATGCCGGCCCACGCGACGACGAACAGCCCGCCGACCGGAGGCAGCCCCTCCTGCTTCCGGGCTCTCGACGACAGCGCGTACGTCAGGTAGACCGAGCCGAACACCCACAGCAGCCGCACCACCACCACGGCGGCGAGCACCGCCACCGACGCCAGCACCAGCGAGCCGACGCTGCGCCCGGCCAGCCCGTCGAGGATCGACCGCAGCTGCAGGCCGATGAGCAGGAACACGAACGACTCCAGGATCACGTCGACCGCCTTCCACACCGCCTCGTCCTGCAGCCTGCTCGCGTACCCGGCCCGCGAGGAGCGAGAGCCCAGGTACAGCCCCGCGACCACGACGGCCAGCACCCCGGAGCCCTCCAGCTGCTCGGCGGCGAAGTAGGTCAGGAAGGGCACGACGAGCCCGACGGCGCTCTCCAGCACGGCGTCGGCGAGACGTCGACGGACGATGTCCACGACCAGCCCGACGGCCAAGCCCATCGCCACCCCGACGACGGCCGCCACGGTGAAGGTCCACAACCCGCTCCAGATCGATGCCCCGGTGCCGATGGCCACCGCGAGGGCGACGCGGTAGGCGGTCAGTGCGGTCGCGTCGTTGAGCAGGCTCTCCCCGCCCAGCAGGGTCATGATCCTGCGCGGCAGGCCGAGACGGCGACCGATGGCCGTGGCGCTCACCGCGTCCGGCGGGGCGACCACCGCGCCGAGCACCAGCGCCGCGGTGAACGGCAGCTGCGGCAGCACCAACCAGGCCACCCCCGCCACGGCCACCGTGGTGATCAGCGGCAGCACCACGGCGAGCTGGGCGATCGGGCGGACGTTGTCCTTGATCGCCACGTAGGAGCTGGTCAGCGCCGCGGAGTACAGCAGCGGGGGCAGCACCACGAACAGCACCAGGTCCGGCTCTAGCTGCACACCGCCGAGCCCGGGCACCAGCGACGCGCCGAGGCCGACCACGGTGAGCAGCAGCGGGGCGGGCAGGTTCCTGCGCCGGGCGATCCCGGCGACGAGCAGGGACAGCACCACGACGACGAGCAGCGCGACGTTCACGCGGGCAGCCTTCCGCACGTCGGTGACGTCCGCGGGACACCGGGGGCACAATGACCGGTGATGAGACTGCTCAAGCGCAACGCCAAGCCTGAGCCCGAGGTGCAGGTCACACCGGTGGCGGGCTGCCCCGAGCTGTCGGCGTGCGTCGACGTCGACGAGCCGACCCCCAGCTCGGTCGGCGTGTGCAGCGACTGCCACGCAGTGGGAGAGAGCACGTGGGCGCACCTGCGGATGTGCCTGAGCTGTGGGCACGTGGCCTGCTGCGACTCCAGCCCCCACACGCACGCCACCGCCCACTTCCGCGCCACCGGTCACCCCGTGATGCGCTCGGTCGAGCCGGGGGAGAGCTGGCGCTGGTGCTACCGGCACGCGCTGCTGGGCTGAGCACCTGCCCGGGCGCCCACTAGCCTGGGTTCCCGTGCGCGTCCTCGTGATCGGATCCGGTGCCCGTGAGCACGCCCTGCTGCTGGCCCTGGCGCGCGATCCGACGGTGAGCGAGCTGCACTGTGCCCCGGGCAACGCCGGGACCCAGCGGGTGGCCACCAACCACCCGGTCGACCCGGTTGACGCCGCCGCGGTGGTGGCGCTGGCCCAGCAGGTCAGCGCCGACCTGGTGGTCATCGGCTCCGAGGTGCCGCTGGTGCTGGGGGTGGCTGACGCGGTGCGTGCAGCCGGCACCGCCTGCTTCGGACCGTCGGCGGCCGCGGCTCGGATCGAGGGGTCCAAGGCGTTCGCCAAGGACGTGATGGCCGCGGTCGGCGTGCGCACCGCGCGCTGCGAGGTGGTGGACTCCCCGGCCGACCTCGACGCCGCGCTGGACCGCTTCGGTCCGCACTGGGTGGTCAAGGACGACCGGATCGCGGCCGGCAAGGGGGTGGTCGTCACCGACGACCGGGACGCTGCGCGCCGGCACGCGGCGAGCCTGCTCGACGACGGGCACCCGGTGCTGCTGGAGAGCTTCCTCGACGGGCCCGAGATCAGCCTGTTCTGCCTGGTCGACGGCGAGACGGTGGTGCCGCTGCTGCCCGCGCAGGACTTCAAGCGGGTCGGGGACGACGACCGGGGACCGAACACCGGGGGCATGGGGGCCTACGCGCCGCTGTCGTGGCTGCCCGCGGGCGCGGTGGACGTCATGGTCGAGCTGGTCGCCCCGGTGGTCGCCGAGCTGGTCCGGCGCGGGGCACCGTTCCAGGGGCTGCTCTACGCCGGCTTCGCCTGGGGGGTGGAGGGACCGGCGGTGGTCGAGTTCAACTGCCGCTTCGGCGACCCGGAGACCCAGGCGGTGCTCGCGCTGCTGCAGAGCCCGCTCGGCGTGCTGCTGCACGCGAGCGCCACCGGCGCGTTGGCCGGGCAGCCCGCCCTGCAGTGGGCCGAGGGGGCGGCGGTGACCGTGGTGGTCGCCGCGGAGAACTACCCGGGGCGACCACGCACCGGGGACGTGCTCACCGGGGCCGACGCCGACGGGGTGCTGCACGCGGGCACGGCCGTGCGTGCGGACGGTGCGGTGGTCTCCAGCGGGGGGCGCGTGCTCAGCGTCGTCGGTACCGGGGTCGACCTCGACGCGGCCCGTGCGCAGGCCTACGCGCGGCTGGCGCAGGTGCACCTGCCCGGCAGCCACCACCGTCGCGACATCGCGCAGGCCGCGGCGCAGGGCCGCACCGAGATCCCTGGAACCCCACCACCTCGGCGCGCGTCCTAGCTCCGGACGTGGCAACGGGCACGGGAGGACGGGGACAGGCCAGTGGCGTGGGGCGACATCACGGCGCAGCTCGATGACATCCAGACGTGCGCGGCCGCACTCAGCAACGCCGCACCCGGTGCGGGCGCCGCGGCCGACGACCTGACCGGGATCTCGCTGGGGGCGGACGCAGCGGGCACCACGGCGACCTCCGCCGCCCTGGTGAGTGCGGCGACCCAGGCTGCGGCGCACTGGGCGGACGAGCTGGAGAAGGGCGCGACCCTGTTGCGGGGCCTCGGGGCGGCCGTCGACGCCGACGCGGTGAAGCTGCGCAACACCGACCACGGGCTGGGGACATCTATCGCCGGAGGTCAGTCGTGAGCTCCTGGACCGTGGGGCTGCAGCAGCTGCGCGACCAGGTGGAGAGCCGGGGGCAGCTGGAGGCCGCCGCGCGCCGCTGGGAGCGGGCGGGCGCGCCCGCGCGGCAGACCGGTGACGCGGCCGCCGCGCAGGCCGCCAAGCTGGGCGCATCGTGGTCCGGGAGCGGTGCGGAGGCGGTGCTCGGCTACACGACGCAGCTGTCCGGGGCGTTCGACGCGCTGCCCGAGGCGGGCTCTGCCGTCGCCCGCGCGCTGCGTGGGGCGGAGTCGGCCCTGCACCACGCCCACGACGTGATCTCCCGGCTCATCGTCGACGTCGACGCCGCCGTCGCGACCCTGCCCCAGTCGATCGGCACCCCGGGCTGGGAGACGGCGGCGGCAGCGGTCGTCGGAGCGGCGCAGACGCAGGCCCGAGCAGCGGTCGACGACACCGAACACGCACTGACCACGGCAAGCAGGACGGTCATCGGGGCCGCCACGGACACCCCGTTCACCGATCTCCCGCCCATCGCCGCGCAGCCCTTCGAGCCGGCGCGCTTCGACCCGGTGCAGTGGAACCCGCAGCAGGTGGCTCACACCACCTCGCGGGACGTGCGCCCGGGGGTTGAGGCTGCCCCGGATGGCGGTGCGGGAGGCGGCAGCTCGGGAGACGGAAGCGCCGGTGGAGACGGTGGAGACGGCGGTGCAGGCGCAGGGGTCGGCGGCGACGGCGGTCTTGGTCCCAGCGGCGGACCCCCAGGAGGGGGTGGCCACGCTGCGGCTGCCCCGGCGCAGGTCAAGGCGTGGATCGACGAGGCCATGGCCATCATGAAGGCGGCCGGC
>JBDTDI010000180.1:0-4595 GCA_039923155.1 Mycobacteriaceae bacterium | reverse complement strand
AGCAGCTCGACCACGTCGGCCGCGACCACCAGCGCCCAGCAGTCCAGCACCCCCACGACAAAGGCAGGCCCACCGAGCGTCGAGGTGTCCCGCGCTCCGGGCGGGCTTCCCGCGGTCCGGCCCACCGCGATCATGCCGGTGACCCCGGGAGCCGGACGGGTGGTGCCGGTGTTACAGATTACGCCAGCGCCGCACCGAGGGTCTTTGGCGGCACGGTGCGCGTGGACCTGTCGGGGACCGAGCTGCAGATCCAGGGTGTCAGCGATGCGTGCAGCGACCTGACCGCCACGCTGTTGACCGAGACCACGACGGCGGTGACCGTGCGGCTGATCCTCACGGACAAGCCGACGGTGGGAGTGTGCGACTCCCTCGCCGCCGCCGTCCCGCTGACCGTGGAGCTGACTCAGCCGCTGGGCGCGCGGACGATCATCCTCACCCAGCTCAACCGCTGAGCTGCTCGCCGCCCGCCTGGCCGCTGGACCCGCGGCTCAGCTCGCGTACGAGCGCAGCCGCTCCGCCCGGTCGCCGACCCGCAGCTTGGCCATGACCTCGCGCTCGATCTGGCGCACCCGCTCGCGGGAGAGACCGAAGCTCTTGCCGATCTGGTCGAGGGTGCGGGGCTGACCGTCGTCCAGGCCGTAGCGCAGCCGGATCACGTGCTGCTCGCGCTCGTCGAGGGTGGCCAGCACCGCACGCATGTCCGAGTGCAGGAAGCCGGAGATGACCGCGGACTCGGCGTCGGTGGCGTCGGCGTCCTCGATGAAGTCACCCAGCGGGGCCTCTTCGTCGCTGCCGACAGGCATGTCCAGGCTGACCGGGTCCCGGCTGTGGTCGAAGAGGTCGGCGATCTTGGCCTCGGGGATCCCCGACTCCATGGCCAGCTCCTCGCCGGTGGCCTCGCGGCCCAGCTGCTGGTGCAGCTCCCGCTTGATCCGGGCCAGCTTGTTCACCTGCTCGACCAGGTGGACGGGGAGCCGGATGGTGCGCGACTGGTCGGCCATGCCGCGGGTGATGGCCTGTCGGATCCACCAGGTGGCGTAGGTCGAGAACTTGAATCCCTTGGCGTAGTCAAACTTCTCCATCGCCCGGATGAGCCCCAGGTTGCCCTCCTGGATCAGGTCGAGCAGGGGCATGCCCCGGCCCGTGTAGCGCTTGGCCAGGCTGACCACCAGGCGCAGGTTCGCCTCCAGCAGGTGCTGACGGGCGGCGTGACCCTGGCGGACCACGGTGGCGAGATCGCGCTTGCGGGCTGCGGTCAACCGGGTGCCCGACGCCAGCAGGTGCGCCGCGAACAGGCCCGCCTCGATGCGCTTGGCCAGCTCGACCTCGTCGGCGGCGCTGAGCAGGGCGGTACGACCGATCCCGTTGAGGTAGACCCTGACCAGGTCGGCGGCCGGGCTCTGGGCGTCGAGGTCGGCGTCGGTGGCAACCGGGCGGTCACCGGGGCGGTGGGTGGGTGTGTCACCGGGTCGGTCAAGGGTGGAGATGCTCATGGGTGCCTCCTGCGGTGCGGGTCCCCCGGTGCTGACCCGGGCTCTTGCCTGGTACAACGCGCGATGGTGCCCCGCAGTTCCCGCCGAGAACGTTCCGAAAACCCGCTGACCTGCGAAGATGGCGACCTCTGGCTGAGAAGTTGCTGAGAACGGTTTCCGGCTGGAGCTCAGGCGTGCACCAGCACGGTGAACGGGCCGTCGCCGACCGAGCTCACCTGCATGTCGGCGCCGAAGCGTCCGGTGGCCACCTCCACCCCGCGGGCCCGCAAGCCGTCGACGACCGCCTCCACCAGGACCCGGGCCTGCGCGGGTGGGGCAGCCGCGGCCCACGAGGGGCGCCGACCCCGGGAGGTGTCCCCGCACAGCGTGAACTGGCTCACCACGAGCACACCAGCGCCCGCGGTGAGCACCGACTCCTCCCCGGCCAGCACCCGCAGCTCAGCCACCTTGCGCACCACCGTGGCCGCCTGCTCGGCGCCGTCACCGCGATGCACTCCCACCAGCACCAGGAGTCCGGCTCCGTCCAGCGCGCCCACCACCTGGCGGCCACCCGCCGCCCCGGCCACCGTCACCTCCGCGCTGAGCACCCGGGAGCACAGGGCGATCACGCCGGACGAACCACGCCGTGGCGCACCAGGGCGTGCACCAGCTCGAGCGCGGACGCCAGCAAGGAGTCCGCCGGTTCGCCGTGCGCCACCTCGAGCAGGGCGACGAGCTCGCCGAGGGGGAGCCCGTCCGCGGTGAGACCCCCCAGCAAGGCGGCCCCCAGCTCGTCGATCTCGTGCTGCCAGGCGGGCCCACCGCCGCGATGCACGCGCACGACCGTCGGCTCCCACCCACCCTGGGCGCCGGCCACGGCCACCCGGGCCAGCGCGGTGCCCGGGGCCAGGACGAAGCGGCTGTCGAGGAGGTCGTGGGTGCGCAACCACTGCGCGCGGGCCAGGTAGTCCAGCGCCTCCGCCCCCAGCGGGTCCTCGAAGCCGTGGGTGAGGTCCTCGCACAGCACGTCCGACGCCGAGTCGGTGGCTCGCAGGAACACGTACCCGAACCCCACGCCCGTGACGTCCGCCGCCGCGAGGTGCGCCAGCCACGCCTCGGTGCGGGCGGCGCCGTCGACCGAACGCGGGTCGACACCGGCGTCGCGCAGCCAGGTGCCGACGTACAGCGCCGGGTCGGCGACGTCGCGCTGCACCACCCAGGCGTCCACCCCGTGCGCGGGCAACCACGAGCCCACCCGGGCACGCCAGTCCGACCCCGACACGTGCACCCAGGAGGCGAGCAGGGCGGCCGTGCCGCCGAGGGTGAGGTGCTCACGCGCCCCGCGCACCACGAGCTCGCTGGCCCCGTCCAGGTCCAGACCGGAGTCACGGTAGGTGTGCTCGACCCGGGGCGGCCCGACCACGAACGGGGGGTTGGCCAGGAGCAGGTCGAAACGACGCCCCGCGACCGGGGCGTACCAGGGCCCCGCGAGCAGCTCGACGTCGAGGTCGTTCAGCGCACAGGAGACGCGAGCGAGGCTCAGGGCGCGCTCGGAGAGGTCGGTGCCCGTCACGTGCTGGGCGTGCGCGGCCGCGTGCACGGCCTGCACCCCGCACCCGGTGCCCAGGTCCAGCACCGTGCCGACCTCCGCCGTGGGCACCGCCCGCAGCAAGGAGAGCGACGCATGGCCCACGCCCAGCACGTGATCGGCAGCCGTGGGGTGGGGGCGCAGGTCACCGTCGAGGTCGCTGACCAGCCAGCGGGTGCCGGCTCCGAAGTCCAGCGGCCGCACGTCGAGGTTGGTGCGCACCCCGCCCGGGGTCCGTTCCAGCAGGCCGGCCCGCACCGCGTCGTCGAGGACCACCGGCGCGAGCGCAGCCGCGACGTCCACCTCACTGCAGTCGTCGCCGAGCAGGAACAGCTGTACGAGGGTGCCCAGCTCGCCGGAGCCGGTCACGGCTCGGCGGGCGGGCACGGCCTCGCCCCGCCCCAGCGCGGCGTGGGCGTCGGGGCCCAGCAGCGTCAGCACCGTGTCGGCGTCGTAGCCGGTCCGCAGGAAGGCCGCACGCAGGTCGGGGGTCAGCATCAGCAGGTCGGGGCTCGCGGGGCTCACCCACCCAGCATTCCAAGAACGGGTGTCTTTCTCCTCATGCCACGGTGACGAGCATCCGTCGGTGGGCAGGAGCATGCTGATGACATGGCCGTAGAGGGCAGCACCCGCAAGAGTCCCTACCACGAGGAACGACGCGTGCGTTCCTCCCGCATGACGGGCCCCTCCTTCGCCCACCGCGACCACGAGCCGCAGGCCGTGCTGATCACCGAGGCGCAGGCCTCCTTCGACGAGCAGCACCGCGCCCGGGTCAAGAAGTACTCGATCCTGATGGCCTGCCGCATCCCCGCGCTCATCGCCGCCGCGATCGTGTACAGCGCGACCGGGCTCTGGTGGATCTCGCTGCTCATCGTCGCCGCCTCCATCCCGTTGCCGTGGATGGCCGTGCTGATCGCCAACGACCGCCCGCCGCGCAGCGCCGAGGAGGTCAACCGCTACTCCTACGGCGAGCAGCCGCCGCGGACCGCCATCGGCCCGTCTCAGCGCAACGTCATCGAGGGCTGACTGGGCAGGGTTGCGTTAGTGCATCATGGCCTCGTGAGCACCCAGACGATCGAGAAGCCGGACACCGACGAGCGCACCTCCACCTCCGACGACGCGCCCGAGGTCTTCCACTACGTCAAGAAGAACAAGATCGCGGAGAGCGCCGTGATGGGCACCCACGTGGTCGCACTGTGCGGAGAGGTCTTCCCGGTCACCAAGTCCGCCAAGCCCGGATCGCCGGTGTGCCCGGACTGCAAGAAGGTCTACGACCAGCTGCGCCGGGGCGGCGACGACGACTGACCCGGCTTCGCCGGCAGGCGCACCCGGGGAGGGATGGCGTCGCGGTGTCGGTTCGGTCACCGACCCCGGCCTCGGGACGAAGGCTGAGTGGGTCGGCCTGGCGTCCGACGGCGTGCCCCACCTGCGCGGATCGGTCGAGAACCCGTCTGGTCGCCTCCGCCCGTGTCGAGTCCGGCGGCGGCTGGCAGCACGTGCGCGTCGGTCTGCAGGGGCGCCCGGCGATAGCCTGT
>JBDTDI010000179.1:0-12589 GCA_039923155.1 Mycobacteriaceae bacterium | reverse complement strand
AGCGTGGTGTACCTGCTGCCCGGCGCCCTGGTCGGGGTGGCCGTCGCACCACTGGCCGGGCGCGCGGTCCGAGCCGTGGGCGGGCGCCTGACCCTCGCTCTCGCCGCGGCCCTCACCGCCGTCGGCTACCTCTCCCTCGCGGTGCTGCACGCGCACACCGCGCAGGTGATCGTCGGCGCCGTGGTCGTCAACGTCGGGGTGACGGTGGCCTACGCGGCGTTCCCCGCCCTGCTCGTCGCGGAGGTCACCCCGGAGGAGACCGGGGTGGCCAACAGCGTCAACTCCATCGCCCGCTCCGCCGGCAGCGCCGTGGCCAGCGCCGTGTTCGTCACCCTGCTGGCGAGCAACACCGGGGCCAACGGCGTGCCCCGGGAGTCGGTGTTCACCCTCGGCTTCGCCCTCGGCGCCGTCATCAGCGTCGTGGCCCTGGGGCTCGCTCTGCTGGGGCTGCCGCGCGGGTTGCGGGCCCTCACCGTGCAGGAGCAGCGCGAGGACGACGCGGTGTCGCGGGCCGGCGAGTGGGCCACGGTCTCGGGTCTGTCCCGCTGAGACTCGTCAGCACCGGCCGGCTCAGGTCAGGGCCACCCCGTGGCCGGCCAACCACAGCTGGGGGTCGATGTACCCACCGCCGGGCGCGACCACCGCAAAGTGCAGGTGGGTGCCCGTCGACTCCCCCCGGTTGCCCATCAGCGCGATCAGCTCGCCCGCGCTGACCTGCTGACCGACCCGCACCACGAAGCTGTCGATGTGGCCGTAGATGGTGATCGTGGCGTCGGCGTGGCGCACCCGAACCCACAGCCCGAAGCCCTGGGCCGGTCCGGCGCTGATCACCACCCCGTCCGCCGCGGCGACGATCGGGGTGTTTCTCGCGTTGGCGACGTCCAGCCCCTGATGGAACTCACCACCCTCCCGGGTGCCGAACGGTGAGGTGATGCGGCCCTCGGTCGGCACGACCACGAAGTCCAGGGCCCCACCGGCCGACCGGGCGGCCCGAGCGGCCTCGACGCGGGCGAGCGCGGCCAGGCGCACCGTCACCGTGGGGTCGGCGCCGGTGATCGTGGCGTCCTGACCCAGCAGCCGGGCCAACAGCGCGGACGCCTCCGCCGTCTGCTCCTGCAGCCGGTTGCGCTCGGCCACCACGCTCGTCTGGGTCTGCGCGGCCTTGCGGGCCAATCCCTCCGCCTCCTCGACCGCCGCAGCGGCCCGGACCTCGGCGGCGTCGGCGACACCACTGGCCACGGTTGCGGCCGCGAGGGTCTGCGCGGTGTCCCTGCCGAGCAGGTCCAGCACGGTCATCCGGTCCAGCAGCTCCTGTGGACTCCTGCTGACCAGCACGGCGGAGAGCCGGGAGGTGCGGGCCCCGCGGTAGGAGGCGAAGACCAGGCTGTCGACGCCCGCCCGCTCCCCGTCGGCCGCGGTCCGGGCCCGCAGCGCCTGCGCAGTTCGGGTGTCGGCGACGACGTGCGCCTTGGCCACCGCGGCGCGACGGCCGTCGAGGTCGGCCTTGGCCCTGGTGACCTTGGTGGCCAGCGCGGCGCTGGTCGCGTCGAGCGCGGTGAGCCGAGCAAGCGCGGCCACCACCTGGGCCTGGGTGAGCACCGCCTTGGGGTCCATCGGCAGCTGCGGGGCCGGGACCTCGGTGGGCGTGGCGGTGGGCGTGGCGGTGGGCGTGGTGGTGGGCGTGGTGATGGGCGTGGTGGGCGCGGTCAGGGATCCTGAGGTCGACGGGGCGGCAGGTGTCGTGGAGCCCGTCGGCGCCGGCGCTGGCGTGCTCGAGGAGCCGGGCGGTCCGGAGGTGGGGGTGGGGTCCACCGGCGGCGAAGACGTGTCCGGGCCGGACGGCGGCGGCGCGACGGGAGTCGATCGGGCCGGCGGCGTGGCGGCGGTCGGTGCCGGATTCGGCGTGCTCGTCTGCGCCGACGCAGGGCCGGAGACGAGCAGCGCGGACGTGACGATGATCGACACCGCGACGCCGCGCCACGGTGTCGCGATCCGGTTCACCTGCCCACGATAGCCGCACACGCAGCCCCCGGTGACCGGGGCCGAGCACCCTCAGGCGCTCTTCGTGCGGGCCCAGACCGTGCTGCCGATGAGGAACAGACCGCTGCCGATGAGCAGCACGGCCGAGAGCAGGTTGACGAACGGCACGTCGACCCCGGCGACCCCGGCGACCCCCACCCCCGCCAGGACGACGCCGCACGATGCGGCGAACGCCGCCCGCCACTTCGACCGGCGCACCTCGTCAACGCCCTGGTTGGCCTTGTCCTTGGCGTAGTCCAGCGGCTTCTTGGCCCAGTCGAACTGCGTGGAGAGGATGGCCAGTCCTGCGGCGACGAGGACGAACCCCGGCCCCGGCAGCACCAGCAGGGCGATGCCGGCCAGGGTGATCAACGACCCGAGGACGGCAACCACCGCACGCTTCACGGTGACCTCGGGGTGGCGTGGGGGCGCACAGACGCTATCCGTTCGGAGGGGGCGGGGAGCGGTTGTTCCTCCGCAGTTTACGGTCCGGCCTCACCGGCCGCCTGAAGACGGCGCGGCGTGGACGACGATGCCAGGGTCGGATCCTCACAAATCAGGTCCATCGCCCATCTCGGGCTAACCTTGTCGTTGTGGACCCACCCGCGCACCCGCCGGGAGCTGTTGCGCACGAGCAGGACCAGATCCGTACCGGTCAACGACGCGCGGAGCTGACGTTCGCGCGACGGGTCACGGGGACCGACGTGCTGCTCACGATCCTGGCCGTCCTGGTGGCGCCGGTCCTCGCCGGGGTTCTGGTCGTGGTGGCCGGGGTGACCCTGAACCAGGACTGGGTGACCAGCGTCGGCGTTCCCCTGGGTACTGCGGTGGCCGTTGCGGGCGTCTGGCTGGCCCTCGTCCGTCGCGGCTGGTCCCGTCGTGACCTCGGGTTCGTGCGCGGGCGCCGTTCGTCCTGGCACCTGCTGTGGGAGGTGCCGTTGCTCTGGATCGGTGCCCTCGTCGGCACGGTGGTTGTCGGGACGCTGGCCGGCATCACACCCTCCGCCTCGGAAACGGACGTCTCGCGCTCGGCCGACGCGCTCGAGCTGGGCGTCGGAGCCCTGGCGCTCACGGCGGTGTGCGTCACGATCCTGGCCCCCGCGCTGGAGGAGGTGCTCTTCCGGCGAATCCTCCTCGGGTGGATCGAGCAACGGGCCGGGCTGCTGCTGGCCGTGATCGGGTCGGCCCTCGCCTTCGGCCTGGTGCACCTGGCCCCACCGATCATCCTGCTGCAGATCCTCGTCGGGCTCGGAGCCGCCACCCTGGTGCGGGCACACCGGACGTTGTGGGCGTCGCTCGCGCTGCACGGGCTCAACAACGGGGTCGTCACCGTCGTCGCGGCGCTCGCGGTGCTCGGGTGAGGCGGTCCCGCGCAGCGACGCGCTGCAGCACTGGTCACCCCGCGTACGGTGACACCCAACGGTCTTCCCCCAGCCCCCGGGGTGTTCGTGGACCACGTTCGGTGACCCCGCCGCGCGGCTCGAAACCCCAGCGACCGAAGGCCTCATGACCGCATCCACGCTGCCCCCGCCGTCGCCGAGCTCGGCGCGACCCGCTGCCCGTGAGCGGCACACCAGCCTCTACACCGACCTGGCCCGCACCGTGCGCGAGACCGGGCTCATGCGTCGACGCTACGGCTTCTACTGGACCATGATCATTGGTTCGGTGGCCGCGTTCGCCGGGGTCTGGGTGGCGGTGGTGCTGCTGGGTGACTCGTGGTGGCAGCTGGCGCTGGCCGGGGCCCTGGCCGTGGTCAGCACGCAGTTCGGCTTCCTCGGCCACGACTGCGCCCACCGGCAGGTGTTCGCCTCCGCCCAGTGGAACGCCTGGACCGCGCGGGTGCTGTCCGGGCTGTTCGCGGGCCTGAGCTACGGGTGGTGGGCGGGCAAGCACAACAAGCACCACAACGCCCCCAACACCGAGGGCAAGGACCCGGACATCGCGCCCGGGGTGCTGGCCTTCACGCCCGACCAGGCCAGCAGCCGTTCCGGTGTGGCCGCATGGTTGACCGCCCGACAGGGGTGGGCGTTCTTCCCGCTGCTCACCCTGGAGGGTCTCTCGCTGCACGTGGCCAGCGTGCAGACCCTGCTGCAGCAGCGCACGATCGCCCACCGGCGCACCGAGCTGGGGTTCATCGCGCTCCGGTTGTCGGCCTTCGTCGCCGTCCTGTTCGTGCTGCTGCCCCCAGGCAAGGCGGCGGCCTTCGTCGGGGTCCAGCTGGCCGTGTTCGGGGTGCTGCTGGGGGGTTCGTTCGCGCCCAACCACAAGGGCATGCCCCTGGTGCCGGCGAGCATGAAGGTCGACTTCCTGCGGCGGCAGGTGCTGATGAGCCGCAACATCGACGGCGGTCGGGTCACCGACTTCATGATGGGCGGGCTGAACTACCAGATCGAGCACCACCTGTTTCCGTCCATGCCGCGACCGAACCTGCGTCACGCGCAGGCGCTGGTGCGTGAGCACTGCCGGGTGAACGGCGTGGCGTACACCCAGACCTCCCTGGTCCGCTCCTACGGCATCGTCGTGCGCTACCTGAACCGGGTGGGCCTGGCCGAGCGCGACCCGTTCACCTGCCCGCTGGTGCAGCGGTACCGGGCCTGACTCAGGTGCGCGGGGGCGCGCGGGTCTCCGGGCACCACCACGGGCTGGTGCTGGCCTGGTCGGCCCCTCGGTCGTGAGCTGGGCGGCGGCAGCGGGCTGAGCACCATGCCCGGACACACCGGGGCGCGGCTCAGCTCAGGGCGGCGGCCAACCGGTCCAGCGTGGCCTGCATCTGCTCGGCGCTGACCAGCGGGAACGTGGTGCGCGCCAGCACGGCCGGGTCGGTGACGGCGGACCAGTCGTAGGTGTGCACCACCTCGGTGGTCAGCTCGTCCTCCGACTGCAGCTCGAACTCCCAGTAGAAGCCCGAGGGCTGCGCGCCGGGCAGGCACGTGGCCCAGGCGATGCGCCGGTCGGGCTTGAAACGCAGCACGTGGTTGTCGGTGGCGTAGTCCGGCTCAGCCCGCGCCTCACGGTGCATGTGCATGGTGAACACGTCGCCGACAGCGGTCACGGGCGTGCTGTCCTGCGCGGCGCGCACCATGCCCGAGCCGTCGATCTCGTGGTGGCGCGCCGGGTCGCTGAGCAGCGCGAACACCTCCGCCGCGGGAGCGGGCACCGTGCGCCGAACGACGATGCGGGTCTCGGGGCCGGCGTCTACAGCTTCGTCCGCAGTCACACCGGACACCGTAGCGTCGTCGCGGCCGGGTCCCGGCGGCGAGGGTCGGGTCGTCGGCCGAGCTGGCTGGGCCGGGGGATGTTGCGCAGGTTGCTGCGGGCCAGCTCGAGCATGGTCTCGACGCCACCGTCGAGCACGGTGAGGGTGGCACCCCCGCCTGGCGCAGAACCTGCACCACCTGTCCCGCGACCCAGCAGCTAGCGTGGTCGGTCATGGAGATCTCAGGAACAGCTGCCCTGGTCACCGGCGGAGCCTCAGGGCTCGGCGCCGCCACCGCGGCCGCCCTCGCGGAGCGGGGCGCGACCGTGTTCGGCCTCGACCTGCCCGCCTCGATCGAGAAGGCGACCGGGCAGGTGGGTGGGGATGTCACCGGGCGGGTGGGTGGGGATGTCACCGGGGAGGGGCCCGGCGGGGTGACCCTGCTGCCGGCGGACGTGACCAGCGAGGACGACGTCCGGGCGGCCCTGGCGCAGATCGAGGCCGGCGGGGCGCCGCTGCGGATCGTGGTGAGCTGCGCCGGTATCGGTGCGGCCGGGCGCATCCTGGGCCGCCAGGGCCCGCACGACCTGGAGCTGTTCCGCACCGTGCTGATGGTGAACGTGCTGGGCACGTTCAACGTGATGCGCCTGGCCGCGGAGGTCATCGCCCGCACCGAGGCCGACGACGCCGGGCAGCGCGGGGTGGTGATCAACACCGCGTCGATCGCGGCGTTCGACGGCCAGATCGGGCAGGTCGCGTACTCGGCGTCCAAGGGCGGAGTGGTGGGGATGACCCTGCCCGCGGCCCGCGACCTCGCCCAGCACGGCATCCGGGTGAACACCATCGCCCCGGGGATCGTGGACACCCCGATGCTCGCCGGGGTCAGCGACGACTACCGAGCCGGGCTCAGCGAGGGTGTGCCGTTCCCGAAGCGCCTCGCCCAGCCCGCGGAGTACGCCCAGCTCGCGGCGATGATCGTGGAGCACGACTACCTCAACGGCGAGACCATCCGCATGGACGGCGCGCTGCGGATGGCGCCCCGGTAGCCGCCCCCGCGGGGCTCAGACGTCGGCGTGCACGTGCGGGACCTCCCCGGTCTCCGCCTCGATCCGCCGGTTGCGGATCACCGAGTTGATGAACGCGGCCCCGATGAAGCCGACCCCGATCAGGCCGGTGATCACCTCGGGCACCTCGAAGGAGATCGTGACCAGCAGCAGCACCGACAGCGCACCGATGGCCCAGTGGGCGCCGTGCTCGAGGTACACGTAGTCGTCCAGGGTGCCCTGGCGCACCAGGTACACGGTCAGGGAACGGATCCAGAACGCGCCGACCCCGAGGCCGACGGCGATGACGAAGATGTCCTGGCTGATGGCGAAGGCACCGACGACACCGTCGAAAGAGAACGACGCGTCCAGCACCTCGAGGTAGAGGAACAGGAAGAACGCGGCCTTGCCGCTCGCGAGGACCATCTCACCCGTGCGCGAACGCTCGGGCTCGTCCGTCCCCGCGTCGTCGTCCTCGTCCGTGTCCGCGCTCGCCTCGAAGTGGTTGCCGAGGCCGTTGACCGCCAGGTAGGTGACGATCCCCAGAACGCCGGCGATCATCACCGTGCCCTCCTTGCCCCCGGGGGCCAGGTACAGCCCCGCGGCCACGAGACCGATGCCGGCGACGACCACCGAGAGCTGGTCCAGCGAGCCGATCCGCTGCAGGGGGCGCTCCAACCAGCTCAGCCACGTGATGTCGCGGTCGGCGAACAGCCAGTCCAGGAACAGCATCCCCAGGAACATGCCGCCGAACCCGGCGATGGCCGGGTGCGCGTCGGTCAGCAGGTTGGCGTAGGTGCCCGGGGTGTCCACGGAGCCGCCCTCGATGGCCAGGCGCACCACCTCGACGGGGCTGATGCTCGCGGTGATGCTGACCAGCGCCAGCGGGAACACCAGACGCATCCCGAACACCGCGATGAGCACACCGACGGTCAGGAAGATCTTCTGCCAGAACTCGTTCATCTTCTTGAGGATCGTGGCGTTGACGACGGCGTTGTCGAAGCTCAGCGAGATCTCCAGGACGATGAGGATGGCCACGATGGCCAGCACCTGGCCCCCACCGAGCAGGAACGACGCCACCAGGGCGACGATGGTGACGGCGAGCGACCAGCCGAACGTCCGAAGAATCACGGACGCCGAGTCTAGGGCCTGACGACCCGGGCGTTTCGGGCACCAGCCCCAACGCGGCGGATGCTGGTCAGCGGTGGTGGCGCTCCCGCACCTCGGCAACGATGTCGGCCGCGCCGGCGGCGACCTCCTGCAGCTCGTGCAAATAGGCCCAGTGGTCGACCCGGGTGTCGGGGCGACGGGCGCGCAGCCCCGCCTGCAGCCGGTCGAGGCGGGCGGCCAGCGCGTCCAGGCGGGCGGCGAGCGGACGGTCGAGGGTGGGGGAGCTGTCGAGCAGGAAGCGTTGGGCGTCGCGGACCGTGCGCCGGGTGCTCTCCAGCAGCGGACCGGGATCGGCGGCCACGGCGTCGAGGTCCTCGAGCCGGCGCACCGCCTTCCGCGCGGCGCGCTCGGCCTCCTCGCAGGCCTCCCGCGCAGAGTGCAGGCCCTGCTCGGCCTGCGCCCAGCGCTGCGAGTTCTCCGCGGCGGCGTTGCGTGCGGTGAACACCCCCCGCTCGGCGCGCGCCAGGGCGGCCACCACCTCACCGGGCACCGCCGCGAGGTCGGTGCTGGCCGCGGCGGCGTAACGCTGCCGGAGCTGGCTCATCGTCGAGTCCAAGCCGGCGGTGCGGTCGGCCGAGACCTGCAGGCGGGTGCGCGTCGCGGTGATGCGCCGGGCCACCTCCTGCTTGCGCGCCGGCAGCGCACGGGCCAACTCGGCGGCGGCCCGGGCGTGCTCGGTGGCCCTGGCCGCGGCCTCAGCGGCGGCCCGCAGCCCCTGCACGGTGTCACCCTGGCGGGCTCGTGCGGCCTCGACCTCGGCGGCGGCGAGCTGTTCGTCGGGCTCGGTGGTGCGCATCCCGGCCTGTTGCGCCGCGGCGATGGCCGCCCGGGCGTCGTCCAGGGCGGGGCTGAGGGTGCGCAGCAGGGTGGTGTGCTGGGCCAGGGCGGCGCGCACCTGGGCGAAGCGGGGCTCGGCCTGCTCCCCAAACGTGCGCACCCGCCCGGCGACGTCGCTCATCGCCCGGCCGACCCGGTCGAACTCAGTGGCCGCCACCCGGGCGTCGTCGGCGGAGAGGTCGGCGTCGAGGTCGAAGTACTGCTCGACCTGCAGGTAGGCCCCCGTCGCGGCGAAGGCCTCGTCCCGCAGCGGGGTCCACGTCGAGCTCAGCCGTGGCCCGTCACCCGGGCTGAACTCGGCGTAGGCCTCCACCTGGCTCTCCACCTCACGCTGCACGGTGTCCAGCGACAACAGCATGGTCGCGGCACGCCCCTTGGCCGCGCGCGCCTCGACGAGCGACTCGTCGGCCTCGCGACGCCACCACCGCGGTGCCCCAGCCATGCGCTCACCGTACGAGACGGGGGCCACGGCCACCGCGGTCGGAGCCGACTCAGGACTCGCCCAGCTCCTGGTCCTGCTGCCGAGTGCGGCGCCGGGTCGACCACGCGCCCGCCAGACCACCCACCGCGGCCAGGAGCGCACCGCAGGCCACCCCAATCCCCAGCCCGCCCCCGAAGCCGTGGTCGGGCAGCGCGCGGACCACGCCCGCGACCAGCACGGCAACCAGCGCCGCGAGCAGGGCCGTGCGACCCCGGTTCACCCGAGTGGTCACCCACGCGTCAACCTGGTGGGCGCGCGCGTAGGCCAGGACCACCACGGAGCCGACCCCGGCGATACCGAACAGGGTGATCGCGTACGGCAGCGACGGCGCTCCGCCGATCCAGACCATTGCCGCTGCGGCTGCCAGGGCCAGCCACAGCATCGCCTGGAAACCCACCGCCGACGCCTCGTTCCAGACCTCGCGCTGGCGCTCGTCGTCGTAGAAGGGGTTGCCCAGGTCTCCAATCGTCTCGGACGCGGTGAGGAACCTGCCGTGTGCCGGTGTTGCCGCCTGCTCGCTGCTCATCTGTCGACCTCCTCGGTCGTGGTGCTGGTCGTCGTCGCGCTCGCGGTACTCGTCGTGGGGGGGTCGCCGAAGAGCTGCTCGACGGTGTGCCCGAGCCGGGCGGCCACGGCGAGGGCCAGGTAGACCGACGGGGCGTAGCCGCCGCCCTCGAGGGCGACGAGGGTCTGCCGGGTCACCCCGGCGTGCGCCGCAAGCTCGGCCTGGCTCAGTCCCAGCGCCGTGCGCGCACGGCGAACCCCGTTGCTGCGACCTGCCGCTGATGTCCGTCCCACTCGTCAAGTGTCTGGTCTACTCGACATAATGTCAAGTAGAGCCGACATGTCGGCGCTGGGTCAATGGCCCGACGCGCGAGCGAGCAGCCAGGAGACGACCTCCGCGCCCGCCCGTACCCCCGAGCTGGGCGTCACGGCGAGGTGCGGCGCGGTGAAACCGGCCTCGTGCAGCTCCCCGTGCGCGGGGCGGACCGCCGCGGCGGCGGCGAGCAGCAGGTCGGTGTCGAGCAGCGAGTCGCCTGCCGCAAGCATGGTGGTGGTGCCGGCCCGGCGGGCGACCTCGGCGGCAGCGGTGGACTTCCGCAGCCCGTCGGGCACGCAGTAGAGCTTTCGTCCCTGCACGCTCACCCCCCACCCGCGCTCCGCGCACCAGGCCCCCAGCTCGTCCACCCAGGCCGCCGGCAGCGCCGACCGGTCCACCACGGCGTAGGCAAACAGGTCCTCCGCGGTGCGCAGCCGCAGCAGGAAGTCCCCCGCGTCACCCAGCTTTTCGCGCACCTCGCCCAGCGGGGCAGTGCCCGCGAGCCCCTCCGCGACGTGCGCGGACCAGTCGCCGTCCACCGTCCCGTCGACGAGCAGCCGACCCCCGTTGGCGGTGATCGCGAACCCTGGGCGCCGACCAGGCAGCTGCACGCGCCGGTACTGCTCGGGGCTGCGGGTGGTCGTCGGCACCAGGGTGGCCTCCTCGGCCAACGTCACGAGACCGTCGGCCGCGGCGGCGGTGACGAAGCTCAGCGGCGCGCCGTCGTAGACCTCCACGCACCGCAGCACGACGTCGTCGGTGGGACCTGCGGCCGCACAGGAGTAGATCAGGGTCCGGTCGAGGTCGGAGCAGACCAGCACGCTCATCCCGCCGCCGTCCCGTCGGCCCCGGTGGCGCCGCGGGTGTACCGGGGGTGGATCAGGCCGACGCAGCTGTAGGCGAGGTCGTCGACCTCCTCGACCGGCACCCCACGCTGTCGGGCGAGCAGCAGAACGTGGGCGAGCTCGCCCAGCGCGTCGGGGCGCACCAGCACCTTCCACGGCACCCGCCGCAGCAGCACCCGGGTGGTCTCCCCGACGCCGGGCTTGACCAGGTTCTCCGAGCCCATCCCGTAGCTCTCGCTGATCGCGGTCACCGCGCGCCACCCCTGCCAGGTGGGTTCCCGCTCGCTCGCGGCGAGGACGGGCCAGTCGGTGGCCACCTCCTCGGCGACGTCGTCGAAGTGGGCGCTCACCGCGTCGAGGAACACCGACGACACGTCGGCGTCGGCCAGGTCGCGGTAGCACTTGGCCCCGTGCAGCTGGCCCGGCGCCAGGTCCCAGGTGTTCAGGACGGTGCGCGAGACGAGGCCGCTGACGGTGGAGTTCAGGCACGCCGACGGGATGAGGTAGTCCGCCCGGGTGCCGAAGGTGCGCACGCAGTGCCCAGGGTCGGCGAGCACGGCGAGGGAGTCGTCGAACCGCTGCCCCGTGGCGGCGTGGTGGGCGTCCAGGGCGGCGGTGAGCTCTCCGGCGATCGCCCCTTTTCCGGTCCAGCCGTCGAGGAAGACGACCGAGCCGGGGTCGTACCGGTCGGCCAGGTAGGCCAGCGCCACCGGGTCGATGCCGCGACCCCGGACGATGGACACGGCGTAGTGGGGCAGCTCCAGGCCGCGGGTGTGGCTGGCCCAGCGCCGCACCAGCACCCCGATCGGAGTGCCGGCCCGTGCGAGCGAGGCCAGCACCACGTCCGGCCCCCGCTCGGCGATCAGGATCTCGGTGACCATCCCGACGGCGTGCGCGAGCCGGCGTGCGCTCTCGGCCAGGGCGGCGTGGAACAGCTCGAGGTAGGCGGGCTCGGGCTGGTACTCGATCGGCAGGCTCTCCGCGTAGTGCGCGCCACCGCCCTGCACCGCCTCCTCACGCTCCTCGACGGGGGCCTCCAGGGCGACGTCGGAGAGGTCGGTGAGCAGCCAGCCCACCTCGTCGGGGGCGTAGGAGCCGAACTCGGGGCCTCGCAGGGCACGCGGGTCCGGCACGTAGGAGGGGACGACGGCGAGCAGCACCCGTTCGGTGACGGAGGCGAGCGCGGCGAGCAGCCCGTCGAGCTCAGGAGTGTCGGCGGGGGTGTCCACCACCAGCAGGACCGCGTCGTAGGCCCGCGGGGTGATGTTGTAGGCGTGCCGGGTTCCGGCGCCGTCTTCTGGGCGGGTCTGGGAGGGAATGTGAACCGGGTGGTCGTGGGCGGGGAAGTCGAGCCGGTGCCGCACCGCGTAGCCGGGGTGCTCCAGCGCCAGCACCGGCGAGCGGGTCGTGGTGGAGCTGCGCACCGTCACGTCTGCGCGGGCGTCGGCCAGGGCCGTGGCCAGACGCAGCGGGGCGTGCATCAGCTCCTCGAACCCGAGCACGAGCACCCGGGCCGAGTCAGGCCCGAGCGCGGCGGAGATCCGCTGCGCCATCGCGGGCAGCGCGGCCTCCAGGGTGGCCCGGTGGGCCCGGGTCACCCCGTGACGGCCACCGTCGGGCAGTCCCTGCGGCCAGCCCAGCTCCACCCGGTGCACAGGTGCGTGCAGAGCAGAGCGGCTCGGCGGCCCGTCCAGCTCGGCGACCAGCGCCGCCCCGCGCTCGAGCACGTCCGCGGGCACGCTCACCGTTCCCACGGCCAGGCTGACCACCGCCACCCGGGCACCGAGCTCGACGCCGAGCGCGGCGAGCACGGCGCCGTCCTCCGCCGAGCGCACGTCGACCAGAGCAGCGACGACGTAGTGCTGGCGCGGGCACAGTGCGTGCAGCGCCCGCAGGGTGTTGGCCACCGTGCGCCCGGTGGACAGCTCGTCGTCGACCAGCACGAGAGGTCCGGCGGCCGTGAGCATTGCCGGCTCGGCCGGCAGCAGCAGGTGCTCGGTGGCGTGGCTGTGCTCCTCGGCGAAGACGCCTGCCCGCACCACCCCGGGCACCGAGCGGCGGGTGGAGTGCAGGTACAGCTGGGCGTCGAGCGCCTCGGCGACCAGGTGTCCCAGCCCGGTGGCCGTCTCCGCGAACCCGATGACGGTCACCCGGTTGGCGTCGTCTCCCAGCTCTGCA
>JBDTDI010000178.1:0-4647 GCA_039923155.1 Mycobacteriaceae bacterium | reverse complement strand
CGCGCCGTTTCGATCGGCGCGCGGCGGGGGCCGTCCTCCACCCGACACCACCTCCCAGGAAGGCTCGCATGGCGCTGCTCGAGGTCGAAGACCTCAACGTCTCGTTCAACACCGCCGACGGCGTGGTCAAGGCCGTCCGCGGACTGTCGTTCTCGGTCGACCGCGGTCAGACCCTGGGCATCGTGGGGGAGTCGGGCTCGGGAAAAAGTGTCTCCACCCAGACGATCATGGGGCTCACGGCCGGGGCCAAGGTCACCGGTCAGGCCCGGTTCGAGGGCCGGGACCTGCTGAGCATGAACAACCGCGAGCTCCGCAAGGTCCGTGGGGTCAAGGTCGGCATGATCTTCCAGGACCCCCTGTCGAGCCTGCACCCCTACTACCGGGTGGGGTGGCAGATCGTGGAGATGATCCGGGCCCACCAGAAGGTGTCCAAGGCGGACGCCCGCAAGCGCGCGATCCAGCTGCTCGACGTCGTCGGCATTCCCCGTCCGGACGTCCGGGTGGACGACTTCCCCCACCAGTTCTCCGGCGGCATGCGCCAGCGCGCGATGATCGCCATGGCCATGGCGCTGAACCCGATCCTGCTCATCGCCGACGAACCCACCACCGCGCTCGACGTAACCGTGCAGGCGCAGGTGCTGGAGGTGATGGGTCGCCTCCAGCAGGAGTTCGGCACCGCGATCGTCATGATCACCCACGACCTGGGGGTGATGGCCGACATCGCCGACGACATCGTGGTGATGTACGCGGGCAAGGTCATGGAGACCGCGGAGCGCCGCGACACCTTCTACCGCAGCCACCACCCCTACACCGAGGGACTGCTGGCCTCGCTGCCCCAGCCCGGCGACACCCGGGGTCAGCGGCTGATCCCCATCGAGGGCACCCCGCCCAGCCTGATCAACCTCCCGGGTGGCTGCCCGTTCCACCCTCGCTGCCCCTACGTGATGGACCGCTGCCGCGTCGAGGACCCGGTCCTGGAGGCCGTCGACGGCGACGAGCGGCACCGCTCGGCCTGCTGGCTCCCGCACGACGCGGCCGGACGCACGGCTGCGCGCGAGCAGGTGGAGCTCACGCGGGCGGAGCGGCTGGCCACTGCGGGTGCGGGCTCGGCCGGGTCGCGAGAAGGGCGCGCGTGATGGCCACCACCGCGCGAGAGCGCAGTCCCGAGCGAACCCCGGTCGCCTCGGGCGAGGTGCTGCTACAGCTCGACGACGTGGTCAAGCACTTCCCGGTCGCCTCCAGCGGGTTGTTCCGCCGCCAGCAGGAGGTGGTGCACGCCGTCGACGGGGTCTCGCTGCAGGTGCGCAAGGGGGAGACCCTCGGGCTGGTGGGCGAGACGGGCTGCGGCAAGTCGACCCTGGCCCGGTGCATCATGCGGCTCTACGAGATCACCAGCGGCTCCGTGGTCTTCGAGGGCCGCGACATCACCGACCTGGGTCGCAAGGAGCTGCGCGACGTGCGTCGCGACATCCAGATGATCTTCCAGGATCCCTACGGCTCGCTGAACCCGCGGCGTCGGGTGGGGGCGATCATCGCCGACCCGTTCACC
Organism: Mycobacteriaceae bacterium; assembly: GCA_039923155.1. Lineage (GTDB taxonomy): Bacteria > Actinomycetota > Actinomycetes > Mycobacteriales > Mycobacteriaceae > Rhodococcus_D. Next base: position 3,098 of record JBDTDI010000178.1, on the reverse strand, counting down.
ATCCACGGGGTCGCCACCGGCGCGGACCGCAAGCGTCGCGTCCAGGAGCTGATGGAGCTCGTCGGGCTCAACCCCGAGCACTACAACCGCTACCCCAACGAGTTCTCCGGTGGCCAGCGCCAGCGCATCGGGGTGGCACGGGCGCTCGCCCTGGAGCCCAAGCTGATCGTCTGCGACGAGCCGGTCTCCGCGCTCGACGTGTCCATCCAGGCCCAGATCATCAACCTGCTCTCCGACCTGCAGGCTGAGCTGGACCTCACCTTCGTCTTCATCGCCCACGACCTGTCGGTGGTGCAGCACGTCAGCGACCGGGTGGCCGTCATGTACCTCGGCAAGATCGCCGAGATCGCCGACGTGGACGAGCTCTACGGGCACCCTCGACACCCGTACGCGAACGCGCTGCTCTCGGCGGTCCCGGTGCCCGATCCGGACCTCAGTGCGACGCGCGAGCGCATCGTGCTTATCGGCGACGTCCCCTCGCCCATCAACCCGCCGTCCGGCTGCCGGTTCCACACCCGCTGCCCCAAGGCCCAGCCCCGCTGCACGGTGGACGACCCCGTGCTGGAGTCCAAGCCCGACGATCCCGCCTCCCACTCCACGGCGTGCCACTACCCGGTGGCCGAGGGCGAGGACCTGGTCCACGCCCACGCCGCCATCGAGCAGGCCGAGGCGCCCGCCCGGATGTGGGGCCCCGACGTGGAGCTGTCGAAGCCGTCAGGTTCGTCCACCGGCGACGGTGCCCACATGGAGGAGAGGACGTCGTGACCGAGCGCACGCTGGAGTCGGTGGCCCTGGACCCCCCTGAGGGTGGGGCGGAGCAGGACGAGCAGCCGATGAAGAAGGTCGAGGGGCGCAGTCCGTGGGTGCTCGCCTGGGAGCGGTTGCGCCGCGACCGGGTGGCGCTGATCTCGCTCGCGGTCATCGTGTTGATCGCCCTGTTCGCCATCTTCGCTCCGCTGGTGGCCTCGCTGACCGGACACGGGGTGAACGAGCAGTTCAACGACATCGGTCTGAGCCCGGCGGGCCTGCCGCGGGGCCCGGACGGAACCTTCCTGTTCGGCACCGACGACCTCGGTCGCGACATCCTGGTGCGCTGCGCCTACGGGGCGCGGATCTCGCTGCTGGTCGGGGTGGTGGCCACGGCCATCACGGTCTTCGTCGGCGTCGTGGTGGGCCTGGTTGCAGGCTTCTACGGCAAGGTGGCCGACACGGTGCTCTCACGGCTGATCGACGTGGTGCTCTCGTTTCCCTTCCTGCTGTTCGCCATCTCGCTCGTGGCCATCGTGGGGGCCAGCCTGTGGGTGTCCATCTTCGTGATCTCGATGTTCAGCTGGGCGTCGGTGGCCCGCATCGTCCGCGGGCAGGTGCTCTCCATCCGCGAGCGGGAGTACATCGAGGCCGCCCGCTCCCTGGGGGCGAGCAACACCCGAATCATGTTCGTGGACGTGCTGCCCAACGTGCTGGCCCCGGTCATCGTGTACTCGACGCTGCTCGTGCCCACGGTGATCGTGACTGAGGCGGCGCTGTCCTACCTCGGGCTTGGCGTGCCCCCACCCACGGCGACGTGGGGAAACATGATCTCCGAGGCCCAGAACGGCGGCCTGTACCTGGAGGCGTGGTGGTTCCTGGTCTTCCCCAGCGCGCTGCTGCTGATGACCACGCTGGCCTTCAACCTGTTCGGTGACGGTGTCCGCGACGCGTTCGACCCGCGCGCCGACCGCATGTCCGGTGCCTAGGTCAAGGGAGAGCTGACCGTGCTTCGTTTCCTGCTCCGCCGCATCCTGCTCGGCATCTTCGTGCTGTTCCTCGTCATCACGCTGGTGTTCGCGCTGTTCTACGTCTTCCCCTCCGACGTGGCCCGCAACCTCGCCGGCCGGCAGGCCACCCCGCAGACCATCGCGCTGATCAACGCCCGCCTGGGCCTGGACCAACCCATCTACGTGCAGTACTGGCACTACCTGGTCAACCTGGTCCACGGCAACCTGGGCTACGACTATTACCACAACATCCCGGTGACCGGGACGATCAAGAACGCCTTCCCCAAGACGGCCTCGATCGCCCTGGGCGCGGCCGTCATCTGGCTGATCCTGGGGGTGTTCAACGGCGTGGTCTCGGCGGTGCACCCCCGCACCCTGGCCGACCGCGGGCTGACCGTGTTCGCCCTGTTCTTCTACTCGCTGCCGACCTTCGTGCTGGGCCTGAGCCTGCTCTACCTGCTGTACTTCAAGCTCACCAACGCGGGCGTCGCGTTCTTCCCCCCCGGTGGTTACGTGGCGCTGTCCGACGACCCCGCCGGGTGGTTCAAGTCGATGATCCTGCCGTGGATGACCCTGGCCCTGGTCCAGGCCGCGCTCTATACCCGGCTGACCCGTGCGTCGCTGCTCGACGTGCTCGGTGAGGACTACATCCGCACCGCGCGGTCCAAAGGCCTGAGCGAGCGCCGGGTGACCTACCGGCACGGGCTGCGCAGCGCCCTGACCCCCATCGTCACCCAGTTCGGCATCGACATCGGTGTGCTCATCGGTGGGGTGGTGATCACCGAACAGGTGTTCAGCATCGACGGGATGGGGTACGAGGCGCTGCACGCGATCAACAACCAGGACGCCCCGGTGATCATCGGCATCGTGATCGTCGCCTCCGCGGCGGTGATCGCGGCCAACATCGTCGTCGACCTGCTCTACGCCGTGCTGGACCCCCGGGTGCGCCTGCACTAGCCCGTGCACGGTTCGCTCCCCGCCCGCCCCCCGTCCGCTTCCTGGTACCGGCTCCTCTGTCCTTTGTGACCCGATCGTGACGCCGGGGTGCGTCACGGCCCGATCATGCCCGTCTAAAGTCCTCGTCATCCTCGGCCGCACCCGGCTGAGCGTGTCGGAGCCGACGTCGCGTGATCGGTGCTCGTCGGCGGTCTTCTCGAGAGGAAGTCAGGTATGCGCACACAGCGCACAGCGTTGCTCGCACTCCCCGTGGCGGCGGTGCTCCTGCTGACCGCGTGCGGCGGCGGCAACAGCAGCAGCGACAAGGCGGCCGGCGGAAGCGGGTCCGCCAAGGACGGCGCGGTGTCGATCTTCGGCACCCAGCCGGAGAACCCGCTGATCCCG
>JBDTDI010000177.1:0-3155 GCA_039923155.1 Mycobacteriaceae bacterium | reverse complement strand
CTACCCGACGTTGAGCTACGCCGACGTCGGGGTGATCGGCTGGCTGGTCGACGGGGCCGCGATCTGCAACCAGGTTCCGCTGTGCCGCAGCAGCTACGGCCCCTACGGTCGCGCGATGGTGCGCATCTGCAAGGAGGAGTCCTTCCACCAGCGTCAGGGCTACGAGCTGCTGATGACGATGATGCGCGGCACGCAGGCCCAGCGGGACATGGTGCAGGACGCCGTGAACCGCTTCTGGTGGCCGTCGCTGATGATGTTCGGCCCGCCTGACGCCGACTCCCCGAACACGGCGCAGTCGATGGCCTGGGGCATCAAGCGGCACACCAACGACGAGCTGCGCCAGCGCTTCGTCGACATGTCCGTGCCGCAGGCCGACAAGCTCGGGGTCAGCTTTCCCGACCCCGAGCTGCGCTGGAACGCCGAACGGGGCCACCACGACTTCGGCACCCCCGACTGGGCCGAGCTGACCGACGTCATCAAGGGTAACGGTCCCTGCAACGCCCAGCGCGTCGCGCACCGCAAGGCGGCGCACGACGAGGGGGCGTGGGTCCGCGAAGCCGCCCTGGCCCACGCGAGCAAGAGCCGGGCCGACGAGGTCGACGCGTGAGCGAGGCTGGCGGCTTCACCGCCGAGGGCGGACACGGGGCGGTGCCCACCACTGGTGTGCCCGCGACCAGCACCTCCGTGCCGGCCCGCACCGAGTGGCCGCTGTACGAGGTGTTCCTGCGCGGCAAGCGGGGGCTGAACCACGTGCACGTCGGCTCGCTGCACGCCGCCGACGCGCAGATGGCCCTGCACCACGCCCGCGACCTGTACACCCGCCGCAACGAGGGCGTCAGCATCTGGGTGGTGCCCTCGGCGGAGATCACCGCCTCCAGCCCCGACGAGAAGGATCCGTTCTTCGAGCCGTCGGGCGACAAGGTGTACCGCCACCCCACGTTCTACGACATCCCCGCCGACGTTCCTCACATGTAGGAGGTGCACCACCATGGCCGACCTCGACGCCCGTGACCCTGCCGGGAACGACGCTGAAGACGACTTCGGGGCCTACCACTCCCTGGCCGAGGAGTCCGAGGACCACCGCTGGGCCTTCGGCACCGGCTTCACCGACGCCCTCGAGGGGGTGGACACCACGGTGCCGGAAGGGGTGGACGCCCACGCGCTGGCCGCCTACTGCCTGATGCTCGGCGACGATGCGCTGATCTGCTCACACCGGCTGCAGCAGTGGATGACCCGGGCACCGGAGCTGGAGGAGGAAACCGCGCTGGGCAACATCGCGCTGGACCTGCTCGGTCAGGCCAGGATGCTGCTGGCCCGCGCGGGACGCGCTGACGGCACCAACCGCGACGAGGACCGGCTCGCCTTCTTCCGCGACGAGGGCGAGTTCCGCAACACGCGCCTGGTCGAGCGCCTCGATGCCGACTTCGGCGAGCTCGTCGCCCGGCTGCTGGTGTTCTCCACCCACCGCCTCGCCCTGCTCGACCGCCTGCGGGCCAGCGCCGACCCGGTTCTTGCCGCCATCGCCGACAAGGGCGTCAAGGAGGTCACCTACCACCGCGACTACGCGGCCCGGTGGGTGGTGCGCCTGGGCGACGGCACCGCGGAGTCGCACCGGCGGGTGCAGGCCGGGTTCGACGTCATCTGGCCGCTGGTCGACGAGCTGTTCACCACCCATGCCGTCGAGCAGGCCCTTCCCGGGGTGGCCGTGCCCGCAGCCGAGCTGCGGGCCGAGGTCGACGTCGTCCTGGACACCGTGCTGGCGACGGCGCACCTCGAGCGCCCGGGTGCGGCCCCGCTGGCCGCGGTCGGTGGACGCGCGGGGCGCGACGGAAGGCACACCGAGGCGTTCGGCTTCGTGCTGGCCGAGATGCAGAGCGTGGCCCGCGCGCACCCGGAGGGTTCGTGGTGAGCACCACGGCCGCTCACGACCTCGACGGTGCCACCGGAGCCACGGTCTGGGACCTCGCCGCGGCGGTACCCGACCCGGAGCTGCCCATGGTGACCCTCGCGGACCTGGGCATCCTGCGGTCCGCGACCGTCGACGGCGACGCCGTGACGGTGACCATCACCCCGACCTACTCGGGCTGCCCGGCGATGCGTGAGATGAGCGCGGACCTCCGAAACCGTCTGGAGCGAGCGGGGTTCGACAACGTCACGGTGCGCACGCAGCTGTCCCCGGCGTGGAGCAGCGACTGGATCACCGCCCAGGGGCGCGCCAAGCTTGCCGCCGGTGGGATCGCCCCTCCCGGCCCGGCGTCTCGTCGTGCCGCCGGGCCAGTGCCGCTGACCCTGCTGGCCCCGCCGCGGCTGGTGGCCTGCCCGCACTGCGGCTCGACGAGCACCCGGGAAACGGCCGCGTTCAGCGCCACCGCCTGCAAAGCGCTGCGGCGCTGCGATTCCTGCCACGAGCCGTTCGAGAACGTGAAGGAGATCTGAGTGGCCCGCCACGACTTCCACCCGCTCACCGTGGCCGGCGTGCAGGCCCTGACCGAGGACTCTGCGGCGGTCACCTTCACCGTTCCCGAGGGGCTGCGGGCGCAGTTCGCCTTCGCCGCCGGGCAGTCGCTGACGGTGCGCCTGGGCGACGAGCGCCGCACCTACTCCATCTGCGCACCGGCCGGCGCGGCCCCCCGGATCGGGGTGCGGGAGCTGGCCGGGGGGGCGGTGTCAGGGCGGTTGGTGCACGAGCTGCGGGCCGGCGACGTGCTCGACGTGCAGGCACCCAGCGGCACCTTCAGCCCCGACACCACGGTGGCGGCCGAGCACGTCCTCATCGCCGCGGGATCGGGGATCACCCCGGTGCTGTCCATCGCTGCGTCGGTGCTGCAGGGCAACCCCGGCTCGACCGTCACCCTCGTCTACGGCAACCGGCGCAGCGACTCGGTGATGTTCGCCGACGAGGTGGCCGACCTGAAGGACGCCTTCCCCGCCCGGGTGCAGCTGGTGCACGTGCTCTCCCGCGAGCCGCAGGAGGTGGAGCTGTTCAGCGGGCGTCTTGACGCGGCCAAGCTGCGGGCCCTGCTGCCGGTGACGGTGGACGTCGGGGCGGTGGACCACTGGTGGCTGTGCGGGCCGTTCGGGATGGTGACCGACGCCGTGGAGGTGCTGGGCGAGCTCGGGGTGGACCCGGCCTCGGTGCACCGCGAGCTGTTCTT
>JBDTDI010000176.1:0-3095 GCA_039923155.1 Mycobacteriaceae bacterium | reverse complement strand
CCTTGACCCGGATGCGGGTGATCTCGCGCACCGGCGGGGTGGTGCCCCACTCGTCGCGGCCGAGCCGGCTCAACGGGGCCAGCCTGGCCAGGTCGGCCAGCCCGTCGTCGGCCAGCACGTCGGTGCGCACCACCGCGTGCAGCACGTCGCCCAGCACGAGGAAGGAGTTGCCGACCTCGATGACCTGGCGCAGCCGGCACTCCAGTGCCACCGGTGAGGCCGCCACCCGCGGCGGGGCCACCCGCAGGCTGGGCTCGCGCTCCAGGTGCACCTCGTCGAACTCGCTGGTGCCGTTGTCGAAGTCGGTGGCGGTCGCGTTGACCTGGGTGAACAACGACTCGGGGGCGATGCACACCACGAACTCCTTCGTCGCCTCGATGTTGCGCAGGCTGTCCTTGCGGCCCACCGAGGTGAACTGCACCACCGGGGGACTCACCCCGGCCACGGTGAAGAAGCTGTGCGGAGCGAGGTTGTCCACCCCAACCGCGGAGCGGGAGGACACCCAGGCGATGGGCCGCGGCACGATCACCGACGTCATCAGCTTGTAGAAGGCACCGTGACCGGTGTCGTCAGGATCGAAGTCGGTGCGGTCGGACTGGGTGGGGTCGGAGAGGCTGCTCACGTCCGCCGAGACTGCCACCCCCCGTCACGCCTGGCACGCTGGCGAGGTGAACATCTCCACGGCCCTGGCGCGGGTGCTGGTCGACGAGCTGGTGCGTGGGGGCGTGCGCGAGGTGGTGGCGTGCCCGGGCAGCCGCAACGCTCCGCTGCTGCTCGCGCTGCACGACGCCGACACCGCCGGAGCGCTGCGCCTGCACGTGCGGATCGACGAGCGCTCCGCCGGCTTCCTCGCCCTCGGCCTGGCCCGCGCGTCGGAAACCGCGGTGCCCGTGGTGACGACGTCGGGCACCGCGGTGGCAAACCTGCACCCGGCGGTCCTGGAGGCCGACCACTCCGGCGTGGCGCTGCTGGTGCTGTCCGCGGACCGCCCGCCCGAGCTGGTCGGGTCCGGGGCCAACCAGACCGTCGCCCAGGCCGGGCTGTTCGGGGCGGCCGCGCGGGCGTCGCTGGTGGTCGGCGGTACCGATCCGGCGCGCTGGCGAGCGCTGGTCTGCCGGGCACTCGCCGCGGCCACCGGGGCGCGCACCGGCCATCCTGGCCCGGTGCAGGTGGACGTGCCGTTCGCCGAGCCCCTGGTGGACGACGGTGGGGGCTTCCCGCCGGGGCGCGAGCACGGCGGACCGTGGACGGCGGTGCGGCCGGTGGGCGTCGATGCCCCCCTCACGGTCGACGTCACCCGACCCACCCTGGTGGTGGCCGGCACCGGCTCGGGAACGGGTCCAGCGCTGCCCACGGTCGCCGAGCCCGGGGCCGAGGCCTCCGAGATGGGGGTGCACCCGCTGGCCGTGGGCGCGCTTGCCCCGGAGCAGGTGATCGTTCTCGGGCGCCCCACCCTGCACCGGGACGTGTCGCGGCTGCTGGCCTCCGGGGTCGACGTGCACGTCGTCGACCCTGCAGGCCCGTGGACCGACGTGGCCGCGACCGCCACGTCGGTGGGGACCCGGCTGCTGACGACGGGACAGTCGCCGGCCGCCTGGCTGCAGCAGTGCGCGGAGGCCTCCGAGCGCGCGCGAGCAGGGGTGGCGCGGGTGCTCGACGAGGAAGGCCCGGTCACCGGGGTGCACGTGGCCCGGGTGCTGGCGGCCGGGCTGCGGGCGGGCGACCTGCTGGTGCTGGGTTCGTCCAACCCGGTCCGTGACGCCTCGCTGGTGGGTCTACCGACCCCGGGGGTGCGGGTGCTGGCCAACCGCGGGGTTGCCGGGATCGACGGCACCGTGTCCACGGCGGTGGGGGCGGCGGTGGGGGCCGCACTCGGAACCGGCGGCCGGGCGTTCGCGCTGATGGGCGACCTGACGTTCCTGCACGACGCGAACGGGCTGCTGATCGGGCCGCACGAGCCGCGGCCGGACCTGACCATCGTGGTCGCCGACGACGACGGGGGCGGCATCTTCGCGACCCTGGAGCAGGGCGCCCCCGAGCACGCGGCGAGCTTCGAGCGGGTCTTCGGCACCCCCCACGGCACCGACCTCGCGGCGCTCTGCGCGGCGCACGGGGTGGCGCATCAGCAGGTGTCGGTGGACGGGCTCGCCGAGGCGCTGGTCGAGCACGGTGGGCTGCGGGTGGTGCAGGTGCGCACCGAACGCGCCGGGCTGCGGGAGCTGCACGCGCGGTTGCGGGACGCGGTGGGGCAGGCTGGACCACGCTGACCGAGACGGGTCGACCAGGGGGCGGAGCGCGACGCTCATGGCCGTCGACCGGCGCCTGGATCGCGGTGACGTGGAGCTGGTCAGGCTGTGGACCTGGGCCCGTCACGACCTGCCGACGCCCAGGGCGTGGTGCGGTACAGGGGCGCCCAGCCGCTGTCGTGCTCCTCCTCGGCCCGGTCAGCCGTTCCACCGCCGGCGCACCCCGAGCAGTCGGTGCACCCCGCCCAGCGCCCCCTGCTGGCCGTTCAGGACGCTGATGTACTCACCGCGCAGCTGGATCCGGTCGTGGGCGAACAGGAAGATCGCCTCGGCCACGGCGGCGAGCACGAGGACGTGCACCATCCGGTCGGCGGCGATCACGCGAAGCACGAACCGGTCCCGCAGCGGCCGCCGCCGCACCGGGGGTGAGCGTGTCGCCCACCCGATCGGCGCCGGTGCGGGGCCCGGGCATGTCGCCTGAGCGCAACGGCACCCCGGCGTCGCACCGCAGACACCGCAGCCACTCGCTGTCCGAGCTCTCGTCGGGGCGGTGCAGCAACGCACCGTGGCCGGTCGCCTCCGCGTCGGCGGGCCCCAGCAGCTCGTGGCCGTGCAACGCGCACCCGAGCAGCTCGTACCGCAGCCGGGTGCGGTGCGGCGCCAGCTCGGCTCCGGGGGGCGCGACGGCCCCGTCGGTGGTCGTGGCATCCACCAGGACTGCGTGCCAAGGAACAACCATTGCGGCGCACCACGCAACCCTCAGCCGTCGACCCCCTCCAGGGCGTCGCGCACAGGCACGAACTTGGCCTCGGTCTCGGCGACCTCGGTGTCGGGGTCGGAGTCGGCGCC
>JBDTDI010000175.1:0-24107 GCA_039923155.1 Mycobacteriaceae bacterium | reverse complement strand
GGAGTTGACGGCGTAGATGTAGACACCCCAGTTCACCGAGATCAGCAGGGCGGAGACGCAGACCAGGGCCCAGGTGCGCATGCCGATCCCACGCAACGTGCGCAGCCGGCCGGTGAGCACGAGCAGGCCGAGCATCACCACCAGGGTCCAGATCATGCGGTGGGCCAGGATCTCGGTCGCGCCCGCCGGGCTGAGCAGCGGGAAGAACGCCGGGAACAGGCCCCAGATTCCGTACGCGCCGAAGCCCATCAACAGGCCCTTGCCCGCGCGGGCCTCGTGGTCGGTGGCTTCGGTCGTGGTTGTGGTCGGGGTCGGGTCGGCATCCACGGCGGGCGACCCTAGCGCCCGCACCTGGTCAACCGACGGTCCAGGTGTCCTTGCCGCGCAGCAGGTCCTGCAGCGCGTTGTCGTCACTCGGCTTGGCCTGGCGCGCGGCGTCGACCTGGGCGCGGGCGCCGTCGTCGTAGGTGGGGCGGGCGACGGAGCGGAAGACGCCGGTGACCGTGTGGTTGAGGTCCTGGTCGGACAGGCGGCTCAGCGCGTAGGCGTACTCCGGGTTGTCGGTGTGCGCGTCGTGCACCACCACGTCCGCGGGGTCGACGTCCGCGGTCTCGGCAACCGTCAGCCCGAAGCCTGAGCGCACCACGCAGTGCTCGCCGTCGGGGCCGAAGACGATCGGCTCGCCGTCGGCCAGCCGGATCAGCCGGTGCTCGGCCTGCTCACCCTTGCGGAGGAGGTCGAAGCTGCCGTCGTTGAAGATCGGGCAGTCCTGGAAGATCTCCACGAAGGCCGTGCCCCGGTGCGCGGCCGCCGCACGCAGCACCTGCGCGAGGCCCTTGCGGTCGGAGTCCAGGGCCCGGCCCACGAAGGTCGCCTCAGCACCCAGGGCCAGGCTGAGCGGGTTGAACGGGGTGTCCAGCGACCCCATCGGCGTGGACTTGGTGACCTTGCCGACCTCGGAGGTGGGGGAGTACTGACCCTTGGTCAGGCCGTAGATCCGGTTGTTGAACAGCAGGATCTTGAGGTTGACGTTGCGGCGCAGGCTGTGGATCAGGTGGTTGCCGCCGATGCTCAACGCGTCGCCGTCACCGGTGACCACCCAGACCGACAGGTCGGGACGGGACACGCTGAGCCCGGTCGCGATCGCCGGGGCGCGGCCGTGGATGGAGTGCATGCCGTAGGTCTCGAGGTAGTACGGGAAGCGGGAGGAACAGCCGATCCCGGAGACGAAGACGATGTTCTCCCGCTTGAGTCCGAGCTCGGGCAGGAAGCCCCGGATGGTGGCGAGGATGGCGTAGTCGCCGCAGCCGGGGCACCAGCGCACCTCGGAGCCGGAGGTGAAGTCCTTGGCCTTCTGCGGGACGTCGGTGGTGGGGACACCGGCCAGCGCGCTCAGGCCGAGATCTGCACCCGGGCCGCTGACGGCAGGAACGGTGGTGGTCATGCGGAGGCCTCCTGGTGGGTGAGGGCAGCGGCGGAACGGGCGGTGGTGGTCTTGGCGGCTTCCGTGGCGGCGAGGGTGCCGGCGGCCGCGGCCAGCAGCACGTCCTGCAGCTCCTCGGCCAGGAAGGCGAGCCCGGCCACCTTGGTGACGGGCTGGATGTCGACGAGGTAGCGCGCCCGCAGGATCATCGACAGCTGGCCGAGGTTCATCTCCGGCACCACCACCTTCTCGTAGGCGCGCAGCACCTCGCCCAGGTTGGCGGGCAGGGGGTTGAGGTGGCGCAGGTGAGCCTGGGCGACGTTCGTGCCCCTGGCCCGCACCCGCCGGGCTGCGGCGCCGATCGGGCCGTAGCTGGAGCCCCAGCCGAGGACCAGGATGCTGGCGGCGCCGGAGGGGTCGTCGACGACGACGTCGGGAACGGTGATGCCGTCGATCTTCGCTTGGCGCAGGCGCACCATCAGGTTGTGGTTGGCCGGGTCGTAGGAGATTCCGCCGCCCCCGTTCGCCTTCTCCAGACCCCCGATGCGGTGCTCGAGCCCGGCGGTGCCGGGGATGGCCCAGGGACGGGCCAGGGTGTCGGGGTCGCGGGTGTACGGCGAGAACTCCGCGGTCCCGGAGGCGGAGCGCCCCGCCCCGGCGGCGTCCGGCGCGGGGGCCTCGGAGCGGTCCAGGTCACCGTGGGTGGGCGCCAGGGCAAAGGCAGGATCCAGGCGGACGAGGTCGGCGACGTCGGGCACCGACCACGGCTCGGAACCGTTGGCGATGGCACCGTCGGACAGGAGCAGCACCGGCGTGCGGTAGGTGATGGCGATGCGCGCGGCCTCCAGGGCGGCGGCGAAGCAGTCCGACGGGCTGGCGGGGGCGACGATCGGCACCGGCGACTCGCCGTTGCGGCCGTACATGGCCTGCAGCAGGTCGGCCTGCTCGGTCTTGGTGGGCAGGCCCGTGGACGGCCCGCCCCGCTGCACGTCCACCACCAGCAGCGGCAGCTCGGTCATCACGGCGAGGCCGATCGTCTCCGACTTCAGCGCCAGACCGGGCCCGGAGGTGGTGGTGACGCCCAGCGCGCCCCCGAAGGCCGCCCCGAGCGCGGCGCCGACGCCGGCGATCTCGTCCTCGGCCTGGAAGGTGGTCACACCGAAGTTCTTGTGCTTGCTCAGCTCGTGCAGGATGTCGCTGGCCGGGGTGATGGGGTAGGAGCCGAGGAACACCGGCAGACCGGAGCGGGCGCCGGCCGCGACCAGGCCGTAGGCGAGCGCGGTGTTGCCGGTGACCTGGCGGTAAGTGCCCTCGGGCAGCATTGCGGCGGCCACCGTGTAGGTGGTCGCGAAGCTCTCGGTGGTCTCCCCGTAGGCCCAGCCCGCCTGGTAGGCGAGCACGTTGGCCTCGGCGACCGTGGCGTCCTTGGCGAACTTGGAGCGCAGGAACTTCGTGGTGGACTCGGTGTCGCGGTGGTACATCCACGACAGCAGGCCCAGGGCGAACATGTTCTTGCAGCGCTCGGCGTCCTTCTTGGAGAGCCCCGTCGCCTCGACCGCACCCCTGGTGAGCGTGGCCATCGCCACCCGGTGGACCACGAAGTCGGCGAGCGGGTCCGCTGCGCCCTCGGCGGGGGTGAGCGGGTCGGTGTCGTAACCGACTGCGCCGAGGTTGCGCTTAGTGAACTCGTCGGTGTTCACGATCAGCGTGCCCCCGCGAGGCAGGTCGCCGACGTTCGCCTTGAGGGCAGCAGGGTTCATGGCCACCAGCACGTCCGGTCGATCCCCGGCGGTGAGGATGTCGTAGTCGGCGAAGTGGATCTGGAAGCTCGAGACACCGGCCAGGGTGCCGCGGGGTGCGCGGATCTCCGCCGGGAAGTTGGGCTGGGTGGCCAGGTCGTTGCCGAAGGCGGCGGCCTCGGAGGTGAACCGGTCGCCCGCGAGCTGCATGCCGTCCCCGGAGTCCCCGGCGAAGCGGATGACGACCCGGTTGATGTTCAGGTTCTCGCGCTGGGTGCTCACTTGCTGCAGACCTCTTCCGGGCCGTCGGCTACGGGCAGGGCCCGCTCGGTGTCCGGGACCGACTTTACGTCGCCGTGACCAGTTCGGACCCGTTCGCCCAACCGGGTGCGCCCTACGTCACCCTCGACGTCACCCTGGACGTCACCCTGGACGTCACCCTGGACGGGTCAGCGGCGGCTGATCCGCTGCTGCAGGGCACGGACCTGCTCCGCGAACTCGGGAGTTGCCGTCGAGTCGGCCTGCGGGCCGAGCTCGATCGCCAGCGCCGCGGTGTGCGCATCGGTGTCGACCGTGCCCGGTGTGGTGGTGGCCTGCATGCTGGCCTTCGTGGCGAGCACCAGCGGGCGGGGGGCGGCCGCCGACACCTTCGCCAGCTCCACCGCCGCGGCGACCACGTCGTCGTGGCGACTCAGCGCGAGCCCCTGGGCGACGGCGGCGTCGGCGTCGAGCACCGTCCCGAACAGCACCATGGCGCGGGCCACCTGCGGGCCCACGGCGCGCTGCAGCATCCAGGTCATGCCGCCGCCCGGGTGCAGGCTGAGCTGCAGGAAGCGGGCGTCGAAGCGGGCCCGTGGCCCGACCAGGCGCACGTCTGCGGCGAGGGAGAGGTTGAGGCCGGCGCCGACTGCGGCTCCGTTCACCGCGGCGATCGTGGGCAGGGTGCAGTGCGCGACCGCGACGAACCCGGCGTAGATGCGTTCCAGCCCGGCGGCGTCCGCCCGGGCCAGCTCGCCCAGGTCGCCACCGGCGCAGAACGCGGAGCCGGCTCCGGTGATCACCAGGGCGTGCACCGCCTCGTTGGTCTCGCACATCGCCACGGCGTCGGCCAGCTGGGCAGAGAGGTCGAGGGTCAGGGCGTTGCGGCGGTCCGGGTCGGACACCGTCACCACCGCGACCCCGTCGGTGACCTCGGTCTGTACTCCTGCGCCGCTGTTCATCATCTCATCGTGCCACCGCGGACCCCCCGCACCGGATCAGGGTGCGGGCTCCTGGATGGGCGGCCGGTCGATGAGCGTGGAGAGCACCACGGTGGAGACGGTGCTTTCCACGACCTCCAGCGCGCGCAGCGCCTCCAGGCCGGTCTCCAGGTGGGAGATGTCGGCGGCCCGCAGGTGCACGATCGCGTCCGCCGCCCCGGAGACGGTGTAGGCCGCCACCACCTGGGGCAGGCGCTGCAGCTCCGACCGGATCCGGGTGGGGGTGACGTTGCCCCGGCAGTGCACCTCCACGAAGGCCTCGGTGCCCCAGCCGAGGGCCGCCGGGTCGACGACGGCCGAGAACCCTCGCACCACACCGGAGCTGCGCAGCTTGTCCACCCGTCGTTTGACCGCTGGAGCCGACAGGCGCACCACCGCGCCGATCTCGGCGTAGCTGGACCGGGCGTCGGTCACCAGGCACGAAACAATTTGCTGGTCGATGGAGTCCATGCGCAACATTCTGTTGGTCCGAGGCCACGGTTGCAGTCTGAACAGGGTCTGCGTCTACGGATTACGATGCGTTCATGACGTTGTCCGTTCCGCGGTTCGACCCAGCGCGTGGCGCGCTGGAGCTCCCAGTCCGGTTGGCGAGTCCCCGCCACTACCTCATGTGCTCCCCGGAGCACTTCGACGTCACCTACGTCATCAACCCGTGGATGGACCCGAGCCAGGACGTCGACGTCGCCCGCGCCACCCAGCAGTGGGAGGCCCTGCGGGAGCTGTACGCGAGCCTGGGACACCGGGTCGAGGTCATCGCGGGCGTGCCCGGGCTGCCGGACATGGTGTTTGCGGCAAACTCGGCGACGGTGGTCGACGGGGTGGCCTACGGGGCCAGGTTCCGGACCACGCAGCGCGCCCCCGAGGCGGCGCTGTACGCCCGGTGGTTCGCCGAGCGGGGGGTTGCGGTGCTCGTCCCCACCGCGGTCAACGAGGCGGAGGGGGACTTCGCCTGGACGGGGCGGGTGCTGCTGGCCGGCACCGGGTTCCGCACCGAGGCGGGAGCGCACGCCGAGGCCCAGGAGGTGCTGGGGGTGCCCGTCGTGTCGCTGACCCTCACCGATCCCCGGTACTACCACCTCGACACCGCGCTGGTGGTCCTCGACGCCGACACCGTGGCCTACTACCCGCTCGCGTTCAGCCCGGGCAGCCGCAAGGTGCTGGCTCGGCTGTTTCCCGACGCGGTGCTGGCCGACGCCGCCGACGCGGGCTGCCTCGGTCTGAACGCGGTCAGCGACGGTCGCAACGTGGTGCTCGCGCAGGAGGCGACCCGTCTCGCCGGGCTGCTCGCCGAACGGGGGTTCGCCCCGCACCTCGTCGACGTCAGCGAGCTGCGCAAGGCCGGCGGTGGCCCCAAGTGCGTGACGATGGAGCTGCGGGGTCTGCAGCACACGCTGCGCGCGGCGCGGGGATAGGTCGTCGCCGCGGGGATGGTGCGGCGGGGGGTTAGCGTGACGGGGTGTACACGCTGATCGACGTCGACGGCACCGCGCTGGCCGTGCACGTCCTTGACCTCGGCCTGGCGTGCTGCGGGGTCGAGGTGATGGCCGCGCTCGCCGACGGGTCCCGAACCGTCCCGTCGTCGGAGTCCTCGGTGGTCGCGGCGCACGTGCTGCTGGTCTCCGGGACCGTGACCGACCTGCTCGCCCCCGCCGTGGTCCGCGCCCACGAGGGGATGCCCGAGCCCCGGTACGTGCTGTCCGTGGGTGCCTGCTGCGCCACCGGTGGTCCCTACTGGGACTCCTACTCCGTCACCAAGGGCATCGACCAGCTCGTCGACGTCCACGTCAGCGTGCCGGGCTGCCCGCCGCGGCCGGAGGCCGTCCTGGAGGGGCTGCGAGCCCTCGGCCGGGTCGTGGTGGCTGCACGGTGAGCGCCGGTTCCGACGAGCTCGCGCGGGGGCTGCGCGAACGGCTCGGGGTCGGAGAGCTGGTCACCTCGTGCGGGCAGAGTGCGGTCCTCGTGGGGGTGCAGGACTGGGTCGCCGCCGCCCGGTGCGCCCGCGACGAGCTCGGCTGCGTGCTGTTCGACCACCTCATGGTGGCTGACGCGGGCGGCCCGGGGGAGCAGGGTGTGCAGTGGGGCACGTCGTGGGACGTGGTCCTGCACGTGGTGGCGCTTCCGGCGGACGGTCTGCTGGTGCGGACGACCGTCTCCCGCGACGGGGTGCTGCCGAGCGTGAGTGGCGTGTGGGCGGGCGCTGCGTGGCCGGAGCGGGAGGCGGCGGAGATGGCGGGGCTGCAGGTCAGCGGGCACCCGGACCTGCGTCCGTTGTTGCTGGCCCCCGGGGCCGGGCTGCGGCCCCTGCGCAAGGAGGCGCTGCTGGTGTCGCGTTCCGTGCGGGCCTGGCCCGGCCGGCTCGAGCCCGGTGAGGACGGCTCTGGCGAGGGTCCCCGGGCCGGACGTCGACGAGCAGCGGTGCCCGGTGTTGCCCCTGAGGGCTGGGCGCAGGGATGAGTGCCCCGGTGCCCGACCGCGCGCGAGGGGTCATCGCTCTGCTCGAAGCCAGCTGTACGGCGTGCATGATCTGCGCGCGGGAGTGTCCGGACTGGTGCATCCACATCACCTCCACCACCGAGCAGCCGGAGCGCGACGGTGCCGGCCGCTCCCGAGGACGCGCCCGGCCGGTGCTCACCCGCTTCACGATCGACTTCGGTGCGTGCATGTTCTGCGGAATATGCGTCGACGTGTGCCCATTCGACGCCCTGCACTGGTCTCCGGCCTACGACTACCCGGGGATCGACGCCCAGGGGCGCACCGCCACCGCCGAGCTGGTCGCCGAGCGGGACGTGCTCGGAGCCCTGATCAAGGGGGTCCCCCCGCCGCTGGGGTGATCCGTTGATCGGGGCGTTACGACGACTCCGGCGCTGGGATCATCGCGGGTCGTACCGTGAATGTCAGAACGGTGGCGGGTCGTCGTCGGGGTCGGTGCGCGCCACCGGCGGTGGTGGTGGTCGTTGGGCCGGCGTCGCGGCGGCGCCGACGACTCTTGTGTGTTGGTGCTGGTCTGCGTCGATGAGCGCTTCGAGGGCGTCGAGATCCGCGCCCGTGAACGGGTCCTCGGCCCAGTGTCCGTCGGGGGTGAACCGGTCGGGTGGGTGGTCATCGGGTGGGTCGTCGTCGGGGGCGACGACCCGCGCGGGAGTTCCCGGTTTCGGGGGCAGGACGGGTGCGGCGGTGCCGGGTGGTCCGTGCCCGGTGGGGGGCATGCCGCCGGGCACGGAGTGCAGGTGTTGGTCGTGGGGTCCGGTCCAGTGTTGGGTTGCGTCGGGGTCCATGGTGGCGTTCCAGACCCGGTCGGTCTTGGCGCGGTGGTGCCAGCGGCACAGGCACGCCAGGTTGGCGGCCACGGTGCGGCCCCCGTGGTGGGGGTGGATCTTGTTGAACGGGATGACGTGGTCGAGGTCGGCGGTGGCGGCGGGGGAGGTGCACCCGGGGAAGGGACACGAGAAGTCGCGGGTGCGGACGAGGGCGGCGAGTCGCTCCGACGGGGTGTAGCGCAGCGACTGCGGCGTGTCGGGCGCGGTGCCGGGATTCATCAGGCGGCCCAGGTGGATCGGCACACCGTGGTGGGTGATGAGGCGTTGCCAGCGGGCGTCGGCGGCGAGGGTGCGCACCTGCTCGGGGTCGATGACGGCGTGGCGGGCCAGGACCCCGGGCAGGTCGGTGGTGCCGAGCAGGACGGCGGCGTCGACGACGACCTGGATGACGGGGCGGTGGCGCCCCGACCCCGCCCCCGCCCCCCGACCCCGACTTGGTGTTGTCGGTGTCGGGGCAGTCGGGGGACCCGCAGGTGCACCGCAGGGTGGTGCGTCCGGCGGCCCAGGCGGTCAATGAGTCGGCGCGGGGTTGGTCCATGGTGCGCGGGTAGGCCCCGCACACTCCCGTGGCCATGACCCGCAGGGCGGTGTCCACGGCGGCGCCGTCGGCGGCGGGCAGCGAGCCGTAGACGCTGGACATGCATCGAGGTCGGGGCGCAGGTCCACGCACCGGTCGGCGGCGGCCTCGGTCTGCCCGCGGGTCACGCACCGCCCGGGGACCAGGACGTGGTCGAGGATGCGCCCTTCGGCCCTGGCGAGCAGGAACGGGTCGTCGATGTTTTGGGTGCGGTCGATGATGGCCCTGGCCCGCACCAGGTCCAGGTCACCGCGCTGCAGGGTGGCCCGCACCCGGGGCAGCCGGTGGGCCAGCACGTCACCGAGGTGGGCCAGGTTCTTCGCCGCTGTGCTGGAAATCGACCGGGCGGCAGCGACCTCGCAGGCGGCGAACTCCTCGTCGCCGTCGCCGTCGCCGTCGCCCACGACCTCGTGGGCCAGGGCCAGCTTCGCTGCGACCGCCGCCGACTCCGCCCGACCCGCCACCGCCAGGGCAGCCAGCACCACCGAAGGCGTCCGGGGCGGGGAGGTGATCATGGGCCCGACGCTAAACCCAGACCCCGACGGAAACGGGGGAACGATCGGGCTGCTGGTCATCGGAACCAAGCGCGGGGATCCTTCTGCAGCCCCCCGGCCAGCTGGGATTGGCGCATCCCACACTGAACGCCATGATGAAGCACTGCACACTGGAGCCGTGAACATCCTGGTCACCGCGTCACCCCACTGGGTGAGCGCTGCCGTCCTGCTGCCGTGGGCCCGACCCTTCGTGCGCATCGACGGGACTGAGCACGACGCGCAGTGGAAGCAGGAGGTGGCCGTGCCGGTCGACGCGGGAGAGCACGTGGTGGAGACCTTCATCCGCTACAAGGGATTCGCGGCACAGCTGGGCACCGGGCGCGTGACCGTCACCGTGCACCAGGGCCGTGACGTCACGATCACCGCCCGCACCGGGTGGGCCAACAACATGCCACTGGTGCCCACGGAGGTTGGCGCGAGCGGGTAGCACGGCCCCCTACCGTGCAGGCGCGCCCTCGGGTTCCGCCCCGCGCTCGACGTCGACCACGGCGCTCGCCGCGCCAGCCGCGTGACGACCGTGCACCACCATGTCCTCGGGGCTGGGAACCTTGTTCGTCGACGACTCCTGGGGCGGCTTGCTCGCCTCGGCGCCGGCGTCGGGCGGCGCACCCCCACCGATCTCGAAGTCCTTGGCGCGGATGAGCCCCAGGCTGAGCACGCCGGCGACGAAGGCGATGACGGTGGCGATCAGCGTGATGTGGTCGAGGGCGTCGACGTAGCTGGTGGTTGCCGCCCGGGTGATCTGCTCGCGCAGCGCGGCCGGTGCGGCGGCACTCGCCCGCTGGATCTGCCCGCCGGTGACCGCAGTCGCGATCTGCTCCGAACGGCCCTCAGCCGGGGTGCCGGCCAGCTGGCTGGAGATCCCGGACGCCACCCGGTGGGCGAAGATCGAGCCCAGGGCCGCGATCCCGGTGGCGATACCGACCTGACGGAAGGTGGAGTTGATGCCCGAGGCCATGCCGGCCCGGTCCGGGGTCACCACGCCGACCGCGGTGGAGGCCAGCGGCGGGTTGATCATGCCGATTCCGATGCCGGCCACGGTGAGACCCGGGATGAGCACCGTCCACGACGACGTCGCGTCGACGCGGAGCAGCAACGCCAGCCCCACGCCGAGGACGAGGAAGCCCGGCCCGATCAACCACTTCACCGGCACCGAGCTGCTGAGCTTGCCCGCGACCGTCGCGGCCACGAACGAGGCGCCGGAGAGGAAGAGGAACCGCACCCCGGCCCCCACCGCGGAGTAGCCCAGCACGTTCTGCACGTAGATGATCAGGTAGGCGAGCAGCGAGAACACCGACGCCGAGACCCCGAACGCAGCAAGGGACCCGCCGAGGAACGTCGGCTTGCGCAGCAGGCCGAGGTCGAACATCGGGTCGGGCCGGCGCAGCTCGAGGACGACGAACAGCGCCATGAGCACGGCGGAGCCCACCAGGCTCGCCAGCACCGGAGCGTCGCTGAAGCTCTTGCGACCGGCCTCGATCAGCCCGTAGACCAGCAGGCCCAGCGAGGCGGAGAAGGTGACGAAGCCCCACCAGTCGGGTCGGCCGGCCCTGGGGTCGCGGGACTCCGTCACCTTGGCCACCGTGACCAGCGCGGCGACCAGGCAGATCGGGATGTTGACGAAGAAGATCCAGCGCCAGGACAACCCGCTGGTGAGCGCCCCACCGAGCACGGGGCCGATGGCCACCGCCACCCCGGTGGTCGCTCCGAACGCGCCGAACGCCACACCGCGCTCCTTGCCGGAGAAGGCGCTGGAGAGCAGGGCCAGCGCGGTGGCGAACATGGCGGCCCCGCCGATGCCCTGCGCGGCTCTGGCGATCGACAGGAAGAGCACGGAGGGGGCCGCTCCGCACAACGCAGACCCGATCGCGAACAGGCCCGTGCCGACGATGAACACCAGCTTGCGGCCGTACAGGTCGGCCAACGAACCCGCGGTCAGCAGCAGCGCGGCCAGGGAGAGGGCGTAGGCGTCGATGACCCACTGCAGATCCGACAGGGACGCACCGAACTGCACCTGGATGGCAGGCAGCGCCACGTTCACGATCGTGATGTCGAGCAGCAGGATGAAGACACCGGTGCAGACGGCGACCAGGGTCCACCACTTGGCGGCCATGAGCACTCCTCGGTTCAGGGGCAGGGGATCGAGCGCGACAACCACGGTGACCCAGAGATCATCAACTACCTAACGATTACCCTGCGGTAGAGTACGCCGCAACCGCAACGGGTCAAGTGGGCGAGGAGGTGATCGGCGTGGGCACCGTCCTGCCGCCGTCTGTGCCCTCCACCTCGCCCTCCACCTCGCCCTCCACCTCGCCCGCCACCTCGCCCCCCGCCGTGGGCACCGACTTCGTCCTCATGCCCGCGCTGCGGGAGCTGACTGGGCACCTGTTGTGGCGCGCAGTGGCCCGCAGGAGGACGGTGGCCGCGGAGGTGCTGCCTGCGGGCCTGGACGTGCACGCCTACGCGGCGCTGCTCGCCCTGGACTGCGCGGGCAACCCCAACGGCTCGAGCAGCCGCACCCAGCAGCAGCTGGCCCGAGCCACCGGGGTCAGCCGCACCACGATGGCCTCGGTGGCGTCGGGACTGGCGGCGGGCGGCCTCGTCGAGCGGGTCCGCAACCCGACCGACCGGCGCTCCTACGCGCTGGTCCGGACGCCGTCCGGAACCAGGGCCGTGACGGACTGGGACGTGCACCTGCGACGGCTCGGCGCCGGGCTCGCCACGGGGTTGAGCGCCGACGAGCAGACGGAGCTGAGCAGCCTGTTGCACGAGCTGGTGTCCGACGAGCTGCCCACGGACCTGCTGCCCGAGCTGCACCACACCCTGGGCTTCCTCGTCGGACGGGCCCACGCCCGGATGCACCGCGAGCTCCTCGAGGCCCTCACGCCGTGGTCGCTGGAGCCCCGCCACTTCGGTCTGCTCAGCATCCTCGACGCCGCCGGACCCATCACCCAGGCGGAGCTGTCCCGCTACATCGGGGTCAGCGGCCCCACCGTGGTGCAGATGGTCGACGACCTGCAGGGGCTGGGCCTGATCGAGCGGCGTCGCGCACCCGAGGACCGTCGGATCCACCTGCTGCACATGCTGACTCGGGCGCAGCAGCTGCTACCCAAGGCGGCGGCGGTGGCGCACGAGGTCGAGGGCGCGGTGCTCGCCGACCTGACCGCGCAACAGCAACGCCGTCTGCGACACCTGCTGGCCCGCCTCGTCACCGGGGCCTGACCCGAACGGGGGACGCGACGCGGGCCTGCGCGCGCCTACGCTCAGCGGCGTTCAGCTTGGCCGATAAATTGGGGATGCCGGTGCGAGAGCGGGCCGCACGAACCGTCGTGTCGCTGTTCGGTGGGCTCAGCCTGGTCATGGGCCTGGGTGCCTGCAGCACGACAACGCCCACCCCGGTTGCGGCCGCGGCGACCGTGCGCACCAGCGTCCCCACCCCGCGGCCCGCGCCCACGACCCCCCGTCCCGCGCCCACCACCACCCGGGCCACACCGCCGACCCCGACACCGACACCGCCCCCGCCCCCGCCCCCGCACGAGCTGGTCACGCCGGCGGCGCCCACGACGTTCCACATGCAGGGCCCGGGGTTCGTCATCGACGCCTCGGTGTGCTCGATGCCCTACTTTCGCCCGCTGGACCCCCCTGGCGACCAGTACCACACCGTCTGCTGGGTGGAGTCGGACTTCGGTGTCGCCCCGGGCAGCAGCTCCGGGGGCACCAGCTACATCCTCGGGCACTCCTGGTCGAAGGCCCCGCTGGTGTTCAACGCCCTCTCCGAACGAGCCATGACCCAGGTGACGGGCGCCGACCCGCAGCTGCAGAACGGGGTGCCGACCTTCCCGGTCACCAACCTCGACGGTTCCACGATCGTGCTGACCACCGCCCACGGGAGGCTGACCTACACGGTGACCCGCGCCTTCGCCGTCGACAAGATGAAGGCCGGCAACGTCGAGTCGCTGATGGCCAACACCCCCAACCGCGTCGTGCTCATCACCTGCGCGGTGTCCGGCGGTGTCGACGCCGACTACAACATCATCGTCGACGCCTACCTGGCGTCCTCGGTCCAGACCTGATCCTGCACCACGCACGGACGCTGCTCACCTGCGCTCCCGCTGCACCACCCGACCGAGCCGCTGGGCGATCACCGGGGCGGTGAGCAGCTGGAACAGCGCGGCCAGCAGCAGCATCCCGGTCGCGGTGCCCCCACGCAGCAGCAGCGCCGTGCCCGCCAGCACGAGCAGCAGGCCCAGGGTCTGCGGCTTGGTCGTGGCGTGCATGCGGGACAGCGTGTCGGGCAGGCGCAGCACGCCGATGGCTGCGGTCAGCGCGAGCACCGCACCGGCGATCAGCAGCACGGCGGCGACCACCGTGTACACGCCCGTCACGACGTCGGCCCCGGACCGGTGGGGCCGGCCCCCGACGGAGCGGTCCCCGACCCCGCAGCTCCGGTGTCACCCTCGGTGTCGGGCACCCGGAACCGCGCCACGCTCACCGACCCGACGAAGCCGACCAGGGTCAGGGCCAGCACGGCGGGGATCGGCCTCGAGCTGCCGGTGAGACCGGCGAACGCGGCGAGCGCACACACGGCCACCGCGACCACGAGGTCGATCGCGACGAGGCGGTCCAGCGAGCTGGGGCCGCGCAGCACCCGGACCAGGCCGAGCGCCGCCGCCGCGGTGAGCAGCACCCCGACGACGACCGCCACCACCGTCACCGGGTCTCCTCCCGCTCGGCCGGGGTGTCGTCCGGATCGACCTCCACCGCCACCACGAGCGCCTCGAACGCCCCGATGAACAGATCCTCCAGCTGGGTCACCTTGCGCTGGAACCGCTCGATGTCGGCGTCACTGCGCACGTCAAGCACGTGGGTGGTGATGACCCGCGCCCGCTGGTCGATGTCCAGCACCATGCTGCCGGGCACCAGGGTGATCACGTCGGCGAGCAGGGCGAGCACCAGGTTGGAGCGCACCCGCAGGTGGCTGCGCACGACAGCGTTGGACACGTCCATGCCGAGCGGCCCGGGGCGCAGCACCAGCACGAGCACCTGCACGCTGGAGACGACCAGGTCCCAGGACACGACCACCACCAACCGCACGAGGGTGGGCAGGTGCACCCGCCCTTCCGTGCGCACCGTGGGCAGCGGCAGCAGGACCCGGATCGCCACCGCGACCCCCACCCCGGTGATCACGTTCGCCCAGGACAAGCTGCCCCACAACAACACCCACACGGCCGTCAACCAGGTCAGCACACCCAGCTCGTGGGCCTGGGTGCGGGTCACCGCCCGGCCCCAGGGTCGCCGAGCACCGCAACGAGGTAGCTGGTGCGATCATGCAGCGAGTCGGCCGCACGCTGGCTCACCCCGACCAGCGGACCCGCGAGCACGGTCAGCGCGATGCTGACCGCGACCATCCCGGCGGTGGGAACCAACATCCCCAGCGGGATCGGGCCGGCGATGGTCCGCTGGGCCGCGGCCGTGTCCACCGCTCCGTCGACCTCGGCGACCGGCCCTGCGTCGCTGAGGTGGCCCTCGGGCGCGTCGTCCCGCGAGCGCCAGAACGCCTTGCTCCACACCCTGGCCATGACGTAGAGCGTCAGCAGGCTGGTGACGACGCTGCCGGCGACCAGGGCCCAGGCCAGCACGCTGCCGTCAGCCGCGCCCGCCTGCAGCAGCGCCACCTTGCCGAGGAACCCCGAGAACGGGGGGATCCCGCCGAGGTTGAGCGCGGGCAGCAGGAACAGCACCCCCAGCAGTGGGCTCACCGCGGCCAGCCCACCGAGGCGCCGCAACGACGCGGAGCCGCCCTGGCGCTCGATGATGCCGACCACGAGGACCAGGGCGGTCTGCACCACGATGTGGTGCATCACGTAATAGATGGAGCCGGCGAGGCCCGCGCGGGTGGACAGCGCGATGCCGAAGATCATGTAGCCGATGTGGCTAACCAGGGTGAAGCTGAGCAGCCGCTTGACGTCGTTCTGGGCGATGGCGCCCAGGATGCCCACCACCATCGTCGCGAGGGCCGCGACCATCAGCACGTTGTCGAGCGCGCCGTAGGGGAACAGCAGGGTGTCGGCCCGGATGATGGCGTACACGCCGACCTTGGTCAGCAGCCCGGCGAACACCGCGGTCACCGGGGCGGGGGCGGTGGGGTAGCTGTCGGGCAGCCACGCCGACAGCGGGAACACCGCTGCCTTGAGGGCGAAGGCAACCAGGAGCACCGCGAACAGCGCGGTGCGCGTCCCGCCGGGCACGCTCTCCAGACGCACCGCCATCCGAGCCATGTTCAGGGTCCCGGTCGCGGCGTAGCAGCAGGCGATGCCGATGAGGAAGACCAGCGACGACGTCAGGTTCACCACCACGTAGGACACGCCCGCGCGGATGCGGTCGGCACTGCCGCCCACCGTCAGCAGGACGTAGCTGCTCACCAGCAGCACCTCGAAGCCGACGTAGAGGTTGAACAGGTCGCCGGCGAGGAAGGCCAGCGAGACGCCGGCGGCGAGCACCAGGTAGGTCGGTTGGAAGATCGAGACCGGTTGCCGCTCGTCGCCGTCGCGGATGCCTTGTCCGATCGCGAACGCCAGCACCGCCAGCAGCACGGTGGCCGCGACCAGCAGCATCAGCGCCGACAGGCGGTCGACGACGATGGCGATGCCGAGGTCGGCGGTCCACCCCCCCACCTGCACCGCGATGGTGCCGTGGGCGTCGACGAGCATCAACAGGGTCAGGGCGACCGCGAGCACACCGACGAGCACGGCGATGCTGACGATCCGTTGCAGGCGGGGCCGACGGCCGAGCACCAGGGTGGCGCCCGCGCCGAGCAACGGGGCGACGACGGGCAGCGGCGCCAGCGTGGCTGCGGCGCTCACGACGGCGTCCGGGCGGCTCGGCGACGCGGAACGTCAGGCGGCTTGGCGCCGAGGTCGGTGGGACCGTAGGCGTCGCCGCCCGGGCCGGGCTCCCCAGTGACCGGGTCGTCGGAGCGGTCCCGGTCGGGGGCGTCGGCGACCGTGCGGTCGCCGACCTTCGCGTCCTCGGGGTCGTCGGCGATCCGGTCCTGGGTGAGCAGGGTGAAGGCGCGGTAGCCGAGGGCGAGCACGAACGCCGCCAGCCCCATCGTGATGACGATGGCGGTGAGGATCATCGCCTGCGCCAGCGGGTCGGCGAAGCGTCCAGGGGCATCGGTGCCGCCATCGCTCCGCACGAAGACGGGTTCGCCGTCACCTCCGCCCGCGGTGAGCAGCAGCAGGTTGACCGCGTTACCCATGAGCAGGACACCCAGCAGCACCCGCGTCACGCTGCGCTCCACCAGCAGGTAGACCCCGCAGGAGAACATCAGGCCGACGACCGCGAGCAGACCGAGGTTCGCGCTCACCGTCGGAGCCCCCTCACGGTCGGACCACGTCGCGGACGGTGGGGCTGAACTCCGTGGCGTCGGGCACACCCTCGTTCTCGGCCACCGGGTCGAGCCCGGCGCCGAGGCTGCGCAGCACGTCGAGCACCAGGCCCACGACGACGAGGTACACCCCGACGTCGAAGAACAGCGCGGTCACCACCTTCACGTGGCCCAGCACCGGCACGTCGACCTCGACCAGCGCCGAGCTCAGCACCGGGGCCCCGAGCAGCAGCGACGTGGTCGCGGTGCCCGCTGCGAACAACAGCCCGAGGCCGAGGACCAGACCGGCGTCCACACCGAGGGCCTCGCCCAGCTCGTAGCGGCCGCCCGCCAGGTAGCGGACCACCAGGGCGAGCCCGGCCACCAGCCCACCGGCGAAGCCGCCGCCGGGGGAGTTGTGCCCGGCGAACAGGAAGTACACCGAGACCACCATGATCGTGGGGAACACCAGCCGGGTGGCCACCTCCAGCACCAGCGAGCGGTGCTCGCGGTCCTCGAGCCCGCCGCTGGCGAGCCACGTCGTCTCCTCCGGGGGGCCGGCCAGCTCGCTCGTCGCCACACCGTCGGCGTAGGCGTCGCTGACCCGGGGCGCGCTGCCGAACCGACGGTGCCGGAAGACCAGGCTCGCGACCCCGGTGGCCGCCACCACCAGGACGGAGATCTCGCCGAGGGTGTCCCAGGCCCGGACGTCGACCAGGATGACGTTGACCACGTTGGACCCGTGCCCCCGGGTGTAGGCCGCTTCGGGCAGCGCGAGGGAGTCGGCGACGGCGGTGCGTGCGCTGATGGCGTAGGCCGCGATGACCGTGACCGCGGTGCCCACCCCGCCGGCGAGCACGGCCCGCCGAGCCCGGAACCCCATCCGCGACAGCGGCGTGACGTCGGCCGGCATCTTCCGCAGGACGAGCACGAACACGACCAGCGTGAGGGTCTCGACGAGCAGCTGGGTCAGCGCGAGGTCGGGGGCGCCGTGCAGGGCGAAGATCACCGCGCAGGAGTACCCGGTCAGCCCGACGAGCAGCACCCCGGTGAGCCGGTTGTGCACCCGGGTGGCCGCGAACGCGCAGATCACCGCGAGCACGCCGACCACGGCCTGGGCGGGGGAGTCGAAGCCGCGCAGCCGCAGCCCGGCTCGAGGGCCGAGGGCGAGAAACACCGTGGGCAGCACCGTCAGCGTCAGCAGGATGACGGTGAGGTTGACGGGCAGCGAGCCCCGCTGGGTGGTGGCCGTGAGGCGCTGGGAGAGCCGGTCGGCGGCGTGCAGGGTGGCGTCGTAGGCGCGGTCGGCGTTGCCCAGCGGGGGGCTCTGCCGCTGCAGGCGGACCACGGCGTCGCGGGCCGCGAACAGCAGCGCCCCGCCGAGCAGGGCCACCACCGACAACCCGAGCGCGGGACTGAACCCGTGCCAGAGGGCGAGCCGGTAGGTCTCGTCCCCACCGGGCAGGGTCCGCGCGTAGGCGCTCAGAGCGGTGTCCAGGGGACGGTAGGCCAACCCTCCGACGAGCCCCAGAACGGCCAGCAGCACCGGCGGCGCGAGCAGCAGCCGGTCGGGGTCGTGCATCCCGGCCACCGCCGGACTGGGCGCACGCCCGCCGAAGGCCCCCCACACGAAGCGCAAGGAGTAGGCGACGGTGAACACCGAGCCCAGCACCAGCCCCGCCAGCACCACCAGCGAGACCACCTGGTTGGGCAACCCCGCTCCGCTGCGCCCGCCGTGCAGAAGCGACTCGAAGGCGGCCTCCTTGCCGACGAAACCGAGGAACGGGGGCACCCCGGCCATGCTCAGCGCCGCCGCCGAGGCGAGGACGGCCAGCACCGGGCTGCGTCGACCCAGTCCGGACAGCTCGCGCAGGTCACGGGTGCCGGTGGCGTGGTCGATCGCCCCGACGGTGAGGAACAGCGTGGACTTGAACAGGGCGTGCGCCACCACCATGGTCATCCCAGCCAGCGCCAGGTCGCGGGTGCCCGAGCCCACCAGGGTCATCAGGAAGCCGAGCTGGCTGACGGTGCCGAAGGCCAGCACCAGCTTGAGGTCGGTCTCCCGAAGGGCCCGCCAGCCAGCCACGAGCATGCTCAGCACCCCGAGGGTCAGCACGCTCACCCGCCACGGTGCCGCGTCGGCGAAGCCCGGGGCCAGTCGCGCCACCAGGTAGATGCCCGCCTTGACCATCGCCGCGGCGTGCAGGTAGGCACTGACCGGTGTGGGGGCGGCCATCGCCCCGGGCAGCCAGAAGTGGAACGGGACGATCGCCGACTTGCTCAGCGCCCCGACGAGCAGCAGCAGGACGCCGACCCCGGAGAGCCAGCCGCGTGGTGCGTCGGCGATGACGGCGGAGAGCAGGTAGCTGCCGGTGACCTGGCCGAGGATCACGATGCCCACCAGCATGGCGAGACCGCCGGCGGTGGTGACCAGCAGCGCCTGGGTGGCGTTGCGACGGCTGGTGGCCTGGCTGCCGTAGTGCCCGACCAGCAGGAAGCTCAGCACGGTCGTGAGCTCCCAGAACCCGTACAGCAGCAGCATGTTGTCCGCCAGGACCAGGCCGAACATCGAACCGGCGAAGGCCACCATCTCCAGGGCGAACAGCCCCAGGCGGGGCTCGTCGTCGTCGAAGTAGCGGCCGCAGTAGGCGAGCACCAGCGCCCCGACGCCGGTCACCAGGCAGGCCAGGATCGTGGCCAGCGGGTCGAGCACGAGGGAGAAGTTCAGCTGCAGCCCGCTGATCCAGCCGACGTCCACGCGCAGCGTCTGGCCCACGTGCGCCAGGGCCCAAACGAAACCGCCGAGGGGGACCAGGGCCAGGACGAAGAAGGCGTCGCGGCCCAGGCGGCGGACCAGCAGCGGCGCCGCGAGGGCGGCCACGAGGTGCGCGAGCAGGACGGCGATCACGGGCCGGTGCTCCGACTCGGCTGCGGGGGGCGGGGCATCGGCAGTGAGTCTAGGTGGCCCTCAGGGCCGTTTGCGCCCGGCCAAGCGGCGCACCCGCGGCGGTCGAAGGCCCAGTCGTCGCGCCGAGCGACGGCGTCGACCGAAGCGCACCGGCCCCGGGGACCAGCTCTGGGAGCTGGCCAGCGAACGCTGGCGCATGCGGGCTGCAAGCGGGAGGTGCGCGAGGTAGGCGATGGTCAGGGCCAGCACCAGGACGAGCGGGTACACGACCAGTCCGGCGATGACCGCCGCGACGCCCACGAGTGCCGGGGCGGCGAACCGGCTCGGCACCCGGATGGCGCTCACCGACAGGGTGGGTATCCGGGAGATGACCAGCCCGGCGGAGGCCAGCACCCAGAGCGACACGAGGACGGAGTTGGACCACCAGCCGTCACCCTGCTGCTGCGTCACCGCGAGGGGCAGCAGGGCCACCATGGCGCCGGAGGGGCTCGGTACCCCGGTGAAGAAGTCCTTGCCGCCGGGCGGCGGGTCGGTGTCGATCAGGGTGTTGAACCGGGCGAGCCGCAGCACCACGCAGACGACGAACACGAGGGCCACGACCCAACCCCCGCGGTTGCCGTCGAGCAGCGTGATGTAGAGCAGGAGGGCGGGCGCCACCCCGAAGGAGACGGCGTCAGCGAGGGAGTCGAGCTCGGCGCCGATCGCGCTGCTGACGTCGAGGAGCCGCGCGATGCGGCCGTCGACCGCGTCGAGCACCGCCGCGCCGGCCACCAGGAAGTACGCGGCCTCGAGCTTGCCGTCGAGGCCGAACTTCACCGCGGACATCCCCAGGCACAGCGCGAGTACGGTGATCACGCTGGGCAGCAGGCTGATCGGGCGCCCGCGCTCACCCCGGGTCTGGTCGCCGGTGTCCGCGGTGCCCCGGCGCGAGGCCGTCGGGAAGCGGCTGCGGCTCACGGCAGCTCGGCGAGCACGGTCTCCGCGCCGACCATCCGCTGCCCCGGGCTGACCAGCACCCGGCTGCCGGGCGGTAGGTAGGTGTCCACGCGGGAGCCGAAGCGGATCAGGCCGTAGGTGGCTCCGAGGGTGGTGTGCTGCCCCGCCCGAAGGTCGCACACGATGCGCCGCGCCAACAGCCCGGCGATCTGGACGACAACCACGTCGTGGTTGTCGGTGGTGCGCAGGTGCACGGCGGTGCGCTCGTTGACGGAGCTGGCGGCGGGGAGATCGGCCGAGAGGAACTGGCCGGGGGTGTGCACCACGGCCACCGCCGTCCCGGTCACCGGACTGCGCTGCACGTGCACGTCCAGCAGCGACAGGAACACGCTGACCCGGGGCACGGGGGTTGGGCCGTGGCCCAGCTCGGCTGGCGGGGCGGCCTCGTCGACCACGGCCACCGCACCGTCGGCCGGGGCGACGACGAGGCCGGGGCGGGTCGGCGGGACCCGGTTGGGCGCGCGGAAGAAGGCCGCACACCCCAGGGCGGCCGCGGTCGAGGTGCGCCGCAGCAGGACCGATCGGCGGCCCAGCAGTCCGACCGCCGCCGCGCCGACGACGAACGGCCGTCCGGCCGGGTGCATCGGCGGCACGGTCTCGCGCACCAGCTCGACGACGTGACCGAGACCAGTCCGGCCGTCAAGCTGAGCGGGACGTCGAGCCACGATGCTCCTCCGGGGGGTGGGCGTGAGTTGCTGGGAGCCCAACCTACGGGACGAGCCCTCCGACGCGGCAGAGGTCTCTCAGTCGAGCACCCACACGTCGACCTCGTCGCCCGCAGCGAGGGCGGTGGTCGCCTCGTCGACGTCGATCAGGCAGTCCGAGGCAGCCAGCCAGCGCAGGAAGTGCGAGGCCGGGGGTCCGATGGGCCGCACGTCACGCTTCCCGTCAACCCGCCCGGTGACGGCGCCCCCGAGCACCCCGCGACGGAACTGGCGGCGACCGGCGGGCGAGCTGAGCCCCTCGCTCAGCCGGGCCCGCACCACCGGGCGGCTGGTGTGGGGCAGCCGGGCCGCGGCGCGCAGCGCCGGACGCAGGAACACCTCGAAGCTGACCAGTGCGCTCACCGGGTTGCCGGGCAGGGTCACCACCGGGACCCCGCGCACCCGACCCGCCCCCTGGGGCATGCCCGGCTGCATGGCGACCTTCACGAACTCCACCCCGTGCCCGGTGAATGCGTCCTTGACCACCTCGTAGGCCCCGGCGCTGACCCCCCCGGAGGTGAGCAGCAGGTCCACCTCACCGAGGCGGGTCGCCAGTGCCGCGTTCAGCTCGTCGACGTCGTCGGAGACGAACTGCAGCTGCTCCGCCTGGCCGCCGGCGCCGCGCACGGCGGTGGCGAGCATGACCCCGTTCGACTCGTGGATCTGGCCGTGCAGCAGGTCGGCGCCCGCAGCCACCAGCTCGGAGCCGGTGGACAGGACGAGCACCCGCACCCGGCGGTGCACCTGCACCTGCGCCAGGCCCAGCGCGGCGAGCAGGCCGAGCTGCGCGGCGCCGAGCGAGGCCCCGGCGAGCAGGACCGTCTCGCCGGCGGTGACGTCCTCGCCGGCGGTCCGCACGTGCACCCCCGGGTCCCTGCTCTCGTGCACCTGCACGTTCTCGGTGCCGCCGTCGGTGGCCTCGACCTGCACCACCGCGTCGGCACCGGAGGGCATCGGCGCGCCGGTCATGATGCGGTGGGCGGTGCCAGGGGTCAGAGGTGGACCGTCGACGCGGCCCGCCGGCACGTCCGCCGCGACCGCCAACGTGACCGGCTCCTGCGCGGTGGCCGACGCGATGTCGACCGCGCGCACGGCGTAGCCGTCCATGGCCGAGTTGTCGAAGGCGGGCAACGCGCGCGGGGCCACGACGTCGGCGGCCAACGTCAGCCCGGCCGCCTCGGCCAGGGCCAGCGTGACCACCGGGGTTCGGCCCAGCAGCTCGGCGACGATCGACTGGTGCTCGCTCACGGTGCGCACCGCGACGATCCTGCCTGGCCTGGGGATGGGCGGGTCGACGGGGGGTCCGGGAGCCCAGCGTGCGGGTTAGGGTCGTGCGCGTGGAGCAGCAGGACGGCGACCTGGTGGGTCGGCGGCTGGGCTACTACCAGGTCGAGGAGGTGATCGGCCGGGGCGGCATGAGCACGATGTACCGCGCCACCGACGTCCGCCTCGGTCGGGCCGTCGCGCTGAAGATGATGTCGGACTCGTTGGCCGACGACGCCGAGTTCCGCGAGCGGTTCGTCGACGAGGCCCGAAACACCTCGGCCATCGATCATCCCCACGTGGTGCCGCTGTACGACCTCGGGGACCTCGACGGCAGGTTGTTCCTGGCCATGCGCTACGTCGAGGGCGATGACCTCGCGGTCCTGCTGGCCCCGCGCCGCGCCGTGGCGCTGCTCTGCCAGGTCGCCGAGGCCCTCGACGTGCTGCACTCCCGTAGGCTGGTGCACCTGGACGTCAAGCTGGCCAACGTGCTGGTCACAAGACGGGAGGGGGTGGGGGCGGAACACGCCTACCTGGCCGACTTCGGGCTCACCCGCCGGGGCAGCGCCGGCCACCGCACGCTGAGCGGGGACTTCCTCGGCTCCCCGACCTACGCCGCCCCCGAGCACCTGCGCGGCGATGCCGTCGACGCTCGTACCGACGTCTACTCCCTGGCCTGCATGCTGTACGCGTGCCTCGCCGGGCACGCCCCCTTCACCGGCAGCGTCGACACGGTCATCAACGGCCACCTCTCGGGCCGGGTGCCTGCGGTGTCGGCGGAGGTGGTGCTGCCGACGCGCATCGACGCGGTGGTGCGCCGGGGCATGGCCACCGAGCCCGGTGTGCGCCCCGGCACCTGCCGGGAGCTGTTGAGCCTGGCCCACCAGGCGCTGGCCGGGGTCACCCGGCCCGAGGAGCCCCCCGCCCGACGGCGGTCCTCGCCGCCCTCCGGACCGGTACCGACGCCCGGCCACGCCGGTGCGGGCCCCTCGCGGCCCGGGGCGGGGCACGACGTCGCGGCGATGCGGGTGCGCGACCCGTTGCCCACCCGTACCGGAACCGCGTTCACCGCCGGCGCTGTCGAGGGCCATCCCTGGCTGGTCCCGCTGCTCGTCCTGGCGACGATCGCACTGGTCGTCGTCGTCGTCCTGCTGCTGGTGTGAGCCTCGGGCTTTGCACTCGTCGTGGTCGAGTGCTAAGAATGGACTTGGCACTCACCCCCGGTGAGTGCCAGGTCGGAACGGTGAGACCGGGTGTTCGTGACCCCCGGTCGTCCGTCGCGGGCACTGAACCTGGCCAGCACTGTGTCACTCCTGCACCACCCCCAAATTCCGGAGGATCACTTCGCAATGGCCAAGATGATCGCGTTCGACGAAGAGGCCCGTCGCGGCCTGGAGCGGGGCATGAACACCCTCGCCGACGCAGTAAAGGTGACGTTGGGCCCCAAGGGTCGCAACGTCGTGCTGGAGAAGAAGTGGGGTGCCCCCACGATCACCAACGACGGTGTCTCCATCGCCAAGGAGATCGAGCTCGAGGACCCCTGGGAGAAGATCGGGGCCGAGCTGGTCAAGGAGGTCGCCAAGAAGACCGACGACGTCGCCGGCGACGGCACCACCACCGCCACCGTGCTCGCCCAGGCCCTCGTCCGCGAGGGGCTGCGCAACGTGGCGGCTGGCGCCAACCCGATGGCGCTGAAGAAGGGCATCGAGAAGGCGGTCGAGGCCGTCACCGCCAAGCTCATGGAGACCGCCAAGGAGGTGGAGACCAAGGAGCAGATCGCAGCCACCGCAGGCATCTCCGCCGGCGACCCCTCCATCGGCGAGCTCATCGCCGAGGCGATGGACAAGGTCGGCAAGGAAGGTGTCATCACCGTCGAGGAGTCCAACACCTTCGGTCTCCAGCTGGAGCTCACCGAGGGCATGCGCTTCGACAAGGGCTATATCTCGGCGTACTTCGTCACTGACGCGGAGCGCCTGGAGGCAGTCCTCGAGGACGTCT
>JBDTDI010000174.1:0-4062 GCA_039923155.1 Mycobacteriaceae bacterium | reverse complement strand
CTGACCTGCTGCTGCCGGAGGTCGAGTCCGAGCCCCCGGACTCCCCGCTGCATCGAGCGCTGCTCGACGCCCTCGACGGCGGTGCGCTGTTCTTCCGTCAGCTCACCGACCGCGCCGGAACCGCACTGGCGGCGGCCGACGAGCCCGCCCCCACCGACGCCGACGCCGTCTCCGCGTTGTGGGACCTGGTGTGGGCGGGACTGGCCACCAACGACACCCTCGCCCCGGTCCGCGCGCTGGCCGGCTCCCGGGGTGCAGCCCACAAGACGCAGAAGGCGGCACCCCGCGGCCGGTACGCCCGGATGCGGTCCGGGCGACCATCGATGCCTTCGCGCAGCGGTCCTCCCACCGTCGCGGGACGGTGGTCGGCGGCCGTCGCTCGCGAGGCCGACCCGACGCGCCGGGCCGCGGCTCGGGCCGAGGCCTACCTGGAGCGGCACGGTGTGCTCACCCGCGGTTCGGTGGAGACCGAGCGGGTGGTGGGCGGCTTCTCCGCGGTGTACAAGGTGCTTCGGGCCATGGAGGACTCCGGGCGGTGCCGCCGGGGCTACGTGGTCGAGGGCCTCGGCGGGGCCCAGTTCGCGGTGCCCGGGGCCATCGACCGCCTGCGTGCGCTGTCCCGCCCGGACGACGCCGGCGAGCCCACCGCGGTGCTGCTCGCGGCGACCGATCCCGCCCAGCCGTGGGGGGCGGCCCTGGCGTGGCCGCCCGTCGTGGGCACCGACGCCGAGACCCGGGCCAAGCACCGACCCGCGCGCAAGGCCGGCGCCCTCGTCGTGCTCGTCGACGGCGTCCCCGCCCTGTACGTCGAACGTGGGGGCCGCAGCGTGCTGACCTTCACCACCGAAACCGCCGCGCTACAGCTGGCGGCCCGCACGCTGGCCGGCGCGGTGAAGGACGGCCGCCTGGGTGCCCTGGCCGTCCAGCGCGCCGACGGCCAGGAGGCGCTCGGCTCCCCGCTGGCCACGGTCTTCAGCGACGCCGGGTTCCGCGCCACCCCGGGCGGCTTGCGGTTGCGCGCGTAAGCCACCCCCAGTGGCGCAACATCAGCTCAGCGCGGGAGCTGTCGTGAGTCCTTGCCCTTCACCGCGCCGTAGACCACCGTGCCCGCAGCGAGCACGAGCCCGACCACCGCGAGCCAGAGCAGGCTCTTGATCACGAAGCCGATGACGGTGACCACGAGCCACAGCACGACCAGAGCCCCCAAGATCTTCCACAGCACGACGACCTCCACGTAGGTTCGCGCGCCCCGGGGCGGACGCTGCCTCCAGGGTGCCACGAGCTGCCCGTTCCGTGGCGGGCCGCGATTCACCCACTTTTCGCTGCATCCCGACCTCACCGAGCAGCGATTCGCCCACTTTTCGCTGCGCCCGTGGGTGCGCGGTGCCAGGATCAGCACCGTGCCCGAGGGAGACACGGTCTGGCTGGCAGGCAAGCGGATGCGTGCTGCCCTCGTCGGACACGAGCTGCAGCGCGGTGAGCTGCGCCACCCGGAGCTGTCCACCGTGCAGCTCGCCGGACGCACGGTCACCGCGGTGGCGAGCGTCGGCAAGCACCTGCTGACGCGGTTCGACGACGGTTCGACCTTGCACACCCACTTCCTGATGGACGGCAGCTGGCACCTCTACGCCCCGGGTGCGCGCTGGCGCGGACCCGACCACGACGTGCGGGCCGTCCTCGCCGTCCACGACCGGGTGGCGGTGGGCTTCCGGCTGCACCAGATGTCCCTGGTTCCCACCGACGACGAGGCCAGGGTGGTGGGTCACCTCGGCCCGGACCTGCTCGACGACGGGTGGAACCCTGCGCTGCAGGCCACGGCGGTGGACAACCTGGCCGCGCAGCCGGACCGAGAGATCGGACAGGCCCTGCTGGATCAGCGGCTGCTCGCCGGGCTGGGCAACCTGTACCGCACCGAGATGTGCTTCCTGCTCGGGGTGTCACCGTGGTGCCCGGTGTCGGCTGTCGACCCCGTCCACACCGTTGAGATGGGCCGGGAGCTGCTGCTGCGCAACGCCGATCGCCCGGAACAGTCCACCACCGGATCGCTGGGGCGCGACGCCCAGCACTGGGTGTTCGAACGCGCCGGGCGCGCGTGCCGCCGCTGCGGCACCCGGATCCGCACCGCCATGCAGGGACCCGGACACCAGGCGCGCATCACTTACCTGTGCACCACCTGCCAGCCCGGACCGCACCCCGCGCTGACCAACCTGCGGCGGCCCCAGCAGCCGACCGTGCCCCGAGCGCGGTACGGCTGAGAAACCACCGGCCCTGTGGGGCCCTCAGCCCGGCCGGTGGTCGCTGGCGGCAAGCTCCGCCAGCGCCGCGGTCAAGGCGTCCAACCTCTCCGTGGCGTCCTGGAGGCCGGCGTGCGCCTGCGCGCCGCGCCCGGCGGCCAGGACCCGCGCCGCGGAGGCGACCAGCGCCTCGTGCTCGGCGACTCCTCGCTGCAACCGACCCGCCGCGGCTTCGATGAGGGGGGCGAGCTCGTCCGCCGCGGCGGGCGAGCTGTCCCGCGCCCGCTCCAGGACAGTCAGGTCCGCAACCTCCCGACGCAACGTCGTGGTGGCTGCGGTTGCTGCCTGTCGGGCCTCGGTGACCTCAGACTCAGGGATGCCCGGTTCCTGCGCCAGCAGGGACAGCACCTCGACCAGGCTGCTCTCGGAGCGCTCCAGCTCACGCAGCGGGCCGTGCGCCAACGAGGAGCGAGCGGGACCACGGACGGCAGAGCGCGGTGGCGGCAGCGGCACCCGCCGCAGCCGCCAAAGCCGAACCAGGGCCGCCGTGGTGGGCACCGCAACCAGTGCCGTCAGCCCACCACCGGAGATCCACAGCACGTCCGGAACCCCGGCCAGGGCCAAACCCACCGTGGTCGCGCCCAGCGCCCCGGTGGCCCCACCCAGGCCGGTGCTGGCCAGGGCCGCGGCCCGCCGTTGCCGCAGCAGTCGAGCCCGCGGATCGGTCCAGCGGGACACCGCCTGCGCGGCGGAACCCACCGCGGTGGAGGCACTCCGGGCCACCAGTCGAACCCATGCTTCGGCCGGCTCCTCTGCGCGGGCCCCCGGCCTTCCGGGCTCCGACCGACTCACCCCAGACCCACCGGGGTGCTCAGCCCTGCTGATCGCCCTGCGCGCGCGGGGCGGGCTCCGGCGTGCTGGCCGACTTGCTCATGCCGATCGCACCCGCCGTCGGGCTGCTCCCGGGCGGCAGTGCATCACCACCGCGCATCGATGCTCGGATCTCCTCGAGCCGGCTGTGCCCGGCCATCTGCACGGTTGACTGCTCGATCTCGGCGATGCGGCCCTGCACGGAGTTCTGGGCCAGGTCCGCCGAGCCGAGCGCGGTGGCGTAGCGCTTCTCGATCTTGTCGCGGACCTCGTCCAGCGACGGGGTGTTGGTGGGTGCGGACAGCTCGCTCATCGATCGTAGCGACGCGCTGACCTGCTCCTGCATCTTGGCCTGCTCGAGCTGGCTCATGAGCTTGGTGCGCTCGGCCAGCTTCTGCTCCAGCCGCGTCGCGTTCTGCTGCACCGCGGACTTGGCTTGGCCCGCCGCCTGGATGGCTTGGTCGTGCAGCTGCTTGAGGTCCTCGATGCCCTGCTCAGCCGTGATGAGCTGCGCCGCGAGGGTCTCCGCGCTTTGCTCGTACTGCTGGGCCTTGGCCTCGTCGCCCTTGGACCGCGCCTCGTCGGCGAGGACCAAGGCTTGTCGGGTGTTGGCCTGGTACTTCTCCACCTCGCCCAGCTGACGGTTCAGCTTCATCTCCAGCTGACGCTGGTTGCCGATCACGGCGGCCGCCTGCTGGGACAGGCCCTGGTGCTGACGTTGCGCGTCCTCGATGGCCTGCTGGATCTGCACCTTGGGGTCGGCGTGCTCGTCGACCTTCGCGGAGAACAGGGCCATCGTGTACTTCCACGCCTTCACGAACGGGTTCGCCATAGGTGAGCCTGCCTCCGTCAACTCTGCGCCGTAGGACTACGGCAGGTGCACGACACTCGCGCACCGGTGGACACCTGCGCGCAACGCTACCGGCACGCCACGCCACCATCGTGGCAGGTCACCCCC
>JBDTDI010000173.1:0-9383 GCA_039923155.1 Mycobacteriaceae bacterium | reverse complement strand
CGGTCCGGGGAGTAGGAGCTGATCCCGGCGTAGAGCGCCTTGCCCTGCTGCACCGCGCTCACCAGCGCGCCGACGGTCTCCTGCAGCGGGGTCTCCGGGTCGGCGCGGTGGCTGTAGAAGATGTCGACGTGGTCCAGGCCCGTGCGGGTGAGCGACTGCTCCAGGCTGCGCAGCAGGTACTTGCGGCTGCCCCAGTTGCCGTAGGGACCGGGCCACATGTCGTAGCCGGCCTTGGTGGAGATGACCAGCTCGTCGCGGTGGGGGCGGAAGTCCTCCCCGTACAGGCGCCCGAAGTTGGTCTCCGCGGTGCCGTAGGGCGGCCCGTAGTTGTTGGCCAGGTCGAAGTGGGTGACGCCGAGGTCGAAGGCGCGGCGCAGGGTGGCCCGCTGGTTCGCGATCGGCACGTCGTCACCGAAGTTGTGCCACAGCCCCAACGAGATCGCCGACAGCAGCAGTCCGCTGCGCCCGGTGCGGCGGTAGCGCATCAAGTCGTAGCGCTGCGGCTCGGCGGTGTAGCGGTCGAGGGTGTCCATGGTCAGCGGCCTTTCGGGGTGATCGTCGCCAGCTGCTCGACGAGGGCGGGCACGAGCTCGAAGCTCGCGGGATCGTGCACGTCGGCCAGGCTCACGATGGCGTGGTCGACGCCGATCGCGGCGTAGGAACCGAAGTGCTGCACGGCCTGGTCGACGGTCATGGTGTCCTCGCGGCCGTCGGCGGACAGGCTCAGCCTGCCGAGGGTGGTCTTCTCGATCTCGGCGTACTCGCGCCCCTCGTCGGCGCAGTGCTGGGCGAGGACGTCGAGCTTGTGGGCCACCGGCCCGACGCCCATCTCGAAGATGTTGCAGGCGTCGCCGTAGCGGGCGACGAAGCGCAACGTCTTCTTCTCCCCGGTGCCCCCGATCAGGATTGGCGGTCGCGGGCGGCTCAGTGCGGGCGGGGAGTTCAGCGGGCGCTGCAGCTGGTAGCGCACACCGTCGATCGGCGTCTCGTCGCCCGCCCACATCTGTCGGGCGATCTGCAGGGTCTCCTCCAGACGCTCGAAGCGCTCCGCGAGCGGTGGGTAGGGCACGCCGAGGCCGAGGTGCTCCTGCTCGTTCCACGCCGCGCCGATGCCCAGGTACGCGCGCCCCCCGGAGAGCACGTCCAGGGTGGTCACCGTCTTCACCAGGATCCCCGGGTGGCGGTAGGTGACCCCGGTAACCATGGTGCCCAGCTTGATTCGCTGCGTCACGGCCGCGGCGAAGGCGAGCGCCGAGTACCCCTCGAGCATCGGTTCCTCGGGCGGGCCGACCATGTCGATCTGGAAGAAGTGGTCCATCACCCAGAGGCTGGCGAACCCGGCGGCCTCCGCGGTGCAGGCGACGGTCGCGAGGGTGGGTCCGATCGCGGACGGGCCGCCCGGCCAGGTGAAGTTCGGGACCTGCAGACCGAGGCGCATGGTTCTCATCCTGGCACCCGCACCGTTGA
This sequence comes from Mycobacteriaceae bacterium, assembly GCA_039923155.1. GTDB lineage: Bacteria > Actinomycetota > Actinomycetes > Mycobacteriales > Mycobacteriaceae > Rhodococcus_D. The sequence goes on along the minus strand of JBDTDI010000173.1, from coordinate 7,916 downwards.
ACGGTTCCCGCGAGCGCGGCATGCTCATCGAGGTGGACCTCGTGACCCACGCCGTCCCGGCGCCGCTGCACTCGTTGGTGGCGAGCGCGCACGGCTACGCGGTCCCGGCGAACCCGACCGGGCACCACCGTGGTCTGCCCTCGCGCCACCTGACCTTGGTGATCGAGCTGCTCGCCCCGCTCGTCGTCGAGGGCCTCGGCGCGACGGTGCAGGCCCACGCAGTGGTCGGCGGGCTGCACACCCGTGCGGCCCAGATCGACGCCACCCGAGCGCAGGAGGGCCTGCAGTACGAGCTGACCCCACCCGCGGCCCAGGCGCTGCTGGGCGTTCCCGCCGGGACCCTGCAGGGGTGCGTCGTCGACCTGCGCGACGTCGTTGGTTCAGCTGGTGACCACCTTGACGACGCGCTGCACCACGCACCCGGTTGGCGGGAGCGCTTCGCGCTGGTCGACGCCGCCCTGCTGCGTCGCCTCTCGGCGGCACGGCCCGGACCGTCGACATCCCCGGAGGTCGCCGAGGCGTGGCGGCTGGTGTTCGTGGCCGACGGCCGGGTGCGGATCGGTGACCTCGCCGCACACGTGGGCTGGAGCCGTCGACACCTGGGCAGCCGGTTCCGTCTGGCCACCGGGCTGACCCCGCAGGAGGCGGTGCGCGTGGCCCGGTTCGAAGCCGCCCGACGTCAGCTGCTCCGCCCCGACCGCTCAGGCCTCGCCGACGTCGCCGCCGCCTGCGGCTACGCCGACCAGCCCCACCTGGCGCGGGAGTGGAAGCGCCTGGCCGGCTGCACCATCGGCACGTGGCTGGCCGAGGAGCTCCCATTCGTCCAAGACACCTCGACCCGCACCGCGGCAGAGTTGTCGCCATGAGCGAACCCGACGCGCAGATGAGCGCACCCACCCCCACCGTGTGGCCGAGCGTGAGCTTCACCGACGTCGACGCAGGTGTCCGCCTGCTCACCGACGGCCTCGGCTTCGTCGTCACCGCGCTGTACCACGACGACACCGGCGCGGTGCAGCACGCCGAGGCGCGCTGGCCCGACGGTGGGGGCGTCATGTTCGGCAGCCGGGGCAAGCCGGGCGAGTGGGGCGGCTTGGGACCGGCGGGGGTGTACGTGGTGGCCGCCGAAGCGGCCACCGTCGACGCCGTGCGCGAGCGGGTCGGGGCCTTGAACGACGACGGGGCGCAGGTCGAGGTGACACAGGACCTGCACGACACCGACTACGGCTCCCACCAGCTGGGCCTGCGCGACCAGGACGGCAACCTCTGGACGATCGGCACCTACCGCGGCGAGTGAGCCGGACCCGGGGGTTGACCCTCGAGCAGGTCGAGGCCGCACAGTAGGCGCATGGGCCAGGAACTCGAGGGACTCCACAGCATCGGCGCCCTCGCGAGGGCGAGCGGGCTGAGCGTCAGCGCGCTGCGCTTCTACGACGCCGCCGGAATCCTGCGGCCCGCCGAGGTCGACGCGACGTCCGGCTACCGCTGGTACACCACCGCGCAGGTCACCACCGCCCGACTCATCGCCAGCCTGCGTCGGGTCAGCATGCCGCTCACCGACATCAACGCGGTGCTCGCCGCCCGCCACCGGCCCGACGAGGCCACCCGCCTGCTCGAGGAACACCTGGGTCGGCTCGAGGCGGGGCTGCTCGACGCCCGCCACCAGCTCGACCTTGCCCGGCGCCTGCTCGCCCCTGCCCTTGTCACCACCGAGGAGAACCCCATGACGACCATGACCGTCCGCGCCACCGACCTCGCCGCGGCGTTCGCCGCCGTCCGCTACGCGATGAGCACCGACCCCGAGCTGCCGGCGCTGAACGGGGTGCTGCTCGACTTCGACGCGACGACGCTGCGGCTGGCGGCCACCGACCGCTTCCGCCTCGCCGTCGCCGGTGTCGCGACCCGCGAACCGAGCGGTCCCGCCTGCCGGGTGGTCGCACCCGTTGCGCTCATCGACGCGCTGCTCCAGGACTCAGCCCGCACCGAGGCCACGGTGGCGGTGGAGCTGACCGAGAGCACCGTGACGATCGGTGACCGGACCGCCGACGGGATCGACGCGGCGTTCCCCGACTACCAGCAGCTGCTGCGCAACGCACCGGTTGAGTCGGTCCGCGTGCGGGCGGAGAACCTCGTCGAGCTGGTCACCGCGGGACCCACCCGCACGCTGGTGCAGAACCCGAACAACGCACCGCACGAGATCAGCGCCCTCGTCGTGGACGGGGACACCGGCACGATCGAGGTCACCACCGACCATCCCGACGCCGTCGGGTTCAACCGCGAGTTCCTGCTGCAGGCCCTCGAGGCGGCGGGCGCCGAGGAGCTGGTCCTCGCCCTCGACGGGCCCATCCGCCCCCTCGCGATGTGGGCACCCGGGCGCCCCGATGACATGAGCCTGCTCATGCCGACCGCGCTCGGCTGACGGGCGCTACAGCTTCCCCGCCTTCATCTCGGCGACCATGTGCTCGGCCTGGCGGACGGCCAGGGCCACGATGGTGAGGGTGGGGTTCGCCGAGGCGCCGGTGGTCATCTGCGAGCCGTCGCTGACGAACAGGTTTCCCACGTCGTGCGCCCGTCCCCAGCGGTCCACCACCCCGTCCTCGGGGCGTTCGCTCATCCGGCACGTGCCCAGGTTGTGCGTCGACGGGTAGGGCGGGGTGTCGGTCACCCCGGTCGCGCCAACGGCCCGGTACAGCTCGGCGGCCCGCGCCCAGGCGTGGGTGCGCATGGCGACGTCGTTGGGGTGGTCGTCGAAGTGCACGTTGGCCACCGGCAGCCCGTGCTGGTCGGTGACGTCGGCGTTGAGGGTGACCCGGTTGGTCGACTGCGGCATGTCCTCGCCGACGATCCACAGCCCCGCGGTGTTCTCGTAGCCGTCGATGATCTCCGCGAACTCCGGCCCCCACGCGCCCGGGTCCGCGAACGCGGCCAGGAAGGCCGGCCCCAGTGACAGCGTCTCCATGTTGTACCCGCCGACGAAGCCGCGGTCGGTGTCCAGGGCCGTCTCGTCGGCGATAATGCCGGCCATCGTCTCGCCGCGGTACATGTGCACCGGCTTCGGGAAGCGGGCGTAGCTCGACGCGGTGAGGTGGCGCAGGTAGTTGCGGCCCACCTCACCCGAGGAGTTGGCGAGCCCGTCGGGGAACTGCGGTGAGCCCGACAGCAGCAGCAACCGGGGCGTCTCGATCGAGTTTCCGGCCACGCACACCACCCGCGCGGACTGCCGGTGCAGGGCTCCGCCGTGGAAGTACAGGACCCCGTCGACCGCACCGGTGCGGTCGTGGGTGACCTGGGCGACGTGGCAGTCCGGGCGCAGGTCGAGGTGTCCGGTCTTCTCCGCCTTGGGCAGCTCGGCGACCAGCGTCGACCACTTCGCACCGGTCTTGTCACCCTGGAAGTTGAACCCGTCCTGCACCGACGCGGGCCGACCGTCGTAGGGTTCGGCGTTGGTGGCGTAGGGCCCCGTCGCGTACAGCTCGTAGCCGACCTGCTTGGCTCCGTTCGCCATCACCGTGTAGTTGTTGTTCGCGGGCAGCGGCGGGCGCCCGTGGCGGTGGGTGACGCCCATCTTGATCTCGGCGCGGTCGTAGTAGGGCGCCAGCTCGTCAAGGGTGATCGGCCAGTCCAGCAGCGACGCGCCGTCCACGGTGCCGTAGGTGGTGGCCGCCTTGAACTCGTAGTCCTTGAACCGTGGGCAGGCACCCGCCCAGTGGGTGGAGGTGCCGCCGACAGCCTTGACCGTCCAGGCCGGCAGGTTCGGGAAGTCGGTGGCCACCCGCCAGCTGCCCGACGTGGTGCGGGTGTCGGTCCACGCCATCTGGTTGAACGCGGGCCACTCGTCGTTGGTGTAGTCCGCACCGGTCAGGTGCGGGCCGGCTTCCAGCACCACCACGGGCACCCCCGCCTGGCACAGCTCGTTGGCGAGGGTGCCGCCGCCGGCGCCGGAGCCGACGATCACCACCACGCTGTCGTCGTCGTTGTCGTAGCGGGTCATGCCTTTTCTCCCGTCAGCGAAGGGTGCTCGGTGATGCGGGCTGCCGGCAGCCAGTCGAGGTCGTCGAAGCCGCGGTCGACGTAACCACCCTGGTCCGACGAAAAGCCCTCGTAGCCCACGGCCGCCCACAGCTCGGGGTCGGAGTACATGAACGTCACCGTGCTGGAGCGGACCAGGACGAAGAACGGGGTGTGCTCCACGGACTTCAGCACCGCGAGCGCGTCGTCGGGATCGAGGTCGGCGAAGGGCTGCTCGCGCAGCGCGTCCAGACCGACCAGGCCCTGGCCGAGCAGCGCGGTCTGGTAACCGTTGCCGCTGACCAGGGAGACGATGTGCTCCGCGGTGCGCCGGTAGGGGCCCTCAGGGACAGCACGGTGCGGGAAGGCCACCTTGATGACGTGGACCAGGCGGTCGACGACGTCGTCGGGCAGCAGTGGTGAGGGCGAGGCTGCGGGTTGCTCGGCCGCCTCCTCGGCCACGGAGACGGGATCGGTCACGGGATCGGTCACGGCGGTCCTCCCGGCTCGGCGCTGCGCTGCGCCGTCGAGCTCGCGCCCCGGTGGGGTGTGATCCACTGCACACTGCCACGCCGCGGCGGTCCCGTCACCAAGCCAGGGTCATTACCCTCGTTCGACGTGCAGGCCGACCGGGACACCCTCGTCCGGTGGGCGTTGCAGGCGGTGCCGGGCCGGGGTCGGCGCTACGACGTCGACGGGGCGGTCGCGGTCACCGCCGCGGGGCTCAACCGCCGCGACCGGCTGGTGGTGGCGGGCACGCCCGCCGGCGCACAGCGGGTGGTCGAGCAGGCCCTGGCCGACAGTCCCCGGCACTTCGTGCTCGGGGGTACCGAGCTCATCCACGCGCTGCGCGGGGTGACGCCGGTGTCCACCTTCGGCTGGATGGACCTGCATCGCGAGGATCCGCACCCGTGCGTCGACACCAGCAGGGTCCGTCGGCTCGACGACGAGACCGCAGCGCGGGTGCTGGCCCGGGCGAACCCGGGCTCGTGGGTGCAGGTCGGCGAGCCCGCGGTGCACGCCTGGGCGGGTGTTGCCCCGGTGCGCGCAGAGCAGAGCGGCTGTGCCGACCACCTGGGCACGACCTCGATCGCCTCCCTCGCCGCCCTCGCGCACTGCTCCGCCCACGTCGCGTTCATCGCCGGGGTGGGCACGGTTCCCGAGCACCGTGGCCAGGGCTTGTCCAGGACGGTGTGCGCGTACCTGCGCGACGAGGGACTGCGGCGCTGGGGCACGGTCGCCCTGATGGTCGACGCCAACAACGCCGCCGGCATCGCCCTCTACACCCGCCTCGGCTTCACCTACCGTTCCGTCACCGCCGCCCGGGCCGTGTGAGCGGGGCAGGATCAACGAGCGCTCGGCGCGGAACGTCCGGCGACGGTGCTGTGCGTTGATGCCTTGCACCGGGGCGGTCAGCCTCCCTTGCCGATCGCTGTGACGGCCCTGCAACCGGTGTCCCGAACCCGCCTGCTCACCCGGCGGGGGTTGCTCAACGGCGCCGATCTCGATCGGCTCAGCCGCCAGCTCACGGTCTATCTCGGAACCTGGGACCCCCGCGCCTCACGCGACGCAGAACTTGTCGCCCCCAGGTCGAGCATCGTGACGTCATGACCCCGTGCCCCGTCTCGCGCCGTGCTCACCGGTTGACGCAGGACGGTCCTCAGTCGCGCCGGCTCGGTCCTGCGCGGGTCGGAGAGGTAGATCTCGTGGTGTCGCCCCACCGGGACCAGACCGTGCGTGGGCAGGAACTCGCGGTGCAGGCGGTCGATGGTGGGCGCCTCGGCGTCGTAGGGGCCGACGTGGAGGATCTGCGCGCTGCGACCTTCCGTGAAGGATTCGAAGCGAAGGTGCGCCAGCGCGGGCAGGCGTTTCCGACGCGCGGCGGCCAGCCCGTCGGCGACCAGGTCCGCGGTCACCCACTCGGGCTGCACGATCATCATCGTCCAGTCCCACGCTGCCTTGTCCCGGGTCCGGAAGGTGTCCAGGTCCACCGCCGACCACAGTCCTTCCAACGGTCCGACCGTGTGCACCCGGGCGAGCGTGGCCCTCGCCACCGAGCGGACCGCGTAGGACGTCGAGAACAGCGCCTCGACAGCCTCGCGGTAGGCCGGCGCGGTGTTCGGGTCGCCGTGGCCGTCGATCATCAGGAACCCGAGGGGCGGGACGTCCACGAGGGTGAAGTTCCCCGGCTTCGGCCCGTAGAGGTCCTGGTGCTGCTGCTTGATGTCGTAGCTCGACACCGCCTCCTCCTCGGGGGTCTACCTCCTTGGGGTCTACACCCTGAGCTGGCCCTTGAGCTCCTGCACCGCGACCTGGCTCTCGACGACTCCGACGCCCATGGCCTCGCAGTACAGCTGGGTCGCCTTGATGTCGCGTCCGGCCCGCAGCTCGGCGATCACCCCGGCCAGCGCCGGGTTCGACTCGTCGTCCAGGCCACTGCCGGCCATGAGTGCGCTCACCCGTCGCGAGTTGAGCGTGAGCTGCGCGGCTTGCTTCGGGAACATGATGTTGAACAGGCCCATGACGAGCTCCTTCTGGTGGTTACTCGGCTGTGGTGTTCCTACACCCCTGTCGTGCTGCTCGGTAGCCTCTGCTGCTGCCAGCGCCGGTAGTCCTCGGTCTGGCACACCGCGCAGGGCCGGTAGCCGGCCGCGACCGCGGTGGCCTCGTCGGCGAAGAAGACCCGGTGGCGCACGTAGCCGCCGGCGGCGATGGCCCGCAGCGCCGCGGGGCAGTCCAGGCGGCCGTAGATCTTGGAGCGTCGGTGCCCGCCGTACCGTCCCGGGGTGCCGCTGCGACGCAGCTGTCCCGCGGCGTCCAGGAGCAGGAAGCCCTGCCCGCCGCGGTCCCTGAGCACCGTGAAAGACCACACCGTCGGGTGACGAGAAGTCAACCGGGTGCCCGTCTCAGGTGGGCCGCGGCGACGTCACCGTCAGCTCCTGCGGCGCCGGCGCGCGCCGGGGCCAGAGGACGGTGCTGCTCGCCCACAGCAGGTCGAGGATCCACACGAGGGCCAGCCAGCGGTAGTTCTGGCTCAGCTCCTGGGTCCTGGCCGGGTCGCCGATCCACCCGACGAGCCCCGCGGTCAGGCCACCGGCGACCACCGCCGCCACCGAGGTGCGCAGCACGTCACCCCAGCAGTGCCGCGCGTAGTCCGCACCGAACAGCTGCTGCGGGGGTGGGCCGTCGGCGAAGCGGTGGGCGAAGCGGACGTCGGCCCAGGCGATCAGGCGGTGGCCGTAGGCGAGGGAGAACCCGATGTAGATGGCCGCCACGCCGTGCTCGACGCCGGCGGTGGCACCGGCGCGCAGGTGCATCGCGGTGGCGACCAGCAGGGCCAGATCGATGAGCGGGACGCTGGCGAGCACGACCAACCCGAGGCGCGGCCGGTGCAGCGGGTAGCGCGCCACCAGCCCGAGCGCGATGGCCACCCAGAAGGCGACCTCACAGGTCACGATGATGACCAGGATCACGGGAACCTCCAGGTTCATTTGATTTAATACGGTCGTGTTCGCAAGTTAGCACGCATGTGCCAAGATAAGAACGTGCCGAAGCTGGTTGATCACGCCGAGCGGCGGGTGGCCATCGCCGAGGCCGCCTGGCGCGTGGTGCTGCGCCATGGCGTCGCCGGTGTCTCGGTGCGCACCGTGGCGGGCGAGGCCGGTCTGGCGACGGCCTCGCTGCGGCAGGCTTTTCCCACCCAGGACGCGCTGCTCACCTTCTGCTTCGAGCTGGTGCTCGACCGCGCGGCCGAACGGATCGCCTCCACCGAGGTGGCCGGCGGTGCGCGCGAGCGTGCAGAGCAGGCGCTGCTGCAGGTGCTCCCGCTGGACGAGGAGCGTCACGCCGAGATGCAGGTCTGGCTAGCCCTCGCGGCCGCGTCGATGGCGCACCCCCGGTTGGCGCCGGTC
>JBDTDI010000172.1:0-7901 GCA_039923155.1 Mycobacteriaceae bacterium | reverse complement strand
CGGTGAGGTGGTCGTCGACGACGAACGAGCACACCTGCATGATCACCAGGGCTTGTTGACCGACCTGCAGGGGACGGTGGTCGGTGATGGTGCGGGGGCTGCGGCGGCCGAGGTTGTCGATCAGGTCCCAGCTGTACGGCGCCACCCGCAGCTGACCGAGCCAGCGGTACACCGTCGGCGCCTCGGCCGCCACGGTCCGGGCGCGGAACAGCAGCTGGGTGAGGTCCGGAGCCACCTCGTCGCAGGCGTAGCGCTCGCCCCGCTCGGCGGGCGTGCTGGCACCGGTGCGGGCGATGTTCACCCGAGCGAGTATGGCGTGGCCGCGATCACGCGGCCAGCCGCCCGCGCAGGGCGGACTACCCTGGAGGGGCCATGACTTCCGCACCCACCGGCACCGTCTACCTCGACCACGCGTCGACGACGCCCCTGCTGCCCGAGGCGATCGAGGCGGTGACGGCGGGATTGGTGGAGGTGGGCAACGCGTCCTCACTTCACACCTCGGGTCGCACCGCCCGACGCCGGGTGGAGGAGGCCAGGGAGTCGGTGGCGCACGCCTTGGGGGCACGCCCTTCCGAGGTCGTGTTCACCGCAGGTGGCACCGAGAGCGACAACCTCGCGGTCAAGGGCATCTTCTGGGCGCGCCGCGACGCAGATCCTCGACGCACCCGGGTGCTGGCCAGCGCGGTGGAGCACCACGCGGTGCTCGACGCGGTGCAGTGGCTCGTCGACCACGAGGGCGCGCAGGTGAGCTGGCTGGAGGTCGACTCCCGGGGGCGGGTGCACCCGGAGACCCTGCGGGCCGAGCTCGACCGGTACGGCGACGAGGTGGCGCTGGTGACGGTGATGTGGGCGAACAACGAGGTCGGCACGCTCAACCCGGTGGCCGAGCTGGCGACGGTCGCGCGCGCGGCTGGGGTGCCCATGCACACCGACGCCGTGCAGGCCGTCGGCCAGGTGCCGGTGGACTTCGCGGCGAGCGGGGTCGACGCGCTGACCCTGACCGGGCACAAGGTCGGTGGGCCGCACGGTGCCGGCGCCCTGCTCATCGGCCGCGCGGTGGCGTGCGTGCCCCTGCAGCACGGCGGTGGCCACGAGCGTGACCTCCGCTCAGGAACCCCGGACGCCGCCGCCCTGCGCGGTTTCGGGGTGGCGGTGGTCGCCGCGGTCGCCGCCCAGCCGGAGCGGGCCAAGCACCTGGCCGCGCTGCGCGAACAGCTGGTGGCCGGGGTGGCCGCGGCAGTGCCGGATGCCCGGCTCAACGGCGATCCTGACCCCGCCGGGCGCCTGCCCGGCCTTGCCCACGTGAGCTTTCCCGGCTGCGAGGGCGACTCGCTGCTCATGCTGCTCGACGCCCGCGGCGTGGAGTGTTCCACCGGATCGGCGTGCACCGCCGGGGTGGCCCGCGCCAGTCACGTGCTGCTGGCCATGGGCGCCGACGAGCGGGCCGCGCGCGGTTCGCTGCTGTTCTCCCTCGGCCACACCTCCACCGAGGCGGACGTCGCCCGGCTGCTCGACGTGCTGGGCCCCGTCGTCGAGCGCGCCCGGGCCGCGGGGTTCAGCGCCGCGGAGCTGACCACGGTGCGTCGGTAGCGGTGCGCGTGCTGGCCGCGATGAGCGGCGGGGTGGACTCGGCCGTCGCGGCCGCGCGGGTGGTGGCGGCCGGGCACGACGTCACCGGGGTGCACCTGGCCCTGAGCGAGGCCCCGGGGACGCTGCGCACCGGCAGCCGCGGTTGCTGCTCCAAGGAGGACGCCGGCGATGCCCGCCGCGTGGCCGACGTGCTGGGCATCCCCTTCTACACCTGGGACTTCGCCGAGCGCTTCCGCGCCGAGGTGATCGACGACTTCGTCGACGCCTACGCCCGCGGTGAGACCCCCAACCCGTGTCTGCGGTGCAACGAGCAGATCAAGTTCGCCGCGCTCGCGGACAAGGCCGTGGCCCTGGGCTTCGACGCGGTGGCCACCGGGCACTACGCCCAGCTGGCCGACGGGGTGCTGCGGCGTGCGGTCGACGCGGACAAGGACCAGTCCTACGTGCTGGGGGTGCTCAGCGCCGCACAGCTGCGGCGGGCGCTGTTCCCACTCGGTGACACGCCCAAGGCGGTGGTCCGGCAGGAGGCGGCGCGCCGAGGGCTGGCGGTGGCCGAGAAGCCCGACAGCCACGACATCTGCTTCATCCCCTCGGGAGACACCCAGGCCTTCCTCGGTGCCCACATCGGGGTGCGGCCCGGTGTGCTGGTCGATTCCAGCAGCGGGGCCGAGCTCGGCCGCCACGACGGGGTGCACGGCTTCACGATCGGCCAGCGCAAGGGCCTGGGCCTGGGGGCGGTACCCGCCGACGGCCACCCGCGCTACGTGACTGGTATCAACGCGGCATCGGCCACGGTCACCGTCGGAACCGCGGCCGACCTCGACGTGCACCAGCTCAGCACCACCGCGCCGGTGTGGACCTCCGGCCACGCCCCGGCCACCGACCTGGACTGCGTGGTTCAGGTGCGCGCACACGGCGGGCTGGCCCCGGCCCGGGTGCAGGCCGATGGCCGCCTGGTCGAGCTGCGCGAGCCGCTGCGCGGGGTCGCGCCCGGGCAGGCGGCGGTGTTCTACGTCTCCGACCCCGCCGGCGACGTGGTGCTGGGCAGCGCCCGGATCGTCGCCACGCGCTGACCCTGTGGGCAAGTACCACCCGTCGTTGGGCGCACAGATCGATTCTGTCGGTGCCCGGTCGCACGCTCGCGGACATGGAAAAGCAACCAGTCGGCCGTCTCCACGACTGCGCTCGCGGCCAGCGACCGTCTCTGCGCGCGACTCCGTCACGACCACGCGCGACGGGGAGAGGATGAGCTTGCGCGAGACGCACAGCGGCAGCGAGCCTGAATCCTCACCGCGCTCGGCCTCGACCCCGACGCACCCCTACCATCGTCTGGGTGAGTCCCCTCGAGCAGCTCGGTCACGAGAAGTACCTCAGCCTGACCGCGTTCCGGCGCAGCGGGGAGGCCGTGGCCACCGCGGTCTGGGCCGTGCGCGACGACCAGGTCCTGCTGGTGACCACTGACGGGGCCAGCGGCAAGGTCAAGCGGATCCGGCACACCGAGCGGGTCACCCTGACCCCCTGCGACATGCGCGGCCGCGTGGCCGACGGTGCGTCGCACACCGAGGCTCGAGCCACCGTGATCACCGACCCAGCCGTGCTCGACCGGCTGGAGGGCCTGATCAAGACCAAGTACGGGTTGGTGGGCCGCCTGTTCGCCCTCGGTGGCAGGCTGCGCCGCAAGGGCGCCCGGGTGGGTCTGCGCATCACGATGACGGACTGAGCCCCGCACGCCGGGATCGCGACCATGCCTCACCCCAGGAACGGCCGGTCCTCGATGGTCAGCCCGATCGCGTCCACCGCGCGTTCTCGACCTCGCTGCTGCTGGGGGTCGCGGTTGCCTCAGGCGTAGGGGTTGCTCGCGCTCACCTCGTGGACGGTGATGATCGGTGCGGCGGTGACCTTGCCCTCCAGCGCACCGAGCAGCTCCTGGGTGTGCGCCGCCGCCATGTGGGCGTCGAGATGAGTCGTGGACTCCCACTGCTCGATCGAGTAGAACGCGGTCTCGTCCTCGGTGTCACGGGTGAAGCGGTAGTCCAGGCAGCCGGCGTCCCCACGGGAGGCGGTCGCGGTCCGCGCGAGCAGCGCCCCCAGCTCGTCGGCCGCCTCCGCGGTGGCGTGGGCCTCGGCGATGACGATGATCATGGTTCCTCCTGGGGTGCGGGCGGCAGGAGTTGCCGCCGCCCACACCTTGCCCCACCCCCGGGTGCATGCCCACCCCCCGGCGCCCGTGGGGTAGACACGCCTCGTGAGCACCCCACCGTCACCCCCGTCCGGAGCCGCCACCGCGATCGGCTCGTGGCCGGGCAGCGACCCGGTGGAGGCCGCGCGGGTGGTCCTCGGCGAGCTCACCGCACTGCCGCACCTGGTGGAGCTGCCCGGGCGAGGTGTCGGCGCCGACATGATCGGGCGCACCGCCGCCCTGCTCGTCGACCTGGCCGTCGAGGTCGCCCCGACCGGCTACCGCGTCGCCGCCGCGCCCGGTCGTGACCACCGCCGCGCCCACGACCTGCTGCGCCACGACCTCGATGCGCTGGAGCAGGCGATCGAGCAGTCCGGTCGTGCCCCGGTGTCGGTGAAGGTGCAGGTCGCGGGACCGTGGACGCTGGCCGCATCGCTCGAGCTGCACGGTGGGCACCGGGTGCTGACCGATGTCGGCGCGGTCACCGACTTCACGGCGTCGCTGGCCGAGGGGCTGGCCCGCCACGCCGCCGAGGTCGCCCGCCGGACCGGTGCTGCAGTGGTGGTGCAGCTGGATGAACCCCTGCTGCCGGCCGTGCTCACCGGGTCTCTGGCCGGGGTGTCCCGCCTCGACACCGTCCGGGAGGTGCCGGCCCCGGACGTCGAGGCAGGCCTGCGCACGGTGCTCGCCGCCGCCCCCGGCGCCACCCTGGTGCACTGCTGTTCCCCGGCCGCGCCCATGGACGTGCTGCGCGCCACCGGGGTGGGCGGCGTGCTGCTGGACCCGTCGGTGCTGACCAGCGCGGACCTCGACGGCATCGGCGAGCTGCTGCAGGCCGGTGTGCACCTGGGCCTGGGCCTCGTGCCGTCCCGCGAGAAGGGCGCGCCACCCAGCCTGCACGAGCTGGCCGAGCCCGCGCTTCGCCTGGTGGACCGGCTCGGCTTCGCCCGCCAGGTCCTCACCGACCAGGTCCTCGTCACCCCCGCGTGTGGCCTCGCGGGGGCCAGCCCGCAGTGGGCGCGACGGGCACTGACGCTGGCCACCGAGCTGTCGGCGGCCTTCGCCGAGCCTCCGGTCGGCTGGTAGCGGTCCTACTAGTTGACATTCCGAGTAGTCGCGCAGACGATCAGAGGATGGATGTCGATCGGGTCGCGACGGAGTGGTTGCGCGGCGTCCTCCCGTTGTGTGCGCTGGCTGCGCTCGCCGAGGGCGAGGCGCACGGCTACGCCATCGTGACCCGGTTGGCCGATGCCGGGGTCGGACGGGTGAAGGGGGGCGCGATGTACCCGGTCCTGAACCGGCTGGAGACCGAGGGCGCCGTGACGTCGGCGTGGCGTGAGGGGGTCGCCGGACCGGGCCGCAAGGTGTTCGTGCTGACCGAGGACGGCCGACGTCGGCTGGCGGCGCTGACCGGGCCGTGGCACGACTCGGCGCTGGCCGTTGGCCGGCTCGTGCACGCCGGGGCGGAGGTGGTCTGAGGTGGAGAAGGAGCTGCAGTGGCCCACACGGGAGGACGCCCGGTGGTCGATGGGGGTCCTGCTCGCCGCGGAGCGGTGCGGGGTCCCGGTGCAGGAGGTTCACGACGACCTGGAGGTCGCGCTGGCGGCGGTGATCGACAGCGGGACCTCCGCGGAGGAGCTGTTCGGCACCCCGGAGGAGCACGCGCGAAGCATCGCTGCGGAGGTTCCTGGGGGGATTCACTCTGCGGGGGACAAGGAGTCCTGGACCGACGTGTTCACCGGTGCCCTCATCGTCGTCGGCGTCCTCGGTCTGGTGGCCACCCCGATGATCCTCATCCACTCAGGACGGAGCATGCCCGTGACCCCGAGCGGGCTCGGCGTCGCCGCCGTCCTGGTGCTGGGGACCGCGCTCGCGCTGGGTGTTCACCGGTGGTGGGCAGGGCGGACAGCTGCGCGTCGCAGTGATCGCCAGCCTGGTGGGCTTCGGTGGGCTGTTCGGCGTCGTCGCGTTGTCGATGACCGCACCGGGCCACGACCGGGTGCTGGCCCAGGTGCCGTCCGTGGGGCTGGTCGTCGTCGCTGTCGGGTCGATGGGGTGGGGTGCGCGGTGGTCGAACCGCCGCGCGGAGCCGGTGCCGACGGAGGTCGACGCGCCAACGTGGTTCGCCCGGTTGTCCGGCTTGCTGCGGGGGCGGCACCACCTCTCGGCACGGACCACCCGCAGCGTGGTGGCCGAGGCCCGTCAGCACGTGGCCGCGTCCGGGGCGGGGCACCCGACCGAGGAGTTCGGCACCCCGGAGACCTACGCGCGCATCATCGCCGCCCAGACCGAGGAGTCCGCCGTCCGCGGCGCCCGCACGCGCTGGTACGCACATCTGGCGCTTCTGGTGGTGCTCGGCTTCCTCGTGGTCACCGAGGTGGTGGACAACGACATGGGGTGGCCGGCGTGGAGCGGTGTGGTCGCGATGGCGACGGTGGTGTGTGACCTGATCATCGGGCGGCGGGATGTCGGTGCCGCTCGGTAATCTTGGCGGGTGAGCGAGCAGAAGCAGGGTGCGGGCGACGGTGACGTGCGCCAGCAGTGGAGCGAGCTGGCCGAGGAGGTCCGCGCCCACCAGTTTCGCTACTACGTGCGTGACGCCCCGATCGTCTCCGACGGAGACTTCGACACGCTGCTCAAGGCGTTGACCGCGCTGGAGCGGGCGCACCCGGAGCTGCGGACCCCCGACTCGCCCACGCAGCTGGTGGGCGGTGGCTTCGAGACCGGGTTCACCGAGGCTCCCCACCTGGAGCGGATGCTCAGCCTGGACAACGCCTTCGACGCCGAAGAGATGCGCGCGTGGGCCGGGCGGGTGGTCACCGAGGTGGGCCACGACCTGGACTACCTGTGCGAGCTCAAGATCGACGGGGTCGCGCTGAACCTGGTCTACGAGAACGGGAAGCTGGTCCGGGGCGCCACCCGTGGGGACGGGCGCACCGGCGAGGACGTGACCCTGAACGCCCGCACCATCGACGACATCCCCGAGACCCTCACCGCCACCGAGGAGTTCCCCGTGCCCGAGCTGCTCGAGGTTCGTGGCGAGGTCTTCTTCCGCCTCGACGACTTCGCGGCCCTGAACGCGTCCCTCGTGGCCGAGGGCAAGGCCCCCTTCGCCAACCCGCGCAACTCCGCGGCGGGCTCGCTGCGACAGAAGAACCCGGCGGTCACCGCGCGGCGTCGGCTCGGGATGATCTGCCACGGGCTGGGCCGGCGGGTCGGCTTCGAGCCGGCCGAGCAGTCGCAGGCCTACCGGGCGCTGGCCGCCTGGGGTCTGCCGGTCAGCCCGGACACCGAGCGGGTCCGCGGCATCGACGCGGTCCTGGAGCGGGTCGAGTACTGGGGCGAGCACCGCCACGACCCCACCCACGAGATGGACGGCCTGGTGGTCAAGGTCGATGACGTCGCCCTGCAGCGCCGCCTCGGCTCGACCTCGCGCGCCCCACGCTGGGCGATCGCGTTCAAGTACCCGCCGGAGGAGGCCGTCACCACGCTGCGCGACATCCGGGTCAACGTCGGCCGCACCGGCCGGGTCACCCCCTTCGCGTTCATGGAACCGGTGCTGATCGCCGGGTCCACCGTCAGCCTGGCGACCCTGCACAACGCCGCCGAGGTCGTGCGCAAGGGCGTGCTCATCGGCGACACGGTCACCATCCGCAAGGCCGGCGACGTCATCCCCGAGGTCCTGGGCCCGGTCGTGGACGCCCGCGACGGCACCGAGCGGGCGTTCGTGATGCCCACCCGCTGCCCGGAGTGCGGCACCACCCTGGCCCCGGCCAAGGAGGGGGACGCCGACCTGCGGTGCCCCAACTCGCGCTCGTGCCCGGCGCAGCTGCGGGAGCGGGTGTTCCACGTCGCCGGCCGGGGCGCGTTCGACATCGAGGGGCTCGGCTACGAGGCCGCGGTAGCGCTGCTGAAGGCAGGGGTGATCACCGACGAGGGCGACGTGTTCTCCCTGACCTCCGAGGACCTGCTGGCCACGGAGCTGTTCCGGACCAAGGCAGGCTCTCTCTCCGCCAACGGTGCCAAGCTCCTCGACCGTCTCGACAGCGCCAAGGACCGCCCGCTCTGGCGGGTCCTGGTGGGCCTGAGCATCCGCCACGTCGGGCCCACCGCGGCCCGCGCCCTGGCCGGG